>JBOGUG010000295.1:0-3495 GCA_050696115.1 Promineifilaceae bacterium (SeqCode) | reverse complement strand
CCCATGAACAGGCTGCTCTTCAGCAGGGCGTGGCTGACCAGGTGCAGGCCGGCCGCGGCCGCGCCCAGCGGCGTGCCCAGGCCCAGCCCCAGGGCGATGTAACCCACCTGGGAGACCGACGAGTAGGCCAGGATGCGCTTGATGTTGCTCTGCTGGACCATCTGGAGCCCACCAACCAGCATGCTCAGCCCGGCCACCGTCAGCAGCACGCCCTGAAAGACGCCCTCGGCCGGGGAAGGCGTCAGGCTGTACAGGGTTCGGCCAACGGCGTAGATGCCCACGTGGATCAGCGCCCCGGAGAAAATGGCGCTCACCGGGGCCGGCGCGGTGGCGTGGGCGTCGGGCAGCCAGAAATGCCAGGGCAGAATGGCCGCCTTGGTGGCGTAGCCGCCGATGAGCAGGCCGACGGCCACCAGCCCGGCCGGGGTCGCCTCCAGGCTGTCGGCCACCTGGGCCAGGTTGAGCGCCCCAGTCTGCATATAAATCAGGATCAGGGCCATGGCGACGAAAAAGGTCGCCAGCGAATTGGTGATGAGGTACTTGAAGGCCGCCTCAATTGCCTTGGGCTGGTCAATGTGGAAAGCGGTCAGGGCGAAGCCGGCCACTGAGAAGACCTCTAGCCAGACGAACTGGTTGAACAGGTCGCCGCTGAGGCAGAAGCCGATCAGGCCGGCCATGAGCAGCATGACTAGCACGTAGAACGCGCCCAGCCCGCTCTCGCCGCGCATGTCAACCAGCGCATACAGGGTCGCCATGAGCCCCACCAGGGCCACCACGACGGCCACCAGCCAGCCCCAGGCGTCCAGGCTGAGGCTGATGCCGACGGCCGCGCCGGCGCGCGGCGCCCAGCCGCCGAGCCAATAGACCAGCGTCTCGCCGCGCAACACGGCCGGGCCAAAGCGGAGCAAGACGCCCAGTGTCAAGCCCATAGCCAGCACGCAGAGGAGGGCGCGCAGCCCGGCCGGCAGGCGGCGCACCAGCGGCAGCCCGAAGGCGGCGCCCAGCGGGATGAGGATGGGGGCCAGCAGCCAGGCGTCGGCCATCAGCCGCGCAGCTCCCGGATCCGGCCGGTGTCCAGCGTGCGATAGTGGCGCGCCAGTTGGATGACCAGCGCCAGCGCCAGCGCCAGGATAGCCACCCCGATGACGATGGAGGTCAGCGTGAGGGCCTGGACGATGGGATCCACCACCAAAATCTGGCCGGGGATAACCTCCTCCTCATAGAAGATGGGCGCCGTGCCGCCCTGGCGGTAGCCGACCACCACCAGCAGCAAATAGGTGGCGCTTTCCATCAGGCCGAGATTCAAGATCAGGCGCACGGCGTTGCGCTCGCGCACCAGCCCGTACAGCCCTGCCAGGAAGAGAAAGATGGCGGCCGCGTAATTCAGAAAGAAGGGGCTCACGTGTCCCCTTTTTGCAGCGCCGCCAGCAGGATGAGCAGCACCAGCAGCGTGCCGGCCGCGACCTTGAGGCCGATGACCAGGCTCAAGGCGAGCACGATGCCGCCCGACAGCAGCTCGCCCGGCTCACCGCTGCGCAGGATATTGCTCAGGAAATTTGCGCCCGCCAGAATGCCCAGCAGGCCGATGATCAGATAGGCCAGCGCGGCCACGTGCTCCAGCAAGTCCAGGGCTTCGTGGCCGTAGCCGCGCACCGATTCATAGCCGAAGGCCAGGTAAGCGATCATCAGCGCGCCGACGAGGGTCATGCCGCCCTGGAAGCCCCCGCCGGGGGTCAGGTGGCCGTAAGTAACCAGGTAGGCGCCAAAGACCAGGATGATGGGCAGCAGCAGCCGGATGATCACGCGCACGAGCAGCGTCATCTCCGGCCGGCGCTCGATGTCGCGCCGCCTGACGCGGCGTTGGGCGGCAGCCATCTCAGGAGATGCCGGTCTCGCGCCGACGCTGCAGGTAACGGCGCAGCAGGGCGCTCACACCCGTCGCGGCCGTCAGCAAGATGGTCGCTTCGCCCAGGGTGTCGTAGGCGCGCCAGTCAAAGTTGATGGCGCTGATGACGTTGGTGGCGCCGACCTCTTCCAGGCTGCGCAGGTTGTAGATGCTCGCCACTCGGCCCAGGGGCGCCGTGGTCGCCCCGGCCTCCAGAAAGGCGAGCCCCAACACGGCCGCCAGGCCAAGCAGCCCGATCCCCAACAACAGACCGCGGCTGCTCATTCGGCCTCGGCCGGATCGTCCAGCAGGCCGCGGATCTTGGCCAGGGCGATCAGCAGCACCAGGGGCGTGGCCACGGTACCCACGGCCGCCTCCGACAGGGCGACGTCGGGCGCTTGAAAGAGGAAAAAGAGCAGGGTCAGAAAGGCGCCCAGGGCCGAGAAGGCGATAATGGCGTTGACGACGCCCCGGATGGTGACGACCAGCACGGCCGACACCACCAGGCCAAGCAGCAGAACCAGGTTGACGGCCGCGAACATCAGTCCTCCTTCACCCGTTCCAGGTATTGATCCACCACCGTAATCGGAGCCAGCGGCGAGCCGTTCTTGTAAGCTGCCCGCGCCAGCGCGTGCGAGGCGATGGGCGTCACCGCCAGGGTCAACAGCGCCAGGGCCAGGATCTTGAGCGCGGCCGGCGGCGAGCCCTGCTGGAGCTGGCGCAGGGCCAGGCCAAAGATGACCAAAGAGGCGCCCAGGGTCGTGTTTTTGGAGCTGGAATGCAGCCGGCAGTAGAGGTCGGGCAGGCGCAAAATGCCCACCACCCCGGCCAGGTTAAAGAACAGGCCGGCCAAATAAAGCAGCAGCACGACGCCGTCGAGCAAATTCATCAGAGCAGGCCCCGCTCCAGGTAGCGGGCCACGATGAGCGTGCCCAGGAAGCTGAACAGGGTCAGCAGAATGGCCAGATCGAGGTAGATGGCCCGGCCGGCGATGACGCTCAGGGCGATCAAGATGAGGACGCCCAGGGCGCCAATCAGCTCCAGCGCCAGCAGCCGATCGCCCGTGGTCGGGCCGCGCCACAGCCGGTAGAGCAGCGGCAGGGTCATCAGGCTCAGGCCGATGGCCAGCGAATACTCAAGGATGAAAACGAGCGGGGCAGGCATCCGATGCGACTCAGCCCAGCCAGGCCTTGATGCGCGCCTCCAGGTCGGCCGAGATCAGCCGGCGGGCCTCCTCCGGCTCAGTGGCGCGCACATCAATCCAGTGGACGTAAATCAGGCCCGCCTCGCGATCAATGTCCATCGTCAAGGTGTCGGGCGTCAGGCTCATCAGGCTGGCCAGCAGGCTGAGCTGCCCGGCCGAGCGCAGCGAGGTGGGCACGGCGACGATGCCCGGCCGGATGGGCAGCGACGGCCGGAAGACGCGCAGGGCTAGGCTGACGTTCTGAGCCACCAACTGGCGCACGAACGCGAGCAGCAGGCGGCCGAGCGCGGCCCAGCGGCCGGCCTTGAAGGCCCAACTGAAGTAATCGAAGGCCATCCCCCGATAGGTAAAGCGGGCCACGGCCAGGCTGACGGCCGCGCCCCACAGCACTTCAATCGGCTTCAGG
>JBOGUG010000294.1:0-2529 GCA_050696115.1 Promineifilaceae bacterium (SeqCode) | reverse complement strand
GCCGTTCGCCGGCCTGGCCGGCCGGGCCGCTGCGCCGCAGCAGCGCCCGCACGCGAGCCACCAATTCACGCGGGTTAAACGGCGTGGTCAGGTAGTCATCGGCGCCCAACTCCAGGCCGACGATCTTGTCCACGTCGTCGGCGCGGGCGGTTAACATGATAATCGGCAGGTTGCTGCTGGCCCGCACCTGGCGGCAGACTTCCAGGCCGTCCACCTCCGGCAGCATCAGGTCAAGCACCATCAGGGCCGGCGGCTCTTGCCTGACCTGTTGCAGCGCCTGGGCGCCGCTGGCGGCCGCCAGCACCCGGTAGCCCGCCTTTTCCAGGTAGAGGCGGGCCAGGTCGCGGATGTTGGCCTCGTCGTCAACCAGCAGGATCGTCTCGCCGGTCATGTGGCTCTCCCGCTCAGCCGGGCAGCAAGGCCACGGCCTCGATTTCTACCCGGGCGCCGTCGCGGGGCAGGTCGGCCACCGCGACCGTCGAGCGGGCCGGCGGATCGGCCGAGAAATGGCGGCCGTAAACCTCGTTCATGGCCCCGAAGTCGGCCATCGAGCGCAGAAAGACGGTCGTCTTGACGACGTCGCCCAGGCCGGCCCCGGCCGCGGCCAAGACCGCTTCCAGGTTGCGTATGGCCTGCTCCGTCTGGGCGGCGACGTCGTCGCCCGCCAGCCGGCCGGCGGCCGGATCCAGGCCGAGCTGGCCGGCCAGGAACAGGAAGCGGCCGGCGCGCACGGCCTGCGAATAGGGGCCCATGGCGGCCGGCGCGGCCGGGCTTGAAACGATGGTTTTGCTCATACTCTCTTCCATCAAAGCGCCTTCTGATAGATACGGTAGCGTTTGTAAACCTCGGAGCCGAGCAACTCAATCGGCCGGTTCATGGCGTCGTTGGTCTCCAGGATCCAGGACGCCTCGGCCCAAGTGTAGCCGCGGGGCACAGCCCGCTGAGCCGTCTCGAAATACATCAGGGCGTCCACGCCCTTGTTGCGAAATTCGGGCAGCACGCCCAGGGCCAGCACCCGGATGCGCTTGGGCTTGCGCCGGTTGAGGATCATCCGGCCGGCGGCGATATAGGAGGCGGGCAGGCTTGGCCCCGGCCGGAGCTTGTGCAGCACCTCGTTGACGTCGGGCACCGACAAGGCGAAGCCAACTGCCTGGCCATCCTTTTCGACCAGGAAGACGATTTCGGGGTCAATGATCGGCCGCAGGCCGGAAGCCAGGTGCTCGATCTCGGCGTCGGTCATGGGCACGAAGCCCCAGTTGCGCTCCCAGGCGCTGTTGTAGATGCGCTTGATGTGCTCAACCTCGTGGTCCCACTCTTTGAGGTTGATGCTGCGGATGTTCAGGCCGTAACGCTGCTTGACCTTGCCCACCACGCGGATGAGCTGGTCGGGCAGGCCGCCCGGCTTGGCCCGCTCGACCAAATCGTTGTTCCAGGCCAGCAGATCCATCGCCTTGCTGAAGCCAGCCTGCTCAAAGAACTCCAGGTAATAGCGCGGGTTGTAGGTCGTCAGGACGACTGGCGGCCGGTCAAAGCCCTCGATCAACGTGCCGCACTCGTCGTTCGTCGAGAGGTTCATGGGGCCCAGAATGTGGCTGGCCTCCCGCTCGCGCCCCCAGTCGCAGGCGGCCGCCAGCAGGGCCGCCGCCGCTTCCGGGTCATCCAGCACCTCAAAGACGCCGAAATGGGCCACGTTCTCCTGATGAAACTCGTTGTGGCGGCCGTTGATCAGGGCGCAGATGACGCCCACCGCCTGGCCGTCGCGCCGGGCGATGAAATAGTCGGCCTCGGCGTGCCGGAAGAATGGGTTCTTGTCCCGATTGAAAAACTCGAGCCGCTCGAAATAGAGCCAGGGCACCCAATTGGGGTCCTGGGCGTAGACGCGCCAGGGCACCCGGATAAATTCGCGCAACTGCCTGTCGCTTTCAACCCTTTCGATCTCGACTGCCATCAGCCCTCCTGACTGGCGGCCCCAGCTAGGGCCCCCAGCGCCAGGCCCCGGCCGGCAGGGCCCACAACTCCGGCGCGACCAGCTCCAGGCTGTAGTCCAGGCTCTTGAGCCAATCTTTGCGGCTGGCCTCGATGGTGACGACGATAAAATCCAGCAGCTTGCGGCCGTCGGCGGCGCTGACGACAGCCGGCCGCAGCTTGACGCCGGCCGGCGGCTCCACAAAGTGCCATTCCGGCTCGTCTTCCAGCAGGGCCCGGCCGGCCTGGCGCGCCACTTCGACCGTGGCGGCGTAGGCCGGGGCGTAAAAGCGGCTGCGGCCGGCCCAAAACGCTTGGGCCCGCCCCTCGCTGCCAGCGTCCCACCCCTGCCTGTCGCGGCCGTGAATCTGGATCAGGCCAGCGAAGACCCAGAAAGGCGCCCATTCGGGCCAGGGGCCGCCCGCGCCGGCCGGCGCGGCGTAGCGCAGCGCCGCCAGGCTCAGGCCGGTGTCGTCAATCTGGACGGCCGCAGCGCAGTTAGGGCAGGCCAGCACCAAGTCATCGTTCTCGGCCGGCAAGGGCTGCCGGCAATTGGGGCAGCGC
>JBOGUG010000293.1:0-9349 GCA_050696115.1 Promineifilaceae bacterium (SeqCode) | reverse complement strand
GGGAAAGAGGGCGTGGGTCCGGGCCAACAGGTGATCAAGGGCGGCCGCGACCCCAGCCTCGGCCGCCAGCTCCCTGGCGCGTGCAAGCTCTTTGGGCCGTTTCCGAAGCGCCGTGAGCAGCACGGCTGCGTCTAAAAAGTAGGTCAGCCGGTCGAAGAGGTTGTGGCGGGCGTGCAGGGCCACGGTTACCAGGGCGTCCGCGTCGCTCATCAGCCAGGTTTCGACGGCGCCCAGCCTGGCGCGGCTCGCCCGACTCCAAACGCCGGCTACATCCCATCCCGGCTTGAACCGGCGTGCCGGGTCGAGGTGAAGCTCGACCATCGCGTGGTGTCCTCGGTGAACCTGAGGCGGTAGATGATGCCAGTCCGGCCGCGGGTTGCGTGGATGGGGCGCGTAGCCGGCCTCCGCCAGCACAGCCAGGGCAGCGTCGGCCGAAGCGGCCGGGATGAGGATGTCTAGGTCGTCGAAGTAGCGGAGGGTGGGGCTGGCGTAATGGCGGTGGGCCATGGCCAGCCCTTTGAAGGGCATGGCCCGAACGCCGGCGGCGCCAAGCGTCTGCTCCAACTCTTCAAAGGCGCCGAGCAGCAGCGCCTGGCGCGCCCGGCGGCGGAGGCATTCGCGCTGCACGTCCGCTGCGATGGAAGTTGGAAGCTCGCCAGGGCGGTAGGCGACTTCGAGCCAGGGGATTAGGTTTTGGGCCGCTGCCAGCCGCAGGAGATCAGCCGGCGCCGCTGCGAATGCCGGCCGGACGAGCGTGCGGCCGGCCAGAACTGCCCGAAGGCCCGCCAGCAGGGCGCCTTCGGCAGCCTGGGCCGGGCCGGGCGTGGCCATTTCAGCTTGGCCAGCCGCGCGGCTCGCGAAACGCGCTCAGTGGGTCACCACCTTGGGCAGATCTTTGGCCTGCGCCACCCAGTCGGCTAACTGGTTTTCGGTTGGCAGTCGGCGGACCAGCTTCTTAGCGCCGTTGACTTCGGCCACTTTCTGGGCGAGATTCGCCGCGTTGCGGCGGGCCAGCTCAGGCACGCTGTCAACTCCGGCCGCCTCAAGCAGGTCGGAATACTCCTCCCCGACTCCCTTGATGCGGAACAAGTCCACCCGGTTGACCCACTCCAGGATCTTGGCCTCGGCAATGCCGGTCTGGCGCGCCAGCTCCTGGCGGTCCCGGGCGGCGGCCGCGGCCGCCAGCAGCCCGTCGGTGGAGCCAACGCCCGCCTTGCGCAACAGGGCTGCAAATGCCTGTCCAATGCCTTCAACCGCTTCCAATTTGGCCATTGATTTACCTCCTACTAAGGGCCCAAGATGGGCCGGCTGCGCCCGCATGGCGCCTTTACAATGAGACCAGCCTGACCTGGGTAACCGCCGGGACCCTTTCCAGCGCTTGAAGCACGGCCGGGGTCGGCTCGTTATCCAGGTTGATAAAGGAGAGCGCCTCACCACCCGGCCGGCGGCGGCCCATGCGCCACTCGCCAATGTTGATGTCGTGCGCCGCCAGCAGGGTGCCAACCTGGCCTATGACGCCGGGCACGTCTCGATTTTGCAGGATGAGCACAACGCCCTCCGGGTTGGCGTCCAGGTGATAATCGTCAAATTGCAGGATGCGTGGCCGGGAGCCGCCGAACAGGCCGCCGGCGATCACGCGTTGCCCCTGGTCCCAATGCACGCGGCAGGAGATCAGATTGGGGTAGTCCGGCAGGCTCATGCCCTTGGTCTGAGAGATAGTGACGCCGTTCTCTTCGGCCAGGAGCGGGGCATTGATGTAGTTGACCGGCTCGGTCAGGGCGTGGGCCAGTAATCCCTTGAGTAAGGCGGCGGCCGCTGGCCGCACCAGCCGATCCACCGTCTCGCCGCGCGCCTCGAGTTCGACACGCCGGATGGGGGCCGGGGCCAGCGCGGCCTGGAGCAGCCCGATCTTCTCGGCCAGCGACATGTAGGGCTGAGTGGCGGCGAAATCCGGCCCGGCCGCGAAGGGCATGTTGACGGTGTTGCGGAAATCGGAGCCGCGCAAGGCATCCAGCACCTGATCCACAATCTGGGTCGCCACGTCGCGCTGGGCCTCGGCCGTGGTCGCGCCCAGGTGGGGCGTATGCAAGACGTTGGGCAGGCCGATCAGGGGGCTGTCGGCCGGCGGCTCCTTGGTGTAGACATCCAGCGCGGCCGCCCGCAGCCGGCCGTCCCGCAGGGCCGCTGCCAGGGCCACCTCGTCCACCAGCTTACCGCGGGCGGTATTGACCAGGATGGCGCCCGACTTCATCAGGCCGATTGCCTCGGCGCTCAACATGCCCTCGGTTTCGGGCGACATGACGGTGTGCAGCGTGACGTAGTCGGATTGGGCCAGCAGCTCTTCCCAGTCAACCAGGGTGACGTTCAGCTCGCGGGCAACCTCCTCGGAAACGAACGGGTCAAAAGCCAGCACCTCCATGCCGAAGGCCTGGGCGCGCGCAGCCACCAGCCGGCCAATCCGCCCGAAGCCAACGATGCCCAGGCTCTTGCGGTAGAGCTGCAGGCCGACGAAGTCAGCGCGGCGCCACTCGCCCGCTTTGAGCGAAGCGTGGGCCGGGGCGGTGTGGCGACTTACGGCCAGTATGAGCCCCAAGGTGTGCTCGGCCGTGGCCAAGGCGTTGGCCTGGGGCGTGTTCATCACCAGGATGCCGCGCAACGTGGCAGCGCGGACGTCAATGTTGTCCACGCCGATGCCCGCCCGGCCGACAACCTTCAGGCGCCGGCCGGCCTCTAGCACCGCCTCGTTCACCTGAGTGCCGCTGCGCACGATCAGGGCGTCGTAGTCGGCGACGGCCGCGACCAGGGCGTCGGGGCTCAGGTCGGGCTTGAGGTCATAGCAGGCGTCGCTGGCGACCTCGAGCCGCTGCAGGCCCTCATCGCCGAGCTTGTCTGAAACGAGGATCCTAAACATCCAGCGGCCGCTCGTCCTGGCCCAAGAAGTCGTCAATGGCCTCAAGTAGTTGCTGCATGTCGGCCGGCTGGGTGTCGCCCATGTGGGCGATTCGAAAGTTCTTGCCTTTTAATGGGCCGTAGCCGTTGGAAATAATCATGCCGCACGAGCGCAGATGTTTGTTGAGGGCGGGAATGTCCAGGCCCCGGCTATTATCGAGGCAGGTCAGGGTGGACGACTCGTAGCCGGCGAGCGCGAATGGGTCGAAGCCGCGGCCAGCGGCCCACGCCAGCGTGGCGTCGCGCATGGCAAGATGGCGGGCGAAGCGGGCCTCCATGCCCTCGGCCAGCATGTCGTCCAACTGGCGATCCAGCGCGTACAGGAGCGAAATGGCGGGCGTGGCCGGCGTCTGGTCCTTGACCAGATATTTCTCCAGCTCGACGAAGTCGAAGTAGTAGCCCCGGTTGGGCACGGTTTTTGCCTTGGCCAGCGCCCGGTCGGACACGGCGCAGAAGGAGAGGCCGGCCGGCAGGGCAAAGGCCTTCTGGCTGGAGGTGAGCACGGCGTCGAGATCCCAGGCGTCGGTCTCCAGGCGGGCTCCGCTCAGGCCACTGACCGAGTCAACCAGGATCATGATGTCCTCGCCGCTGGGGAGGGCGCGAATGGCGGCCGCGATTTCCTTGATGGGGCTGGTTACGCCTGTGCTGGTCTCGTTATGGACGACGGTCACGGCGTCAAAGTCACCCCCTGCCAGACGCTCGGCCACCTGATCGGGCAAGACCGGCCGGCCCCAAGCGACTTCTAGCACCTCATTGGCCTTGCCGTTTGCCTCGGTCACCTGGCGCCAGCGGTCGGCAAAAGCGCCGTTGACGCAGTTGAGCGCCTTGCGGCCGACGCAGTTGCGCACGGCCGCCTCTTGCAGGCCGGTGCCAGAGGAGGCGTTGATGTATACCCGCGAGTCGGTGAAGTAGACCTGACGGATCTTGGCCTGGATGCGGCCGAAAAGCTCGGCGCATTCCGGCATCCGGTGGCCGATCATCCACTCCGTCTGGGCCTGCAATATCTCCGGCCGGACTTCAGTCGGCCCTGGAATGAACAGCCTGATATGCTCGCTCAAATTTCGCTCCGAGTCGCTCGTCGTTGAAGGTCAACGCGCCCTGATCAATCAATGCCTGGCAGCGGCCGGCCAACGGCGCATGGGGCGTACCGGCCAGTCGCTCCAGGGCGGCCGGCCCGGCCGCCAATGCCAGCACAGGCGCTAGGCTGGCTGAGCCGATGTAAGCCGGCGCTGCCTGAGCCACGCTCTGGCGGGCCACGACCCCACCAAAGCCGACGAACAGGTCAACCGCGGCGGCCGCCGCCAGGTCGCTGGCGCCGTCGCCGACCAAGAGCGCCTGGCCAGCGCTGTCGGCCAGCAGTTGGCGAACCGTCTCGGCTTTACCGTTTCCGGCCGTCAGTTCCTGGGGAGGATGCGACAGGTAACTATCGGCCGCGCCGGCCGGCCCGCCGTCGGTGCGCCACCAATTGCCACTTAGGCTGTTATACGCCACGCCGACGGCGCGGATGTGCCCGGCCGGCACACCCAAGAAAAGGCCAAATTCGACGACTGCCTCGGCCAGGCCTCCGCTGACGATATACACCTGGTGGCCGAGAAAGTTCAGCGCGGCCAGCAAGGCCTTGGCGTCGGGGACGACGTGCCGTTTGTAGATGGCTCGCAGGGCCTGAACCTGGCCCCGGGTGGGTTTCAAGGCGCGCAAGCGGCGGGAATAGACCTCGCTCAGCTCGCGCTCGCCGTTCATGGCCGCCTCGGTCAGCAGCCGCACCCGGCCGGCCCGGCCGGCCAGAGCCGCCAGGGCATCAATGCCCTCGACGGCCGTTAAGGTGGAATCGCAGTCAAAGAAGACGTGTCGGTAGGGGGGCCAGCGCATAAGGGCGGTCGGTTGCGGCCGGTGGCGTGAAGCTGATCCAGCGTCCAAAACCTGGGGCCGATTGTAGCCAGCGGCCAAAGGCCAGGCAAGCAGGCTAGGCGATCAGGCCGGCGGCCTGCATGAAGGCGTCGTGCAAGCGGCCGTTGCTGGCCACGCAGCCGCCGCCTTCGAGGCGCCAGGGCGTGTCATCCACGTCAGTCAGCCGGCCGCCCGCTTCGTGGACCAACAATTGGCCGGCGGCCACGTCCCAGGGCGCCAGGCTGAAGTTGATGTAAGCATCCAGCCGGCCCACAGCCACCCAGGCCAGGGCGAGGGCGGCCGAGCCGATGGCGCGGGTGGTGTGCACCTTGTGGGCGAAGCCGTTCAGGGTGGCAATGAAACGCTCGCGCAGGGCCGGCGCGTGACTCCAGTCAACCCCCGGGATGGCGGCCGCCAGCTCGGCTGTCCGGCTGACGCGGATCGGCCGGCCGTTCAGGGACGCGCCGCGGCCCGCCCCAGCGCTGAACAGCTCGTCACGACTAGGATCGTAGATCGCGCCCGCCAAGCCAGTCCCCCCATCGCCATTGGCCGAATAGGCGGCCACCGAGACGCTGTACAAGGGTATTTCGCGGCTGTAGTTGGTCGTTCCATCAACCGGATCGATCAGCCAGAGCACGTCGCCAGCGCGCGGCAGGCCGGCCGCGCTTTCTTCGGCAACGAAGCCGTGGCCCGGATAGCGCTGCCGCAGGTACGAGATGATCGCTGCCTGGGAGGCAAAGTCGGCGTCGGTCACCAGGTCGCGGAAGCCCTTGCTGGCGACCTGGCGCGGCTGGCTGAGCAATTCGGCCGCCAGCCGGCCGCCGAGGCGGGCGGCTTCTTCGGCCGCCTGGCGCAGTTCGGGGATGTCGGGCTGGGATGGCATTCAGGCTGGCTAGAATCGGGCGGGCCAGGCAGCACCTGACCCGCCCGCTCAAAAGCCGTTGAGACGGCCGCGTCCTATTGGACTTCCGACATCAGCTCCGCCTCAGTGTCGTTGGCGAAGGTGGTCAGTTCGGCCAGAATGGCGCGGATGTCATCCTCGGTTGCCCCGGCCGGCAACTGCATGATCTCGTTGAAGGCCGCGCTGGTCGCGTCGCGCACGGCCGTGTAAGAGATCAGCTGCGGCTCATAGTAGGAGAAGGGCAACATGTCGCGCGCCTGGCCCCACTGCGCGTTCTCCCCCACATAGCCCTCCAGGAACTCATTCGTCCCCTGACGGGTGGGGAAGTAGCCGCTTATCTTGACCCATTCGGCCTGAACTTCAGGCGAGGTAAACCACTTGATGAAGTTCCAGGCGGCGAGCTGCTGTTCATGCGTGGTGGCGGTAATCATGACGTCGCCGCCGTAAATGTTCTGCACCGGATCGGCCGTCGTATGGGGAATGGCGGTCACGCCCCAGACGTCCTGCTCGCGCCCCTGCTCCTCGGCCAGGGTGGTCATATCGGCCGCGTAGAAGGGGATGCCCGAGCTGGAGCCTTGGGTGAAGATCGCCCGGCGGGCGGCGAACTCAGGGTTAGGGAAACCTTCGGTGAAGAAGTAGGCGCAGCCGTCGTCGTACAACTGCTTCAGGAAATGCAGGGGCTGGACGGTGGCATCGCCGGCGTAGTTGTAGCCTGTGCCGTCCTCGCTCAAGACGTCGCCGCCGTAGGCATAGGTCCAGGCGGCGACGCCCGAGGCGTCATCGCGCAGGATGTAGCCGCCGGTGCCGTCGCCGTTGGCCTCGGCGGCCGCGCAGGCCATCTCGCGAAATTCCTCAGGCGTAGAAGGTGGCCCATCAAAGCCGAGCTCTTCCAACCAGGTCTGGTTGTAAACCAGAACTTCCATCGAGCGGTTGGGCGGGAAGCCCAGGCGCTGGTTATCGAAGACGGGATGCACGCTCTGGTTGAAGAAGCTGGCGTAAAAGTCGGCCTTCTCCTCCTCGGTCAGCCCCCAGTGGGGGTCGTCCAGATAGGTGTTCAGGTCAACCAGGCTGTTGTTGAGCTGGTAGAAGGCCTGGTCGTTCTGGTAGCCTACCAGGAGGGCGGCCGGTTGTTCGCCGGCGGCCGCGCTGGCGTTGACCTTGTCGCGGATTTCGTCGTAGTCGCCCTGGTTCTGGGCCTCAACCGTGATTCCGCACGGATTACTCTCGTTGAACTGGGCCACGAGGGGCAGCAACTGCTCTTCGCGGCTGCCGCTGTGGTTGTGCCACCAGACGATGCTCTGGCCGCGCGGGTCCACGCCCGCCAATGGGCCGTCCTCGGCCGGGGCGCACTCCTCCTCTGCGCCGCTGACGGCTCCGACGACGTCGGTCGCGGCCGCTTGCAGCGTCGGGGCGACGTTGGTGGCGGCCGCTTCCAGGGTGGGCAGGACCGACCCAATGGCGCCGGCCGCCTCAGTGGCCGCCGCGCCCAGTTGGGGCGCAGCGTCGGTGGCCACCTGGGCCAACTGCTCCTGGGAACAGGCAGCCAGTCCGATTGCCGCCAGCAACGCAAGCAGGCTCAGAAATAGCTTGGTTCGCATGGATTCTCCTCCTGAACCGAGATTGGGATGCCGGAATTTGACCACCGGTCCTGCGAATTGGCAAGTGGTGGCCAGCAAGCGCGAGTTGCTTTGCGGCCGCTGCCTAAGCACGTTTGCTGGCCTCGACGTGCTCCAGTATGGCGGCGGCTGTGCTGTTAGCCCGGTCGCCGTTGGTGCCCAACATGGCTGCCAATTCGCGCACCTGGGCCTCGCCCTCCAGCAGGTTAACTGTGGTCGTAGTCCGGCCGGCGGCCTGGCGCTTACTGACCTGAAAGTGACCGTCGGCGTAAGCGGCCAGTTGGGGCAGATGGGTGACGACGATCACTTGGTGGCTGCTGGGCCGGGTTAAGGCCCACAATTTGCGGCCGACGACGTCGCCTACCCGGCCGCCGATGCCCTGGTCAATCTCGTCAAAGATCAGGGTTGGCGTCGGATCGGCCCGCGCCAGGCTGGTCTTGAGGGCCAGCATCAAGCGCGACGTCTCGCCGCCGCTGGCGACCTTGGCCAACGGCCGCAGCGGCTCGCCGGGGTTGGCGGACAGCAAGAACTCGACCCGGTCAACCCCGCTCTCGTCAAAAGTCAGGCGGCGGCCGTCGGCTAAGACGCCCCCCTCTTCTTCGGCCGTTTCAAAGGCGACCTCGAAGCGGGCGTTCTCCATGTAGAGGGCGGCTAACTCGCTTTCGACCGCCTCGGCAAGGCGGCTGGCGGCTTCGCGGCGGCGCGCCGAGAGCGCCGTCGCCAGCCGGCCGACCTCAGCCAGCCGCTCGGCCTCCTGGGCGGCCAACGCCTCAATGCGCTCCTCACTTTGGCCGATGGCCTCCAGCTCGGCCTGGGCGCGTTGGCCCCAGGCTAAAATGGCCTCGATGTCGTCGCCATACTTGCGCTTGAGCCGGCCGATCAGCTCCAGGCGCTCCTCGACGAATGCCAGCCGGCCGGGATTGAATTCCAGCTCCTCCTGGTAGGCGCGCAGCGTGTGGGCGACTTCGCCCAACTGGAAACTAAGGCCTTGAAACTGTTCCAGCAGCGGCTCGACCCCCGTGTCAATGCGCGCTAATTGGGCCAAAGCACGCTCGACCTGGGCCAGCAAGTCGCCCACGGCCGGCGCCTCGCCGTCCTCGCCGCGCAGCAGCGCCAGCGCCAGCGAGGCATTCTGAGCCAGCTGCTCGGCATTCGCCAGCCGGGTGCGCTCGCCGCGCAACTCTTCTTCCTCGCCGGCCTTTAGATTGGCCGCGCCGATCTCGTTAATCTGGAAGCTGAGCAAATCCTGCCGCTGGGCGCGCTCGCGATCGCTCCGCTGCAGGTCGCGCATTTCGCGCTGGACGGCGCGCAAGGCGCTCACCTGGCGGCCGACCGCCTGCCGTTCGGCTTCGAGGCCGGCGAAAGCGTCGAGCAGCGGCAAGTGGGAACGCGGCTTGAGCAGTGAAAGATGCTCCCCCTGACCGTGGATGTCCACTAAGCGCTCGCCGATCTCCCGCAGTAAGCTCAGCCCGACCGCCCGGCCGTTCACACGGCAGATGCTGCGGCCGTTTTGGCGCAGCTCGCGGGCCAGGGTCAGGCTGTCGTCTTGTTCGCCTTCGAGGCCCTCGGCTTCCAACAAGGGTTGCAGGCCGGCCGCCAGCGCGGCCGGCAGGCGGAACTCGGCCTCCACGCGGGCCTCGTCGCTGCCGGCCCGGATCATGCTGGTGTCGGCCCGCTCGCCCAACACCAGGGCCATGGCGTCCAGGATGATGGACTTACCGGCGCCGGTTTCGCCGGTCAGCACGTTCAGCCCTGGCGCCAGCTTCAGGCTGAGGTCGTCAATGATGGCAAAGTTGCGGATGGACAGTTCGGCCAGCATAAGCCAGGAAAGAGACGCGCCCCGGCCGTCTCAAGCTGCAAGGGGTGGTTTCGTCGAGCCTATTTCATCCAATAATAGGCTGAGCCGGCCGCAGCCAAGACGTAGATGCCGAGGAAAGCCAGCGAAATGAAGGCGCCACCGCCGACGGCCGCCAGGGCAAACGGGACGGCGCCCAGC
>JBOGUG010000292.1:0-17667 GCA_050696115.1 Promineifilaceae bacterium (SeqCode) | reverse complement strand
GTCGCCACCTGCCGGGCCAACTCGTACCTGCCGACTAGGGACATGTACTATGGCTTCTGCCACGCCTGGGTGCCCGACCCCGGCGATTACGACATCGCCAAATGGACGGAGGTCGGTTACCCGGATGGCCCGGCCACCTACGCCGACCTTCTGGACGGCGGCTCCCAGATCCTGGAACAGTTTGGCGTGCCGCTCGGCCTGGGCCTGTCGTCTGAGATTGACTCCGACATGGCCATGCGTGGCATACTCTGGTCTTTCGGCGCCAGCACCCAGGACGAGAACGAATGCGTTACCCTGGACTCCCCGGAAACCATCGAGGCGGCCAACTTCTTGGCCGAGCTGTATCAGAACGCCATGACCGAAGAGGTCTTCAGTTGGAATGCGGCCTCTAACAACCAGGGCCTGATCGCCGGCGAGCTGTCCTACATCCTCAACTCCATCTCGGCCTACCGCAGCTTGCAGAAGATTGACCCGGCCGCGGCCTCCAACGTCGGCTTCACCCAGGCGCTGACCGGCCCCAGGGGCGATCAGCACGCCTCGGCTCACCTGTGGTCAGTCTACGTCATTCCGAACTACGTCGAGGAAGGCCCGACCCTCGAGGCGGCCAAGGAGTTCATTCTGCACCTGACCGAAAACTACTCGGACGCCACCTTTAACAGCGAGCTGTACAACTTCCCGGCCTTCCCCAGCACCGCGCCAGAGCTGTTCGAAGAGGGCGGCTGGCTGGACAGTGACCCCTTCGAGTCCGACCCGCCCGACAAGCTGAAGGTTTTGTTGGGCGCTCAGGATTGGGTGACCCATCTGGGCTGGCCCGGCGTGGCCCATCCGGCCGAATCGGAGGCCTACGCCGCCCACATCATCCCCACCATGATGGGCCAGGTGGCGCGCGGCGACCTGTCGGCCGAGGAGGCCGTCGCCGAAGCCCACGCCCAGTTCGAGGCCATCTTCCAGAAGTGGCGCGACAAGGGCTTCATCGGCTGCGCCTAGCAGGCCCGGCCGCCGCCCCATGCCCTGGAGCGGGGGAAGGGGTGGGTCTAGAGGGAGAGGGGGCTTCGCCCCCTCTCCCTCGCCTTGGCCCTCCCGCTGGCTACAGCGGGGAGCGGTAGGGCGGGCAAGCTCAAAATGGTGAGAAGCCTGCGAGGGGGCCGGTGGGTATTCGATTTATCAGAATGCAGGAGACCTCCGGGATGCTGAGCAGCGGAGGTTTGGTAAGCTAAGCATGTCTATCGTTGAGCTAAGAGGTCTACACAAACACTTCGACGCCGTCAAGGCGGTCAACGGCGTTGACCTGTCCATTAACAAGGGCGAGCTGCTGGTCATTCTCGGCCCGTCCGGCTGCGGCAAGACGACCCTGATGCGCATGATTGCCGGCCTGGAACGGCCGACCTCCGGCCGGATCTTCATCGGCGAGCGCGACGTCACCGCCTTGCCGCCGCGGGCGCGCCAAATCGCCATGGTCTTCCAGAGCTACGCGCTCTACCCGCACATGACCGTCTTCGACAACATCGCCTTCCCGCTCAAGGCCCAGAAGCTGCCCAACGGCGAGATCAAGAAGAAGGTCGAATGGAGCGCCTCGATCCTGGGCATCGGCCGCTTGCTGGAGCGCAAGCCGCGCCAGCTTTCGGGCGGCGAGCGCCAACGGGTGGCCCTGGCGCGCGCCCTGGTCAAGGAACCGGCCGTCATGCTGCTGGACGAGCCGCTGTCCAACCTGGACGCCAAGCTGCGGGCGGCCGCTCGCGACGAGTTGCAGCAATTCCAGCGCCGCCTGGGCATCACGACTATCTTCGTGACCCATGATCAGGTCGAGGCGATGGGCCTGGGCGACCGGATTGTGGTCATGAACCAGGGCGCCTGCCGCCAGATCGGCACGCCCCAGGAGATCTACCACGAGCCGGCCGATACCTTCGTGGCTACTTTCCTCGGCTCGCCGCCCATGAACCTGATCGAGGCCGGCGACTACCTGGTGGGCTTCCGGCCGGAGAGTTTCGTGCCCCAGGAGGTCTGCCCACCTGACGAGGAGATCTCCCTGTTTCCCTATCACGTCAGCCGCGTCGAATATCTGGGCTCCGACCGCATCCTCTACGGCCGCGTTAGCGACCAGGGCGATCAGCACGGCGTCATCTCTAAGCTGCCTTCGACCGTTAACCTGCAAATTGCGGCCGGCAAGAGCCACCGCTTTGCCGTCAAGACAGAAGAGCTGAAGTTCTTCGACCCGGCCACCGGCCTGCGCGCCCAGCCAAACGGCGAGGCTCCGGCCTGAGGGCGACGATGGCAGACGTCAAAGTCTACGAAGGCCCGGCCGTCGCCGTCAAAGAAACCTCTGGCCCCTTCCTGCTCGACAACGAGCGCTTCCTGGGCGCGGCCTTTCTGCTGCCGGCCGTGGCCTACATCGTGGCCCTGGTCGGCGTCCCCTTCGCCTTGGCCATTGCCTTCAGCCTGACCGGGGTCAGCGTGGGCGACACCAGCCTGGACTTCGTCGGCCTCGAAAACTTCGAGCGCGTCCTGGCCACGCCCCAGTTCCGCCGCGCCCTACTGAACTCCTTCACCTTCACCATCGGCGCCCAGGCGCTGATCATCATCCTGGCTAACATCCTGGCCCTGCTGCTGTCGCAGGAGTTCCGCGGCAAGTGGCTGGCGCGCACTTTGATCATCCTGCCCTGGGCCACGCCCATATCGCTGGGCACCATCGGTTGGCTGTGGCTGCTGGACTCCAAGTTCAGCGCGATTGACTGGCTCTTGCAGCAGGCCGGCCTATTGGGGCCGGACACACTGCTGGGCCCCGGCCGGCACCTGAATTACCTCGGCCGCGAGGAGCTTGCCATTGCCTCGGTCGTTCTGGTGCAGGTCTGGCGCCTGCTGCCCCTGGCGACCGTGATCTTGTTGGCCGGCTTGACTTCCATTCCGCGCGACCTGCTCGATCAGGCGGCCGTGGATGGGGCGGGCTTCTGGCGCACCCATTTTCGAGTAACCATCCCCCTGATCATGCCCATCATGAGCATCGCCCTACTGTTCGGCATCATTTCGACCTTCAGCGACATGGTGGTGACCTTTGTGCTGACGCGCGGCGGCCCTGTCTACTACACTCAGGTGCTGCCCCTGTGGGCCTGGTTTAAGGGCATTGACGGCGGGGCGCTGGGCGAAGGCGCGGCCATTGCCCTGTTCCTGTTTCCCGTGCTGCTGGCGGTCGCCGTTCTGATCCTGCGCAGCGCCCGGCGGCGCGAGGTGACCTGAGATGGGTTCGGAACGTTCGCTGCTCAAGAGCATCGGCCTGTATGCGGCTATCGGGCTGTTCTGCCTGTTCTGTTCGGCGCCGTTTCTGATGATGATTATCACCACCTTTAAGCGCGACACCGACCTGTACCGGCCGCAGAACAACCCGTTCATCTACAACGACCCGCCGACTCTAGAAAATCTGCGCCTGCTGTTCGAGGACACCAATTACTTGGCCTTCCTGCGCAACTCGTTCATCGTCGGCGTGGTGGTCGTACTGATCACCTTGCTGGTGGCGGTGCCGGCCGCTTACAGCCTGGCGCGCCTCGCCGGCCGCTGGGGCGAGCGGGCCGGCATCATCATGTTCCTGGTCTATCTGGTGCCGCCCACCCTGCTCTTCATTCCCATGTTTCGTATGGTGGTGGCGCTGGAGCTCAACAACACCCTTTGGTCGCTGATCCTGGTCTACCCGACGATCACGGTGCCTTTCTCGACCTGGCTGTTGATGGGCTTCTTCAAGTCCATCCCGCGCGACCTGGAAGAAGCGGCCATGGTGGACGGCTACAGCCGCTTCACGTCGTTCCTTAAGGTCATGCTGCCGCTTTCGCTGTCCGGCGTGATTGCCGTCACCGTCTTTTCGTTTACGCTGACCCTGC
The DNA here is from genome assembly GCA_050696115.1 of Promineifilaceae bacterium (SeqCode). GTDB lineage: Bacteria > Chloroflexota > Anaerolineae > Promineifilales > Promineifilaceae > UBA11865. The sequence goes on along the minus strand of JBOGUG010000292.1, from coordinate 13,801 downwards.
ACGAGTTCGTCTACGCCATGACGTTTATATCGGCGTCGGACGCGCGCACGGTGAGCGTGGGTGTGCCGACCGAGCTCATCCGGGGCGACGTTTTCTTCTGGCAGTCGCTGCTGGCCGCGGCCGTGATCGTCGCCATTCCGGTCAGCGTAGCCTACAACCTCATCCTCGACCGCCTGGTGGCCGGCTTCACCATGGGCGCGGTCAAGGGATGAGGATCGCGGTTTTCGGGGCGGGCGGGGCCGGCGGCTATTACGGCGGCCGGCTGGCCCAGGCGGGCAACCCGGTTGTTTTCATCGCCCGCGGCGACCACCTGGAGGCCATCCGCGCCCACGGCTTACAGGTCGAGAGTGTGGCCGGTGACTTCGGTGTCCAGCCGGCCGACGCCACCGACGACCCGGCCGAAGCCGGCCCGGTCGAGCTGGTGGTGCTGGGGGTGAAGAGCTGGCAAGTGCCCGAAGCGGCCGAGGCGATGCGGCCGCTGATCGGCCGGGACACGCTGGTGCTGCCCCTGCAGAATGGGGTTGAGGCGGCCGGCCAACTGGCGGCCGCGCTGGGCGAGGAGCACGTCCTGGCTGGCTTGGCGTACATTTTCAGCTTCCTCACCCGGCCGGGCCACATCCGGCACATCGGTGGGCCAGCCTCCATCGTCTTTGGCGAGCTTGATGGCCGGGTGCGGCGGCGGACGCGACGGCTGCTGGCGGTCTTGCGCGCGGCCGGCATCCAGGCCGAGATCGCGCCGGACATCCAGGCGGCGCTGTGGCAAAAGATGGTGTTCGTGGCCGCGCTCGGCGGGTTGGGCGCCGTCACTCGCGCTCCGCTGGGTGTGCTGCGGACGCTGCCTGAGACGCGGGCCATGCTGGTGGAGGCGATGGCCGAAATCGCGGAGGTGGCCCGCGGCCGCGGCGTCAGGCTTGCGGCCGGGGCAGTCCAGGCGGCGCTGGAGGTGGCGGAGCGCCAGCCGGCCGACGCCACCTCGTCGCTGCAACGCGACATCGGCGCCGGCCGTCCCTCCGAGCTCGACTACTGGACGGGGGCGGTGGTGCGCCTGGGGACGGCCGCCGGCGTGCCGACGCCGCTCAACAATTTCTTTTACCACAGCCTGCGGCCGCTGGAGCTGCGGGCGCGCGGCGAGCTGACCTTTGCCGGGTAACCCCAATGGCCCGCGAACGCACCTTCCGCAGCGAAGCCATCGTCCTGCGCCGCAGCAACTTCGGCGAGGCCGATCGCCTGCTGACGCTCTACAGCCACGACTTCGGCAAGCTGCGCGCCCTGGCCAAGGGGGCGCGCAAGCCGCAGACGCGCAAGACGGGCCACGTCGAGCTGTTCATGCGCACGAACTTTCTGTTTGCCCGCGGCCGGGAGATAGACATTATCACCCAGGCCGAGTTGGTGGAGGCGTATGCGGGTCTGCGCGCCGATCTGGTGCGGGCGACCTACGCCGCCTACGTGGCCGAGCTGTTGGACGCTTTCACGGTGGAGGGCGAGCGCGACGCGCGCAAGTACCGGCTGCTGGCGGCCGCGCTGGCCTGGTACGCGACCGGCGACAACTACCTGCTGGCGGCCCGCCATTTCGAGCTGCGCCTGCTGGCGCTGGCCGGCTACCAGCCGCAATTGTTTCACTGCGTGCGCTGCGGCCGGAGCGTGGCCGACGGCGAGGAGGCGCGCTTCAGCCCCGAATTGGGCGGCATCCTGTGCCCCGACTGCGCGCCGGCCGACCGGGCGGCCCGGCCGCTGTCGGCCGCGGCGCTGAAAGCGCTGCGCCAGTTGCAGACGCGCAGTTGGGAGAGCCTGCTGGGGCTTCAACTGCGGCGCAGCCTGCACACCGAGCTGGAGGGGCTGATGCATGATTATCTGCGCTACCTGCTGGAGCGGAATCTGAGGTCGGCCGAGTTTTTGCAGCGCTTGCGGCGCGAGGCGGCCATGTTGGCGGCCGGGAGCTGACCTGCCGGCCGGTGGCTTGCCGAGAAGCAGGGCAGGCACAGGGGCCCGCCCCTACACGTCGGTTGGCGTCGCCCAATTTGTGGCGCGGTTGGAGCGCGGGCTGCGCCTGCCGACGGGCTGGAAGCCCGTCCCACAAAGCAGGCCGGCCGGCAATCGGCCGATTTAGGGCCGGGTGAGGCGCCAGTCGAGGGCCGAGTAGCGGCCGGCGACCTTGTTGTTCTTGACGGCGATGGCGATGGCCCTCCGGCTGCCCACCATGACGACCAAGCGCCGGGCGCGGGTCACGGCTGTGTAGAGCAGGTTGCGCTGCAAGAGCATGTAATGTTGGGTCAGCACCGGCATGACGACACAGGGGTATTCCGAGCCCTGGCTCTTGTGGACGCTGATGGCGTAGGCGTGCGCCAGCTCGTCGGTCTCCAAGAAGTCGTAGACGACCGGCGCGCCGTCGAAGCTGAGCGTCAGAATCTGATTGAGCGGGTCTAGCTGGGTGATGCGGCCGATGTCGCCGTTGTATACGTTCTTGTCGTAATTGTTGGAGGTCTGCATCATCTTGTCGCCTAGGCGGAAGAGCCGGCCGCCGATGCGCCGCTCCGGCCGCTTGCCGGGCGGGTTGAGGGCGGCTTGCAGGCGCTCGTTCAGGTTCGAGACGCCGGCCGCCCCGCTGTACATCGGGCTGAGCACCTGGATATCGTCGAACGGATCCAGGCCGAAGCGGGCTGGGATGCGCCGCTGCACGATGTCCACCAACAACTCGGCCGCCTCGTCCGGCTCTTCCTTCACAAACAGGAAGAAGTCGGCCGCCTCCTTGGGCGTTTCCGGCATCTGGCCCTGGTTGATGCGGTGGGCGTTGCGGATGATGAGGCTGCCGGCCGCCTGGCGGAAGATGGTCTCCAGGCGGATGACGGGCGCCACGCCGGCGCCAATCAAGTCGCGCAACACGTCGCCCGCCCCGACCGAGGGCAGTTGGTCCACATCTCCCACCAGCAGCAGGTGGCTGTCTAGGGCCACAGCCTTGAGCAGGTGGTGGGCCAGCACCAGGTCCAGCATTGAGGCCTCGTCAATGACGACCAGGTCGGCGTCCAGGGGGTAGTCTTCGTTCCGGCCGAAGCCCTCGCCGGGGTTAAACTCCAGCAAGCGATGAATGGTCTTGGCCGGCCGGCCGGTAGCCTCGGCCAGGCGCTTGGCGGCCCGGCCGGTGGGCGAGGCCAGCGCATAGCTGCGGCCGCGCTCGTCGAGGGCATCGAGCAGTGCCCGCATGGTGGTCGTCTTGCCAGTGCCCGGCCCGCCGGTCAAGATCGTCAGCTTATGGCCAAGGGCCGTTTCGACGGCGGCGCGCTGCTCGGCCGTCAGCCGCGGGCCGTCGCCGGGGCGGGCACTCAGCGGCCCCGGCCGGGCGCCACGCACCCGGCTGCCGGGATGCTCCAGCAGGCGCTTGAGGCGGCGCGACAGGTGAATCTCGGACAGGTAAAAGGGGGTCAAATAGACGGCCTGCTCCTCCTTGACGGCCGCCCCGGCCGGGCCGTCGCCGCCGGCCGGGTATGTGATTGTCTCGCGGCGAATGAAGGCGTCAGACTCCAGGCGTTCGATGACGGCCTTGATCTTATCGCCGGCCACAGCCAGGATCTCGGCCGCCTCCGGTTCGAGCTGCTGCTGCGGAACATAGACGTGGCCCTCGTCGGCCATGCGGCTCAAAGTGTAAGCCAGCCCGGCCTCAATCCGGTCGGGGTCGTCGTGAGCCAGCCCCAGGGCCTGGGCGATCTTGTCGGCCGTGCGGAAGCCGATGCCGTAGACGTCCTGCACCAGGCGATAGGGCGTGTTTTGCACCACCGCCAGGGCCTCGTCGCCGTACTTCTTGTAAATCTTGATGGCCAGCCCGGTTGAGACGCCGTGCGCCTGCAAGAAGAGCATGACGTCCTTGATGGCGCGCTGCTCCTCCCAGGCCTGGATGATGCCGCCGACGCGCTTGGGGCCGATGCCGGGCACTTCGCGCAGGCGGGCCGGCTCGGCCTCGATGACATCGAGCGCCTGTTCACCGAAACGCTCGACGATGCGCTTGGCCATCACCGGCCCGACGCCCCTGATGAGGCCGGAGCCGAGGTAGCGCTTGATGCTGTCGGCCGTCACCGGCAGCCCCTGGACGCAGGTCTCGACCTGGAACTGGCGGCCGTGCTTGGGGTGGCTGGTCCATTCGCCTGCTAGTTTCAGCCATTCGCCTGGATTGACCTCGGGCAGGTTGCCGACGACGGTGATCAGCTCGTGGCGGCCGCCGGCATAGCGGAAAGGCAGCATGCCCTTCGACTCCGGCTTTAGGCGCAGGACGGTGTAGCCGTTCTCAGCGTTGTAATAGGTGATGCGCTCGACGGAGCCGCTGATCTCATCCATGTCACGGCCGGCGCCAGGCCAATTGCACCCAGAAGACGCCGGCGGCCGCCAGCAGCATGCCGAGCCACTGTTGAGGCAGCGGCCGCTCGCCCAGGAAGAGCCAGGCCAGGATGGGGATCTGGATCATCATGGTGTTGTTAATGACGCTGGCCTCCAGGGCGGTGAGGACGCGCAGGCTGCGGTTCCAGAGGGTGAAAGCGAAGGCGCTGTTGACCAGGGCCAGCCAGAGGATGATCGCCCAGTTGAGCGGGCTGAGGGGCGGCAAGCCCTGGCCGAGCAGCCCGGCCGCCAACAACGCCAGGCCGCCGATACCCATGCTGGCGACGGTGACGCTCAGGGCGGGCAAGCCCAGGCTGCGGTTGACATGCCGGCCGAGCAGGGCGGCGGCCGCGTTGGCCAACACGCCGCCGGCGACGATGGCGTAGCCGAGGGCCTGGCCGGCCGGCACGCTCAGCGGGAAGAAGTAGAGCAGGGCCCCGGCCAGGTAGAGCAGCGCCCCGGCCCATTGGCCGCCGGTCGGCCGCTCGGCCAACAGCCGAATGGCGGCCAGGGCGACCAGGATCGAGGTGAAGCTGAGCAGCAGGTTGGTGGTGATGGCCGGCAGGTAGAAGAGGCCGAGGAACTGGGCGCCCTGGGTGAGGGTGTACAGGATGAGGCCGAGGGCCAGCAGCTGGAGCCAGGCGCGGCCGGGCAGGGCGCGCAGAGGGGCCAGCCGGCCGCGACGCCAGGCCAGCGGCAGCAGGGCGAGGAAGGCGAGGCTGTAACGCAGGCCGGCGAAGGTGATGGCGGGCACCTCTTCCAGGCCGAATTTGATGAGCACCCAGGAGGTGGACCAGAGAAAGGTGACGAACAGGCCGGCCAGGGCGGCCCGGCTGTGGTCGGAGAGCCGGTCGAGGCGGCCGGCGGCCGGCCGGGCTTCGGCCGGGGCCAGGTCGGGCTGGTCGAACATAAGGGCTATTATTGAATCGGCCGCGGAATTGGGCAAACGTGGGGGGCAGCGGAATTGGGCAGCCACAGGGGATTGCCTCTACCGTTCGGTCGGGGCGGGTGGTCGGCGGCGTGTGGATTTTGTAGGGGCGGGCCTCTGTGCCCGCCTGGTTCTCGGCCGCCGGCCGGCAGGTCTATCAGCCGGTGGGACGGGCTTCCAGCCCGCAAAATGGAAGGCGGGCGGATCAGGCCGGCCGCGGGGCCTGCGGCCCGGCCGCGGGCAGGATGCCCGCGCCACAAAATGGGCACCGGCCGACGTGTAGGGGCAGGCCCCTGTGCCTGCCCTCCGCCAAAATGCGGCCGGGACGTAGCTCAATGGCCCCTCTCCCCGGAGGGGAGAGGGGAACGGCGGCCGGCGCCTGGGCTGGGTTGTATCCGGCCGGGCGCTGGGCTATACTGTCGGCCGCGCGCCGAGCGCGCCATTCGTAGGAGCCTGTGACGGCTATGTCTTCCCCGACTGCCGGCCGGTTGCCGGAGCTTGACCCCCAGGAGATGCGGCGCTACAGCCGCCACCTGATCATGCCAGAGGTCGGCATGACCGGCCAAAAGCGGCTCAAGGCGGCCAGCGTGCTGCTGGTGGGGGCCGGCGGGCTCGGCTCGCCGGCGGCCATGTACCTGGCGGCAGCTGGCGTCGGCCGGATCGGGCTGGTGGACTACGACGTGGTGGACGCGTCGAACCTACAGCGCCAGGTGCTGCACGGCACGGCCGACGTCGGCCGGCCAAAGCTCGACAGCGCCCGCGAGCGCATCCTGGCCATCAACCCCCATGTGCAGGTGGACTGCTACCCGGTGCCGCTGACGTCGGCCAACGCGCTCGATATCTTGCGGCCGTACGCTGTGGTGGTTGACGGGGCCGACAACTTCCCCACCCGCTATCTGGTCAACGACGCCTGCGCCTTGCTGGGCAAGCCAAACGTCTACGGCAGCATCTTCCGCTTCGAGGGTCAGGCGTCGGTCTTCCACGCCGCGGCCGGGCCGTGCTACCGCTGCCTCTTCCCCGAGCCGCCGCCGCCGGGCATGGTGCCCAGCTGCGCCGAGGGCGGCGTGTTGGGCGTGCTGCCAGGGACGATCGGCGCCATCCAGGCCACCGAAGCGATCAAGTTGATCCTCGGCCGGGGCGAGCCGCTGATCGGCCGGCTGCTGCTGTACGACGCGCTGAGCATGCGTTTCGAGGAGGTGCGGCTGCTCAAGAACCCCCAGTGCGCCCTGTGCGGCCCGGAGCCAACCATCACCGAACTGATTGATTACGAGCAATTTTGCGGCGTGCCGGCCCACGACCGCAGCCTGTACGCCGGGCTGGAGGCCAACGGCCACGGGGTGGCGGCCGTGACGCCGCAGGAGCTGAAGGCACGCCTGGACGCGGGGGAGCGGCCGGTGCTGCTGGACGTGCGCGAGCCGCATGAGCTGGATATTTCGAACCTGGAGCATCTGGGGGCCAGGCTGATCCCGCTGGGCGAGCTGATTGAGCGCATGGGCGAGCTGGACACGGCCGGCGAGATGGTGGTCTTCTGCCGGACGGGCAGCCGCAGCGCGGAGGCCATCCGCCGCCTGCGGCAGCACGGCTTCAGCCGGATGCAGAACCTAGAGGGCGGCATCAACCGCTGGGCGGCCGAGGTGGAGCCTGAGCTGCCGAGGTATTAGACGGGCTGGTGGGCGAGCAGCCCGATTGGGCAGATGCCGGCGCAGGGCAGGCACAGGGGCCGGCCCCTACACGGAAAACGCCCTAATTGCCTAATCCCGGCCATCGCCTATAGTAGCCAGCTACTAAATCCCGGCCGCCGGCTAGCACTCCACTTGAACATCCGGCCGGCGTCGGGCACACTGTAGTTGGCGCCCCGGCCGAGCAGCGCGGGCGCGGAACGACATGCAGCCAATCGCCGAGCGGCGCGAAGAGATGGTCACCGAGCAGTTAATGGGCCGCGGCGTGCGCGACCCGGCCGTGCTGCGCGCCATGCGGGCCGTGCCGCGCGAGGCGTTTGTGTCGCCCGACCTGGCCGAATTCGCCTACGAGGACACGGCGCTGCCCATCGCCGAAGGCCAGACCATCTCCCAGCCCTACATTGTGGCTGCCACAGCCGAATTTCTGGAGCTGGAGCCGAGCGATCGCGTGCTGGAAGTCGGGGCCGGCTCCGGCTACGCGGCGGCCGTGCTGGCCCACATCGCCGACCAGGTCTACGCCATTGAGCGCCATCAAGCGCTGATGGAAGCGGCCGAAGCGCGCTTCCGGCGCCTGGGCTACGCCAACATCCGGCTGCGCCAGGGCGACGGCAGCCAGGGCTGGCCGGAACACGCCCCGTTCGATGCCGTTCTGGTGAGCGCCGGCGGGGAGGAGCCGCCCCCGGCTCTGCTGGAACAGTTGGCGGTCGGCGGCCGGCTGCTCATCCCCATCGGCCCGGCGCTGCGCCTGCAAGAGCTGAAGCGCTACCGCAAGACGGCCGAGGGGGAGTTTGAGGAAGAGGAGCTGGGCGCGGTGCGCTTTGTGCCGCTGGTGACCGAGGCGGCCCAAGAGCCGGCCGCGGGCGCCCGCCTGGGCGCGTCCTGGACGCCCGACCAGAGCTTGGCCGAGCTGATCGCGGCCGCGGCCGAGCCGATTCCCACGATTGACGAAGTCGAGCTGGGCGGGCTGTTGGAGCGCATCGGCGAAGCGCGGGCCGTGCTGATCGGCGAGTCCAGCCACGGCACGGCCGAGTTCTACGCCCTGCGCGCCCGCATCACCCAGGCGTTGATCCAGTACAAAGGCTTCAACATCGTCGCCATTGAGGGCGACTGGCCCGACGCCGCCGAGGTGGACCGCTACACGCGCCAGTTGGCGTCGGCCCCGCCGGCCCCGCCGCTGAGCTCCGAGCGCAGCGGCCCGGCCGAGGCGCTGCGCGAAGACATCTCGGCTTTCGGCAAGGGCTACCTGAGCGAGGAACACACCATTGAGGCGGCGCTGGCCGGCCGGCCGCGGCGGCCGTTCGGCCACTTCCCGGCCTGGATGTGGACCAACCGCCAGACGCTGGAGTTCGTCGAATGGCTGCGCGATTACAACGCCCGCTTTAAGGACCCGGACGAGGCGGTTGGCTTTTATGGCCTGGACCTGTACAGCCTGGACGCCTCGATTGACGCCGTGCTGGAATATTTGGACGAGGCGCACCCGGAATCGGCGGCCGTGGCCCGCCAGCGCTACGCCCGCCTGACCCCCTGGGAGGGCGAGCCGGCCAGCTACGGCGCGGCCGTGCTGAGCGGCCGCTATCGCGAGTGCGCGGACGAGGTGGTGGCGGCGCTGCAAGGGTTGCTGGACAAACGCTTGGCGTACATCGGCCGAGATGGCAGCCGCTATTTTGACACCGCCCAGAACGCGCGCCTGGTGGCCAACGCCGAGCGCTACTACCGGCTGATGTATTACGGCTCGCGGCCGTCGTGGAACCTGCGCGACAGCCACATGTTCGAGACGCTGCAGGCGCTCTTGGCCCAGCGCGGCCCAGCGGCCAAGGCCGTGGTCTGGGCCCACAATTCGCACGTCGGCGACGCGGCCGCGACCGAGATGGGGGCCAGGGGCGCGATCAATATCGGCCGACTGTGCCGGCGCAATTTCGGCGACGGGGCCCATCTGATCGGCATGGGCACCGACCACGGCACGGTCATGGCGGCTTCAGAGTGGGGCGGCGCGCCCCAGGTGATGGAGCTGCGCCCGGCCGCCGCCCAGAGCTACGAGCGGCTGTGCCACGACTCGGGCCGGCCGGCCTTCCTGCTGCCGCTCAGGGCGCCGGCCGTGGCTGGCCTGCGCCGGCGGCTGATGGACGAGCGCTTGGAGCGAGCAGTGGGGGTCATTTACCAGCCGGAGCAGGAGCTGCAGAGCCATTATTTCTTTGCCCAACTGCCGCGCCAGTTCGACGAATACGCCTGGTTCGACGAGAGTCGGGCGCTGACCCCGTTCGACCCGGAAATCGCCGAGCGCCGGCCGGACACCTTCCCGTTCTAGTAGGGGCAGCCCCCTGTGGCTGCCCGCTTTCCGGCCCAAGCTTACAACCTCGCCCGGCCGGACACGTTTCCCTTTTAGCTCGCCGCGGGCGACCGGCCGCTGGGCCGGCAAGCAGGACGCCTCCAGCCCCTCAATTTCCTATCCCGGCACGCTCGTTGAAGGCCTCAATCAAGGCGTCAATTTCCACCAGTTGGGCCGGCACACCGCGCCAATAACCGGGGTCGCTCCACTGGGCCTCTAGCTCGGCCGCCAGCCTGCCCTGCTGCTCCACCCAGGTGAAATATTTGAGGTTGTGAATCCGCTTGCGGCCGTAGTAATCCAGCTCCTGGACGTGGTCAATGGCTGCGCCCATCAGGTAGCGGTGGAAGGCGGCCGCGGCCGCCAGCGCGTCGAATTCGCCCTCGGCCGCGCGCAGCTCGGCCAGCCGGCTGGCGTAGAGCGCCATCGAGTCGGTGGCGACCGTCAGCAGGAGGTCGTCCGGCCCCAGCTCAAAATATTTGGCCATTTTGACGGCCGAGAGCAGGTTGGCGATGCCTGAGGGGGCCACCAGGGGCAACTGTGCGATCGCCTCCTCGGCCACGCCCTGCCGGGCGAGGTAGGCTTGCCCGGCCGGCTCGTTGAACAGGCGCATGAGGGCCACCACGGCCGCGTCGTCTATGGCCATGACCAGGTCGGTGTTGCGCACGTTGTGGATCCAGGGGACGTGTTTGTCGCCAATGCCCTCGATGCGGTGGGCGCCAAAGCCATTGTAGAGCAAGGTCGGGCATTGCAGGGCCTCGCTGGCGGCGATCTTGGCGGCCGAGAAGCGCTCCTTCAGGTAATCGCCAGCGGCCAAGGTGCCGGCCGAGCCGGTTGTCAGCGCCAGGCCGCGAAAGACGCTGGCCGGGCCCAGCTCGGCCTCCAGGACTTCTTCCATCGCCCGGCCGGTGACGGCGTAATGCCACAGGTAGTTGCCCAGCTCCTCAAATTGGTTGAAGATGACCAGGTCGCGGCCGGAACGGCGCAGCTCGGCACACTTGTCAAAGATCTCTTTGACGTTGCTCTCCGAGCCGGGCGTTTTGATAACCTCGCCGGCCACTTGCTCCAGCCAATCGAAGCGCTCCTGGCTCATGCCCTCAGGCAGGATGGCAATGGAATGGCAGCCCAGCAGGTGGGAATCATAGGCGCCGCCGCGGCAGAAGTTGCCGGTCGAGGGCCAGGCGGCCGCCTGGCGGCTGGGGTCGAATTGGCCGCTGGCCAGGCGCGGGGCCAGGCAGCCGAAGGCCGCGCCGACCTTGTGGGCGCCGGTGGGGAACCACTTGCCCAGCAGGCTGATGATGCGGGCGGGCGTGCCGGTGAGGGCGCTGGGAAATTCGAGTGCGTTGACCCGGCCGAAGCCGCCGCCGCGCTCAACCGGCTCGTTGTGCCAGTTGATGCGGAACAGGTTGAGCGGGTCGAGCTGCCACAGGCCCAGGTTGGCCAGCCGGCCGCGAACCTCGGCCGGGATGCGCTCCGGCTCGGCCATCTGTTTGAAGGTCGGAATGCGCACGCCGCGCTCGCGGGCGCGGGCGGTCGCCCGTCGCAGCCCGCTTTCATCTATGGTCAGGTCAATCATGGCTGACGTCCTCTTGAGCGGCGCGGCTTTAAGGCCGGCGCGAAACGCAGATCAGACAATCCCCGAATCCCCAAATCCGGGCCCTAGCCCTCCGGCCGGTGGAGCCGGCCGCCGAAGCGCAGCCAGCCCAGGCTGCCGTCCGGCCGGCGGACGAAGTCGCCGCGCGCGCTGCGATAGTTTCCCTCAAGGACGATGAAGCGGTCGGCCGCGTACAGGTCAGCGTAGAACGGCTCCGAAGGCGGGTTGGGCGGCACGTCCTGGGAGGGGAAGCCGGCCTTGGGGAAGGTCTGCAGCCTAAGCCGGCCGCCTTCGGGAGTCAGCTCGAGGTCCTGGTAGGGGCGCGTGTAGCGGCCGGCGTATTCGGCCACTTGAGCCTCGCCGGCCGGCAGCGGCGACGGATCGCGCTCGGTCAGCCCCAGGAAATGGTCGTAGGCCCAGCGGGCGGCCCGCAGCGTCACCTGGTCGCCGCCGTCCGAGTTGGTCAGGAGCGCCAGACAAAAGTTGTGCTCCGGCACAAAGGTCAGCAGGGCGATCTGGCCCTTGGTGCCGCCCCCGTGCGCCAGCCGGCGGCTGCCCTCAAGGTCGTAGATGAACCAGGGCAAGCCGACGGCGCGCGGGGCGCTGCTGACCTCGACTTGGGGCGTCTGCATGGCGGCCAGCGATTTGGCCGAGAGGAGCCGCTCGCCGCCGGCCGCGATGCCGTCGCCGAGGTGGAAGCGGCCGTAGGCCAGCAGGCTCTCGACATCGCTGACGATGCCGCCCACAGGGGCGACCGCGCGCGGCAGGGTCCAGGGCCGGGCCACGGCCGGCCGGCCGGGGTCGTCCTCCTTGTGGCCGACAGCAAAACGGCGGCTGATGACGTCGCCGGCGGTGAAGTAGCAGCTCTCCAGGCCGAGGGGCCCGAGCACCTGCTTGGTCAGGGCCTCCTCGTAGCTGCGGCCGGTGACGACCTCGGCGATGCGGCCGGCGACGGCAAAGCCCGAATTGCAGTAGGAGTAGGCCATACCCAGCGGGGCCACCTGTTCTAGGCCGGCCATCTCGGCCACGTAGCGGGCCAGAGCGAAATCGTCGCTGCCCGTGTCGCGGAAAAAGTCGCCCTCCCAGCCGCCGGTGTGGGTCAGGAGGTGGCGGAGTGTGGCCTCGGCGGCCGCGGCTTCGTCGGCCAGCTGGAAGTCGGGCAGGTAGGCGCGCACTGGCTCCCCCAGGGCCAGCAGGCCCTGCTCCACCAGGCGCAGCAGCAGCATGGCGGTCAACGTTTTGGTGATCGAGCCGATCTGGAACAGCGTCCGGCTGGTGACGGGCAGCGGGTTTTCGACGCTGGTGATGCCCAGCCCGGCCGCGGCCGTTTCGCCCTGGTGGCTGACGGCCAGAGCCGCGCCGGGCACGCCTTCGACCTTCATCCACTCGCGGACAAAGGCCTTCCAGGCCTCAAAAGTGGCCTCAAATGGGCGTACGTTCATGCTTCCGGCTCCTGGGCCACAACCTCACCCCTGTCTTCGCTGCCGCTATCTGGGGCGAGGGAGGCGCCCACGAGCGGCCGGAGGTCGGCCAGGCGGCGCACACGCCGCGGCCGGTGGCCGGCCGCCTCGGCCGCCTGCAGCGCCGCGGCCACGTCTTTGAGACCGCTGCCGGTGTTCAGGGCCACCACACGGTCATTGCGGCCGACCAGGCCCATTGCGGCCGCCTTGACCAGGCCGGCGTAGGCGGCCGCGCCGGCCGGCTCGCCGAAGACGCCGCAGCCCTGGGCCAGGGCGGGCACGGCCGCCAGGATTTCGGCGTCGGAGACGGTGACGAAAGCGCCGCCGCTCTCGTTGACGGCCGCCAGCGCCTTGAGCCGGTCGCGCGGCAGGCCGGCGCTGATGCTGTCGGCCACGGTTCGGGCCTGGATGGGCGGCTTGGTCAGCACGTCCTCGCCCCGTTCCCAGGCCTGGGCCAGGTAGTTGCTGCCGGCCGCCTGGACGCCGAAGAGGCGCGGCCGGCGCGCGATCCAGCCAAGGGTCAGCAGGTCGCTCAGCCCCTTGTGCAGGCCCGCCAGGATGCAGCCGTCGCCCACGGCGACGAAGATGGCGTCCGGCGGCCGCCAGGCCAACTGCTCGCAAATTTCGTAGGCGGCCGTCTTCTTGCCCTCGGCCATGTAGGGGTTGTAGGCCGTCGAGCGCACGTACCAGCCGAACTCGGCCCCGGCCGCCAGGCACAGCTCGAAGGCGTCGTCGTAGCTGCCCTCGACCAGCAGCACGCTTGCCCCGTAGGCCAACAGTTGGGCCAGCTTGGCGGCCGGGGCCGCTTCAGGCACGAAGATGACACAGCTCTGGCCCATGCTGGCGCAGAGGCCCGCCAGGGCGGCGGCCGCGTTGCCGGTGCTGGCTGTGGTCAGCACGGGCGCGCCCTGCTCCCAGGCGCGTACCACGGCAATGGCGCTGGCGCGGTCCTTAAGCGAGCCGGTGGGCTGCAGGCTTTCGTCCTTGACCCACAGCCGACCCACGCCGGCCTCGGCCGCCAACCTGGGCGCGTCCACCAGCGGCGTCCAGCCAACGCGCAGGGGCGGCCGGGGCGAATCCGGCCGCACGGGCAGCAGCGGCCCGTAACGCCACATGGACGCCTCACGCTCGGCCGCCAAGCTGGCGGGGCTGAGGCGGCGGGCGACCGCGGCGTAGTCGTAGCCGGCGTCCAGCACGCCTTCGGCGCCGTGCCGGGGACAAACGTAGGCGACCTCGTCCGGCCGGTAGCGCCGGCCGCAGATCAGGCAGGTGAGGTGGGTGAGCGCGCCAGCGCCCGCCTCAGGCCGGCCGTCAACCATCCGGCGTGATGTGCGTGCCGCTGCGGCCGGCCAGGGCCGGCTCGATTTTGTCCGGGCTGGTGATGATCACCCGCCGGCCGCCTGCTTCCAGGTAGTTAATGGCCGCCTGTATCTTGGGGCCCATGCTGCCCTGGGC
>JBOGUG010000291.1:0-6039 GCA_050696115.1 Promineifilaceae bacterium (SeqCode) | reverse complement strand
GTCATGTGCATCGAGTTAGCCCGCCACGTGCTGGGCAGCGAAGAGCCTAACAGCACCGAGTTTGACGCCAAGACCGCCCATCCGGTTATCAGCCTGATGCCCGACCAGCACGGCCTGGCCGACCTGGGCGGCACGATGCGGCTGGGCATTTATCCCTGCCGGCTGGAGCCGGGCACCCGGGCCGCGGCCGCCTACGGCCAGGAGTTAGTGCACGAGCGCCACCGCCACCGCTGGGAGTTTAACAACCAGTACCGCGACTTGCTGACGGCCCACGGCCTGGTGCTGAGCGGCCGCTCGCCTGATGACCGCCTAGTGGAAATCGCCGAGTTAGCCGATCATCCGTTCATGTTGGGCAGCCAGTTCCACCCCGAATTCAAGAGCCGGCCGAACCGGCCTCACCCCTTGTTTGACGCCTTTATGGCCGCCTCTGTGGCCCACCAGCAGGCGCGCGAGCCGGCTGAAGGGCAAAGCGCGGCCCTTGCCCACACCAACGGCCGGGACGCGGCCGAACGGGTGGCTGCCGGCCGCTAAAACGCCAGCAGTTCCTCCATCCGCGCCCGGATTACCTCAGCCGTCGGCACGACCGCGTCCATTAGGCCAACGTTGAAGGGTACCGGCGCGGCCGGGGCCGCCACGCGCACAATCGGGCCATCGAGCTCCAGGAAGGCCTCGGCCGCCACCGTCGCCGCGATCTCGGCCCCGAAGCCGGCCAGGCCAATGTCCTCGTGCGCGATGAGCAGCTTGCCACTGCGGGCCACTGCTTCGAGCACGGCCGCCTTGTCCCAAGGCACTAGCGTGCGCAGGTCAATTAACTCGACCGCGGCCTTCATGTCGCGGGCCGCCGCCTCGCAGCGCTCGACCATCGCCCCCCAGGTGACGACGGTCAGGTCGTCGCCGGCCGACAGTCGCGCTGCCCGGCCGAAGGGCAGGCCGTAGTCGTCACCCGGATACGGCCGGCGGGCCCAGGCCGCGTCCAGCAACGCCCGGTGCTCAAGAAAGATGACCGGGTCGTTGCCGCGCAGGGCCGTCCGCAGCAGCCCGGCCGCATCTTCGGCGTTGGAGGGACAGACAACTTGCCAGCCGGGCGTGTGGGCGAAGGTCACCTCGCTGGTCACGCTGTGCCAGGGGTCGCCGATCTTCCGGCCGAAGCCGATCGGGATGCGCACCACCAACGGGGCGGCGAAGCGGTTGGCCGTGCGCCAGCGAATGGTGCCACAGTTGTTCAGTTGTTCGGCGGCCGGGTCGGCGTACTTGCGAAACTGGATCTCTGGCACCGGCAGCAGGCCGGCCAGGGCCATGCCAACCGCCCGGCCGATGATGCCCTCCTCGGAGAGGCTGGTATCGAACACCCGCCGCCGGCCGAAACGGGCCAGCAGGCCAAGCGTAGCCGTGTGGACGCCGCCCTTGTCGGCCACGTCCTCGCCAAAGACCAGGCAGCGCGGGTTGGCCTCCAGCTCAGATTCGAGGGTGCGCCGGATGGCGTCCACCATGTTGATACGGCGCGGGTCGTCCGGCCGGGCTTCGGCTGTGGTCGGCGGCTGGAGAACGCCCTCGCCAACCAACCCGCCGACTTCCTGAGCCGCGTCCGGCTGCGAGAAGAGGAAGCGGGTGGCCCCGGCCGGGTTGGGCTGGGGTTGGGCCAGGGCGGCCCGGCAGCCGGCGTCCACCGCGGCCGCACATTCGGCCGCCAGCGCATCCCAAACCTCAGCCGATAATAGCCCCTCGGCCAGCAAATAGTCGCGCAGCGCCGGAATTGGGTCGCGCGCCTGCTCTTCCGCCAGCAGGCCATCCGGCTTGTAGGCCTGGTTGTCGTGGCCGGAGTGGCCGCTCAGGCGGGGCACGGCCAGCCGCAGCAGGCCAGGGCCGGCCCCTGAGCGGACGTGGCCGACGGCCGCTTGCACCAGCCCGGCCGCCTCGGCCGGATCGCTGCCGGAGCCGCTCCACAGCGCCAATCCCCCAAAGGCGGCCAGGTTGGCGCTGATGTCGCCGCCGGGCGTCTGCAGTGCAGCCGGCACACTAATGGCGTAGCCGTTGTCCTCGACCACGAACAGGAGCGGCAGTTGCAGCGTGGTGGCCAGGGTCAGCGCCGACCAGAAGCCGTTGGTCGCTACGGCCCCGTCGCCACAAAAGACCACGGCGATGCTCCCGTCTAGCTCGCTCTCACCCAGCTCCTCAACCCGATAGCGGATGGCCTGGGCCCAGCCGGCCGTAGGCGTGAACTGGGAGCCGACGTCGCCGGCCATAGGCAGCACCAAGGCCCGGCCGCGCCGCGGCAGGTTGAAGACCACGCCCACGTCTCGGCCGGCGCTGACGCCGCCCGGCCGGGCCATGTCGGAGGCGAAAGCCTCCTCAATCGTGAGCCCGGAGGCCAGCAGGAATGGCCGCGAGCGATAGTAGGCCCCGGCCGCGTCGAAGGGCGCGGTTAACGACAGGCCAACCAGGATTTGGCCCAGCTCATGGCCGCTGGCCGAAAACTGGTAGGTCACCAGCCCTTTGGGCGCCAGGTCGCCCTCCTGCACCTCGTCAAAGCGGCGCGAGATAAGCGTCAGCCGGGCGACTTCGAGCCAATCGAAGGCCGGCGCCGTTCCTGTCTCGGTCAGCCTGGGAGCTACAGATGTCATGGGCCTTTGGCTGCGTATACCCTGATGAGGAGCCGCCGTGAGTATAAGGCGCGGCCGGCCGATTTTCAAAAGCGGCGGCCCCGTAGGTAATTTCTGCTACTGTACCCGATTTAACGCGACCCACCCCTGCAATATGCTATAATGGCCGATGATGCCCAGTGTGCGTCAGGTGAGCGAGTGCGGATCTCAGTTTGGGGAGAAAGCAGCGACATGAAGCGGCCACGACTAGGGCGCGGCGACCGGCCGCGCGGCCAGGCGTTGGTCGAGTTCTCGCTGACCCTGGTCGTCCTGCTTCTGTTCATCTTTATCGTGATTGAGGCCGGCCGCTTCTTGCAGGCCTGGCTGACGGTGCAGAACTCGGCCCGGGCAGGCTTGCGCTACGCCATCACCGGCCAATTTGAAGACGACTGCCTCTTCGTCTTTCCACCCTGCCTCGATCCGCGCGTGCGCTCGATTGAGGACGAGGCCCGGCGCACCGCCTCTGGCCTGAAAATTGACCCTAACGCCGAAGTGGGCGAGCCGCTCTCCTTCTCAACCGAGGTCTGGGGCCAGGACGCCAGCGGCGTTTGGCAGGAGGATTTCGCGGGGCTGCCCGGCCTGGGGGTGCGCGTGCGCGTCCTTTACGAGATAACGACCATTACGCCCCTCTTCTCAGTCATCGTGGATTCCTTCACTGTTGCCGGCCAGGTGGTCGGCACCAACGAGGAGTACGGCCAGATCGTGCCCGGCACCATCCCGCCCGACGTGCCGCCGACGCCGGAAGATCCGCCAGAGGCCGACGTGGGCATCACCAAGGCGTTGGCCCCGCCCTTGCCCAACCCCGGCGACCCACCCTGGACCTTCACCGAGACCGAGCTGGGTTATTCCCTGGTCATCACCAACGCCGGCCCGTTTGACGCCGAAGACGTCACCGTCGTAGATGTGCTGCCTCCCGGCACAGAATATATCAGCTCGACCGTCAGCGGCGGTGGGGCCTGCGACCTGGATTCGGGCGTGTTGAGCTGCAATCTGCCCAATTTGGACAACGCCGGCCCGCCGGGCAACACCGCCACCGTCCAGATCCTAATCCGCACCCCGGCCGAGCCGGGCATCATCACCAACACGGCCAGCGTTGACGCGGGCGTGGACACGGTGGACCCCAACCCGGCCAACAACGTCTCCAACCCGGTGGTGGTTGAGGTCAAGGCGCGCGCCGACCTGAGCGTCGTCAAGAGCGATTCGAAGGACCCGATTGACATCAGCGATACCCTGACGTACACGCTTGACGTGCTGAACAGCGGGCCGGGACCGGCCATTAACGTGGTTCTGACCGACACCATGCCGCCCGATACGCAGGCCACGATTACAGGGCTGAGCTGGGACGCTGGCTTCGACTCCTGCGCCCAGGCGGGCCAGATCATCACCTGTTTGCAAGACCGGCTTGAGGCTGGCGCCACGGCCCAGGTTTTGATTAGCTCGGTGCCGGTGACCGAGGGCATCAACCTGCTCAACACGGCCGTGGTGACCACCACTGTCTCGATAGACGAATTTCCGGCCAACAACACGGATACGGAGGACACAGTCGTGCTGCCGGTCGCCGACTTGGCGATGACCAAGACCGGCCCGGAGAACGTGCTGCTGGGCGAGGTCATCGTTTACACCCTCAGCGTGACCAACAACGGGCCTTCCAGGGCAGACCAGGTGGTGGTCACAGACAGCTGGAACCCGGCCGGTCTGGTCTCCTTCGTGGCCGGCGGCAGCCCGACGTGCACCGATCCGCCCCCGGCCGGCGGGCCGATCCAATGCACGACGCTCCAGATCCAGCCCGGCGATACATTCACCTGGACGGCCCATTTTCAGACCAACTTCCCGTCCGGCGACGCGCTGGTCAACGCGGCCGCGGCCGATAGCCTGGGCGAAGCCGACGACGTGCCGTCGAACAACGCCGACAGCGTCCAGACCTTCATCCACGCGGCCGACCTGAGCGTGATCAAGATGGGCCCGCCGCTGGCCTCCATCAACAAAGTGTTCACCTATACGCTCCTGTACGCCAACAATGGCCCGTCGCTGGCGCCTGGCGTGGTCATCACCGACGACCTGCCCAACAACGTGACGGCTGTGTCCTACCCGCCCACTTGCAGCCTGGCGGCCGACATTTTGACCTGTGGCCTGGGTGATTTGACCCCCGGTACAAGCCAATCCTTTCAGATAAGCGTGCTGCCGACCTCGCTCGGCACGGCTGTGAACAACGTAAGCATCGCCAGCACGGGCGGTATGCCCGACCAAAATCCGGCCAATAATAGCGACAGCGTCTCCACCACGATCACCCAGGTTGATCTGGAGCTGACCAAGGACGCCACGCCACTGGTCACGGTGGGCGAGCCGGTTTTCTACACGATTACCGTTTTCAACGAGGGCCCGTCGGCCGCCACCCAGGTGGTCGTCGAAGATGTGCTGCCATCCCAGGTAAGCTACCAGAGCTCCAACCGGCCGTGCGCCAACTTGTCCGGCACCTTGCACTGTTCGCTGCCCAATATCCCGGCCAACAGCAGCTTTGTGCTGCAGATCGAGGGCTTTGCCAACGCGCCGGGCGAGGCGGTGAACTCGGCCAGCGTCAGCTCGTATGAGGACGATTCCGACCCCAGCGACAACGACGACACGGCCGAGACCGAAATCACCCAAGCCGACCTGGCGCTCACCAAGGATTTGCCGACGTGCGTGGATCCGCCGGCTACTTTCGATTACATCCTGGTGATCACCAACAACGGCCCCAGCCTAGCCACGGGCATCACGCTGGTAGACACGCTGCCGGCCGAACTGACCTACGTCTCGGCCAACAACGCCGCCTGCACGCTGGGCGGCGGCAACGTCTTGACCTGCTCTGTGGGCAACTTGAGCAACGGCAATTCGGTCACCGTGCGCATCACGGTTTCAGCTCCAAATCAGGAGCGCATTGTCACCAATTCTGCCAGCGTCTCGGCCGATCAGTACGACCCACCGGCCACCAACAATAACAGCGATACGCTGCAGACGGACATTCACAACGGCTGCCCATGAAAAGGGACGATTGACACGAGCCGGCCGGCCGGCCGGGGAGAGCATCGCTATGAACGAACAGACGCAAACGAACGCAGAGCAGCACCAGCGGGGCCAGGGCCTGGTCGAGGTTGCCCTCTTCCTGCCCCTGCTGATCTTCCTGCTGGCCGGGGTGGTCGAGGTGTCCAACCTGCTCATCACCCAGAATAAGGTGACCACCGCCTCGCGCCTGGCGGCCGGCTACGGGGCCACCAACCTGGACGACGAGGACCGCGACCTGATCGTCGCCGGCAACTGGGTCTCCAGCACCACAGCCCTTGAGATGGGCGAGGCGGCGACCACGGCCGTGACCGAGACGCTCGACCTGGATCCCAATTTGTGGGACATCTGGTCTATTTATGCC
>JBOGUG010000290.1:0-1229 GCA_050696115.1 Promineifilaceae bacterium (SeqCode) | reverse complement strand
GCCCGACACATTAGCTCCTTCCGGCGCGCCCCGGCCGAAGAAACGGCCGTGGCCCTGGCCCAGCGCATGCTCAAGAGCATGGGCGCGCGGCAACCAGCTGAGGCGCTTTCGCTCGAGGTCGTGCCTATCAGCCAGGTCGTACCCCATGAGGCAGTGGACGAGAAACGGGTCGGCCGGCTGATGGAGCGGCTGGAGAGCGACGGCCGGCTGGTCAATCCACCGGTGGTCACGCACTTTCAGGATCGCTACATCGTCCTCGACGGGGCCACCCGCTTTACCGCCCTTAAACGGCTGGGCTATCCGTACGTAATCGTCCAGATAGTGCCCCACGAGGGCGATGATTTCGCCCTGCACACGTGGTTTCACGTGATTTCGAAGGACCGCCCTTTCGAGGAACTGCGCAGCACATTGGCCGAGATCGAGGGCCTGGAGCTGACTGCCTTGGCACAGGACAAGATACGCGAAGCGCTTCATGAGCCGGCCACGCTGTGCTACTTCCTGGATTGTGACGGCCGTGCCTGGCTGGCCCGCCGCGACCCGGCCGCCGGCCGCTTGGCGGTCATGAATGGCATGGTGGACGCCTATACGCGCTGGGGAGAGGTGGAGCGGACGCTGCAGACCGATCTCGGCCGCTTGAAAGCCCAGTACCCAAAGCTGGCGGCCGTCGCCATTTTCCCCCAATTCGCCCCCGAAACCGTCTTTCAGGTCGCCAGCCGGGGCCAGCGGCTGCCGGCCGGGCTGACCCGCTTCGTTATCCCAGGCCGGATTTTGCGCCTCAACGCGGACCTGACCCGGCTGCGCCAAGACGAGCCGCTGGCTGCCAAACGCGCCTGGCTCAACCAATTGCTGGCCGAAAAGCTGGCCCGCAGCCGGCTGCGCTATTACACTGAGCCGGTGGTATTGCTGGACGAATAGCGCCTTTTGGCTGCCGGCCGGCGCGAGCGCGCTTGACACGGCCGCGCCCTTATGCTAGAGTTTCGGCTGCGCCCACCATCTGGGTGCGGCTCTGCGAGTAAGTTTGATGAACGACACCTTTTATTTCCGCAACAAGGCAGGCATCTCAGCTGATGTGCCTTGCCGCACTGCGCCTGCTGATGGGTGATTAGTTTACATAAATGTGACAGTCCCCGGCCGCAGCGCGCTCCAGTGCCTGCGGCCTTTTTGTTTTCCGCGAGCCCCGCGTTGGGCCGTGGCAAGCGAGAGAGGGACGCAGGCCGGGTGGCCTGCGT
>JBOGUG010000289.1:0-9226 GCA_050696115.1 Promineifilaceae bacterium (SeqCode) | reverse complement strand
GGCCACCACGGCGGCCACAATGAGCAGCGTCAGGCCGATGATGGCGCCGGCGTACAGGCCGGCCGCCTGGGCCGCCGCCCAGCGCCGCAGTTGCTGCCCCAGGCCCGGCCGGTAACCGACCTGGCGCTCCAACTCGGCCCGGCCGGCGTCGAGCAGATAGAAGCCAACGTGGCGCTCGCGGGCCAGCTCCAGGCCGGCCCACGGATCCGCCTTGAGATCCAGCGCATGGGCCGAGCCGGCCAGGCGAACGGCCGCCAGGGCCACCTCAAGCTCGCCGGCCGGCGTGGCCGCCGCCAGCTCTTCGACCACCTTGCGGCAATGGTCGCGGGTCTTGAACTCCAGGCCGGCGTACAGGCCGGCCGGGTCCTGGCGCAGGGCCGCGTCGGCCAGGCTGACATCCTCGAAGAACTTCTTCCAATCGTGGGCCGCCATCAGGCGCAGGCTGGAGATGGCGTTGGCCACGATGTCAGCCCGGCCGTCGGCGAAGGGGAAATTCAGGGCCGCGTCCAACGCCTCGCCATCGGTCAGCAGGCCCATCAGCCGGCCCATGGCCTGGGTAAGCGCCTCCAGCAGCGCCACGCGCAGCATGGTGGGCAGGGCCCATACCTCGCCCATCGTCAGCGGCGCCGTCTCCTGAAAGACGCGCGCATACTGCTCGACGCGCCCGATGTCAATCTGGCAGCGCTCGAGCAGCGTGATCTCTCGGCCGATGGCAAAGACGCGCGGGTAGCTGTGATAGGCGCTGCCTGAGTCCAGCTTGGGCAGTTCGCGGTAATAGCGGCGCGGCAAGTCTTCTTCGATCTGGGCGATGGCCTGGCGGACGATGTAAAAGTTGTCCAGCAGCCACTCGCCGGCCTGCGAATAGGCTAGCTCTTCGTCCAGCCCCTGGCTCAGGCGACGGTAGGCGGTCTGGAGCAGGCGCTCCTGCTCCGGCAGGCGGCGCAGCAAGTGCTCGGCTGGCCGGCCTGGTCGCTCCTGGATAGGCAGGGCCGCCAGCCGGCTTGCGCTCTGCTCCAGCCTGCTGGCGCCGGCCGGCTCGGCCGGCGCTACGTCATTTGCTATTTGGGTCTGAGAGCTGGCGGCCGGTGCTGGCAGCACGTCAGCCATAGGCGACGGGGTGGCTCAGGCCGCCATTGTTGGCCCCATTGCGCAGCGGCAGCTGAGCCTGGCTTTGAGCGTGGGCCGGCCGCAACGCATGTTGGGGCAGGTCCTGGACCACCAGCAGATGGGAGGAGCCGTTGGCAATCAGGCTGCTGACGACCGAGCCATACGGCCGCAGCCCCTCGCCCGAGTGGCCGTGGGCGTTCAAGATGAGCAGATCGACCTCGTCCGAATCCAGCGACTCCAGCAAGGCGTCGGCGTCATTCCGGCCGACCAGCAGGCGGGTCTCGCTCTCGCAGCCCAGGCGCGCCTGTAATTGCTTTAAGTAAGTGGCGGCCGCGCTGCGGTTGCGGTGCATCACGCGTTCGATCAATTCCATGTCCTCGGCCGAGAGCGGCTGCTGCGGCACCAGGTCGGGCTGGGAGATAGCATGCACCAGCAGCAGGCGGGCGCCCTGAGCCTGGGCAAGCTGAACCGCCAACGGCAGCACGTACTCGGCGCGTTTGGAACCGTCCAATGGTACCATGATCCGCTGGTAGTGGACATCCGGGCGCTCGGCCGGCTCTGCCTGGCGGGCGCGCACCAGCAGGAAGGACTTGTAAGCGCCGTAAATGATCTTTTGGGCCACGCTGCTCAGGCTCCATTGGGTCAGCCCGCTCTGGCCGTGGCTGCTGAGCACGATCAGATCAGGCTCGTTCTTCTCCACGTAATCCAGGATGGCATCGGCCGCCGAGCCCTCCAACAGGACGTTCTCCAGGCCGACATCCCCACCCTGCCAGGCCTCAGCCACGGCATTCAGGTAGCTTTGGGCTTCGGCGCGGCGCATTTGCCAACTGATGGGATCGATCTGGGTCGCATCGCCTCGGTGCTCCATCTCCAGAACATGGAGCAGGGTCACCTCCCCTTGAAACGCTTTGGCCAGGGCCTGGGCGTGAGGCAGGACCCGTTGGGCCAGGTCGGAACTGTCGAGTGGGGCCAAAATTTTGTTGAGCATTCTTGATCTCCGCTGCTGTGCAAGGGGCAGGCGGCCGGCCTGCGCTGCGGGCAAGGCGCCCGCGATCCGCGGTTGTCTGGCCCGCCAGGGTTATATAAGAAGGGCCCTGAGCAGGCAGATGTATCTCATGTGTATCTCATGGCTGTATCCCGCGACTATAGCCCGGCGGCGCCGGCCGGCTATAGTCGCGCCGGAACACAAGCGCCGTCGCTTAAGACGGCCGGTCAGCGGAGGATGAGCCATGCCCTACGTTAGTCTGTCCGATTTGCCGGCGAGCGTGCGCGACAATCTGCCCAAGCACGCTCAAGAGATATACAAAGAAGCGTACAACAGCGCCTGGGAGCAATACGACAAGCCCGAAGAGCGGCGCGGCGACGCATCGCGTGAAGAAGTCGCCCATAAGGTGGCTTGGTCGGCCGTCAAAGAAAATTACGAAAAGTCAAACGGCCGTTGGAAGAGGAAGGAATAGGGCGACGAATCTCGCGGCCGGTTGCCAATACCCCTTATTGTAAGCGCTGCTCCGGCCGGTAAACATGGGGGAACCTCCCACCTTAGCGCCCAAAGGGGCCCTATTTGGGATCGCGGCCGGGAGGCAACAAAAAACGCCGGCCGCCCTGAGGGCGACCGGCAGCCATAACAAACGAGGCCCGCCAAGCGTAAGGCGGGATAGGCAGAGCGGGCCGGCGCGGGGTTGGCGCGCGGCTTCTCCCCGCCGGCCGCTCAAATAGGGAGCCTTTGCCCCGAATCTAAGGGAATTACCCCATTCCGTCCGTTCCTCCCTGGCTCCACAATACAGGCACACGCGCTGAAGCCAACCACACGCCCTTCAGCTTGAAGCGCCGGGCGTGCACTCTTGAGCAAAGCCGAGCAGACAGAAGTAAGAGGAGCGCCCCCGATGATTCGACTTCTAATAGTAGACCAGTCCCGCCTGATTTGTGATTCTTTTCGGGCCGCGGTCGAGGGCGAAAGCGATATATACGTGGTGGGCTGCGCCACCACCCTCGAAGAAGCGGATTGGCTGCTGCCCACCTGCAACCTCGCCCTGGTCAGCACGGCCGGCGGTCGGGATGAGGCGCTCGCCTTTATCAGCGCGATTCGCCAGCGCCACCCAGACGTCAAGATCCTGGCAACAGGCCTGAACGACGAGCCGAAAGTCATCCTGGGCTACGTAGAAGCCGGCTCAATGGGCTACGTGCTGCGGGATGATTCGGTTGCCGAAATGCTGAAGAAGGTCCGCGCCACCCACAACGGCGAGGCGCTCGTCTCGCCCAACTTTGCCGCCCGGCTGATGAGCCATCTGGCTGCCCTGGTGAACGGGCGCTATGGCCAGGCCGAGGCCGCCGGGCCGCGCATGCACCTGCTGGACGAGCTGACCGGCCGGGAGAAAGAGGTGCTGGAGTTGATCGGCGCCGGCCACACCAATCGCCAGATCGCCGAGCAGCTGGTCATCGAATGCGGCACTGTGAAGAACCACGTCCACAACATCCTCAAAAAGCTGGAAAGCGCCAGCCGCAACGAAGCCGCCAACATTTACCGGATTTACCAGCACAGCGTCTACCAGCCCCGCCCAGCCGGAGTGCTGGCCTAGAAAGAGAAGTTTTATTCACACAGCCGGCTGGGGTGGGCCTTGCGCCCGCCTGGTGGCTGGAAGAATGCAATAGGATGGAGGTATATAATGGCTACCCGAGATCTTGAGACAGACCGCCCAGTCGAAGTCCATGAGGAGTACGTCGAGCAGCGCGCCGACGGTGAACGCCACGAGCGTGTTGACGTGGTGCGCAACCGGGGCGACGTGGTTCGCCAGCGTGTGACCCAGAACGTGGGCGCCGAACAGCGGGCGACCGTCGCCAAGCTGGCCCAGGTGATCTGGCTGCTTGTCGGCATCCTCGAAGTGATGCTCGGCCTGCGCATCGTCCTGCTGCTAATCGGCGCCAACGCCGCCAACCCCTTCGCCCAGTTCGTCTACGGCATGACCGACGTCTTTCTGTGGCCGTTTCAGGGGCTGACAGGCTCGCCGTCGGCCGGCAACATGGTGCTGGAGATACCCACCTTCTTCGCCATGATCGTCTACGCCCTGATCGGCTGGGTGCTGGTTAAGCTGCTTTACCTGGTGTTTAGCCCCACCAGTTCGCGGAGCGTCAGCGTCTATGAGCGCGATATAGACTGAGCTGCGTTCCGCTAAACTAACGGCCGCTCCGGCGGCCAGGCAAGAGACGCCCCGGCCGGGCGTCTCTTGTTTTTTTGCAGCCGGTCCCCGTTGGGCCGGGCCATGGGCTCGCCCGCTTGCCGACCCAATAGTGGGCTAGCCCACAGGGCCGCGCCTAGGCTGACAAGAGGATATAACCCCAGTCCTGCCGCCAATATCCTAGTGCAATGGCTGTTGCGGTTTGCTATGCTTTAGCCACCTGTGTATTCACTACCCTAGAGATGGGCCAGCAGCCAGACGGCCGGGAGGGTGAACGTGATTGGATTGCTCTTCGTTCTTATTCTTTCCATGATGATTGCTGCTGCTTTCTTGATCGTGTCGGCCTGTATGCTCTCCTCCCGGCTCAGCCAGCAAAATCCCCTGGCCGAAGTACCGGTGCACTCTGAACCCGGGCTGGCGAGAGTTCGGCGCGAGACGGCCCGAGCCAGCTAGGCTATCAGGTCAGCAAGCAACTCTCATCGGCGTTCCGCTCTAAACGAAAACCGCCCGGCTTGTCCAAGCCGGGCGCTTTTCATTGGCGAATTGATCGCGGCGCGCTGAGTTAGCTTCGGCCGTTGGCAAACAGGACGAGGCCGTCAAGGGCCGGCCCCGCCTGCTCCTGGATCAAGTTTCGCAGGGTTAAGCAAATCAGGTGCTCAAGCATGAGGTGGACGTCTTCCACCTGCTCGATCACGTCGCTGGGCACGTGGATTTCCAGGTCCACCAGGCTCCTCAGCGGGCCGCCATCGAAGCCGGTGAAGCCGATGGCCGTGGCCTGGGCCTGGCGGGCGACTTCAATCGCGCGCAGGACGTTGGGCGAGCGGCCGCTGGTGGAAATACCGATGACGACGTCGCCGGCCTGCACCAGGCTGGCTAATTGTTGGGCAAAGACATTCTCGTAGCCTTCGTCGTTGGCATAGGCCGTCAGCAAGGCAATGTTGTCGGTCAGGCCGATGACGCGAAAGTCCGGCCGGCCCGCCTGGCGCGTGTTCTTGGCCAGGTCGCAAACAAAGTGGCTGGCGGTCGAGGCGCTGCCGCCGTTGCCCATGATGAACACCTTTTGGTTGTTCTGCCGGGCTTCGTACAGGCGCAGGATGACCTTGCGGATGGCCGCGACAGGCAGCGCGTCCAACGTGCCCTTGAGTGTGTTGATGTACTGGGTGACTCCCTCCATTGGCTATCCTCCTGAAGTTTGATCCGGCGAACTATGAGATCTCAACGCTTGTAGTTAAAAATGACCTTTGAGCCGTCTGGCTCGAAATCGAAGGGCAACTCGCGCAAGCCGCTCAGGGCAACGCGCACCGCGTCCTGGCGCGCATGCGGGCAGTAGAGCAGCAGGAAGCCGCCCCCGCCCGCGCCGGTGATCTTGCCGCCCAGGGCGCCCGCGCGCCGGGCGGCCGTGTACAGATCGTCCAGGTGGCCGTTGCTGATCTTGCTCGCCAGGCTCTTCTTGAGCTGCCAATTCTGGTGCAAGAGTTGGCCCAGGGCGTCAATCTCGCCGGCCTGCAGCGCCTCTAAGGCGCAATAGGCCAGGGCCTTCATCTGCTCCAGCGCGGCCGCCCGGTCCGGGATGCTGGCTTTCTGCTCGGCCAGGATGGCCCCGGCCTGGCGGCTGACGCCGGTGTAGAAGAGCATCAGGCTGTCTCGCAGCCGACGCTGCCCATCGGGGGACAGCTCGACCTGCCGGCAGCGCACCTCGTCGCCGGGCCCAAACTCGATCAGGCGCAGGCCGCCATAGGCGGCGATGTACTGATCCTGAACGCCAATCGGCTTGCCCAGGACGTCAATCTCGATCTGGCAGGCCTCCTTGGCCAGGCGCTCGGCCGGCACCAGCTCGCCCTGCAGGCTGTACATGGCGTGCAGGGCGCCCACAGTGACGGTGCTGGAGGAGCCCAGCCCCACCCCCTCCGAGGGGATGTCGCCCATCGTGGTTATCTCAATGCCGGCCGTCAGACCCGCCATACGAAACGCCTCACGAATCA
The DNA here is from genome assembly GCA_050696115.1 of Promineifilaceae bacterium (SeqCode). GTDB lineage: Bacteria > Chloroflexota > Anaerolineae > Promineifilales > Promineifilaceae > UBA11865. The sequence continues at coordinate 2,964 of JBOGUG010000289.1, read as the reverse complement.
GCTCGTGCTGGATCTCGTCCAGCGACTCGCGCATTTCGGTGTGGGTGTAGCCGACGCGCAAAAGCTGGTCGAAACGGCGCTTGATAGTAACGAAGATGAACTTGTCTATGGCCGTGGTCAGCACGCAACCGCCCTGAGTGCGGTAATAGTCGGGGAAGTCGGTGCCGCCACCCAGGAAGCTGACGCGCAGTGGTGTCTGGACAATGATCATGAAGCTCCTGCCCCGTCGGCCGCTTTGAAGTACTCAACCGTGCGCGCCAACCCCGCTTCCAGCGAGACCGTGTCCTCCCAGGCCAGCTCGCGGCCGGCGCGGCTGGCGTCCAGGTAGATGCGCCGGGTTTCGCCGGCCTTCGGCGGCCCGTGCCGCGCCTCCGGCCGGTAGCCGGTCAGCTGGCGCAGGCTGGCATAAACCTGGTTGATGGTCGTCCCTCGGCCAGAGCCGATGTTGAAGACGCCGTTGGCCTCATTGCGCGTCGCCAACAAGTTGGCGCGGGCGCAGTCGCCCACGTAGACGAAGTCGCGTTCCTGCTCGCCGTCGCCGTTGATGACCACCTGCTCGCCGGCCAACATCTGGCCGGTGAAGATTGCCACCACGCCGGCCTCCCCATGCGGGTCCTGGCGCGGCCCGTAAACGTTGGGATAGCGCAGCACCGAGTAATTCAGCCCATACAGGTGGCGGTATAGAAAGAGGTAATGCTCGACGGCGTGCTTGCTCGCCCCATATTGGCAGATGGGATTGATGGGATGCTCTTCGTCGCAGGGCAGATATTCCGGCTCACCGTAGACTGCGCCGCCGGTGGAAATGTAGACGAAGCGCTTGACCTGATGGCGGACGGAGCACTCGATCAGATTGAGCGAGCCGAGAATGTTGACCTCGGCGTCGAAGAACGGCTCGGCCACCGAGCGACGCACGTCAATCTGGGCAGCGTGATGGTTGACGAAATCGGGGCCCTCGGCCTCGAAGATCCGGCCGAGCTCTGGGCTGCGGATGTCCAGTTCGTAAAACGTCGCCGCGGGGTTGAGATTGGAGCGCTGGCCGGTGGACAGGTCATCCACGACCACGACCTCATAGCCGGCTTCCAAATAGAGGTCTACAACGTGAGAGCCGATGAAGCCGCCCCCCCCGGTTACCAGTACCTTCATTTAGTATGCGCCCCTGCTCTTCAGGACGGCCGGCACCGTTTGCCACAGGATTTGCAGATCGAGCCAGATCGTCCAGTTGCGAATGTAGTACATATCAAGGCGGACCCGCTGCTCGTACGGGATGTCCGAGCGGCCGCTTATCTGCCACAGGCCGGTAATGCCGGGCAGCACGGTGAGCAGGTTCAGGCCCCAGCGGTCGTACATGCCCATTTCGCCCGGCGAAATCATGCGCGGGCCAACAACCGACATTTCGCCGCGCAGCACATTAAGCAGTTGCGGCAGCTCGTCCAGGCTGTATTTGCGCAGCAGGCGGCCGAGGCTCGTCACTCGCGGGTCGTCTTCGAGCTTATAGCTCTTGGCCAGCTTCGCCTGTAATTCAGGATACTCCGCCAAAATCTCGTCGCCATTTTGCTTCATGGTGCGAAACTTGAAGGCGCGGAATTGGCGGCCGTTGAGGCCCATCACCGGCCGCCGGTAGAGGACCGGGCCCTTCGAGTCGAGCTTAATCGCCAGGGCGATCAGCAAGAGAACGGGGCTGAGCAGCCCCAGCGCGAGCAGCGTGATGGTGTAGTCGAGCGCCAACTTCAGGGCGCGGTTGAGGCCGGTGATGCGCACCTTTTGGATGCCCACCAGCGGCGTCATGCCCGTTTCCTTAACCTCAAGCCCGGTGGTAATGATCTCAAACAAGCCCGACGACATGCGCAAATTCAGGTTGCCGATCAGGCCGTAGTTCTTAAAAACGTTGACGATCTCTTCACGCGACAGGGCGCTGGTGGCCAGGACGATCTCTTCGACCTGATGCTTGTCAATCAGGTAATCGAGCCGGCCGATGGAGCCGAGGCACACCAGCGCGTCGTGGACCTGGGTGCCGGGTGCCACGTGGTTGTCCACGAAGCCGACCACGCGCATGCCAGAGGTGGGCGCGCTGGCAAGCTGCTGGGCCAGCGAGTGGCCCTCTTCGTTGGCGCCGACGATCAGGGTCGAGGTCAGGAAGTGGCCGCTCCGTCGCAGGCGATAGACGAAGCGACGGATCCAGAAGCGGCCGGAGGCCACAAACAAGAAGGTGAGCAGCCAGGCGGTCATCAGCCAGCCACGGGCCAGGATGAACTCCGGCTGCAGGAAGCTGAACAGGATGACGGCCATCATCGCCATGCTGACCGAGCGCAAGATGCGCGAATATTCCTGGGTGCCGCCGAGCAAGTTCTTGCGGTCGTAGAGGCCGTTGGCGGCGAAGACAACCGCCCAAATGGGGTTGAGCACCAGCATCAGGCTGCGGTAAAACTCAAACGCCGGCCGCACGTCGAGGCGGAAGATCTCAAGCGAGGTGTTGAAACGAATGAGATAAGCCACCAGAAAGGCCAGGGCGATCAGGCTGATGTCGCTGACCAGCAGGCCGGCGACCAGGATGCGCCAGCGCAGCATATGCGGCAGGGAGCGTGAAAGCTCGCCAATGCGAAAGCCGTAGGGTGTTTGCAAGGCTCGGTCGGCAGTTCGAGCGCGTTGTTGCATGCTTGCTCTCCTGAAACGGGGGCCGTTTGGCCGCCTTCCCCCCAAAGGGCCGAAAGGGCCGGCCAGGCTGCCCCCGTCTTCCCACTGCGCCGCCCGGCGGGCGTGGCGTTCAGAATGGATTGGTCGAGATCTAAGCTGAAGGCATGGGATAGTATTCGGGTACCATCCCATCCACCTATACAGAGTGCCTTAGGCCGTCTTTAATACACCAATGGCGCGGGCCGGCTTTCAGCGTAAATTGCCAGAAGCCGGCTGGCCACCTGGCACCAGTCGTGCCGGCTCTCAACGTAGGCCCGGCCGGCGGCCGCCAGC
>JBOGUG010000288.1:0-21688 GCA_050696115.1 Promineifilaceae bacterium (SeqCode) | reverse complement strand
GGGCGGGTCTGAGACCCGCCCCAACGATTCTGCGATCATTCTCCGAAATTGAAAAGCTGATCCGAGGTCTGCGTTAGAGCCCCTCACCCAATTCATAACGGACGAACCGGCGCACTAGGATGTTTTCGCCCATGATGCGCGCAGCATCCGTGACCATGGCCCTGATTTTGATCGATTCGTCGCGGATAAAGGGCTGTTCCAGGAGGCAGACCTCCTCGTAGTATTTCTGCATCCGGCCGCTGACGATCTTCTCGACGATCTTGGCCGGCCGGCCGTCGTCTGCAACTTGAGCCCGCAGGACGCTCATCTCGCGCTCAAGCTCAGCCTGAGGCACATCCTCCGGCGCCAGGTAGCGTGGCTGAGCCGCGGCAACCTGGAGCGCCAAGTTGTGGGCCAGCTCCTGGAATTGCGCGTTGCGGGCCACGAAATCGCTCTCGCAGTTTAGCTCTACCAGCACGCCTACGCGGCCGCCTGGATGCGCGTAGACCTCAATCAGGCCTTCGCTGGCCTCGCGGCCGGCCCGTTTGGCAGCACGGGCGGTTCCTTTCTCGCGCAGGGCGTCAATGGCTCTATCCACGTTGCCCCCGGCCGCTTCCAAGGCTTTCTTGGCCTCCAGCACACCGGCGCCAGTGAGCTCGCGCAGCTCGCGCACCATGTCAACAGTAATGTTCATCTGTGCCAAATCTCCTCTTCGGCCGATGCTAGGGAGTTTCTGGCCCCCTGATCAGCCCGGTTAGGCCTGTAGCCTACTCATTCTCCTCGTCCAGGCCCTCTGGCTCTGGGTTGGTCTCTTCACTGTCCGCCGCGACGGCCGGTTCAGCTGGCGCATCAGCGGGCGGCTCTTGCGCTTCGGCCGGGGGCGGTTCATCAGGCGCGGCCTGATCGTCGGCCGGGGTCTCTTTAGTTTCGTCTGCGGCCTCGGCTTCCGATTCTGGTTCGGCAGCGGACGCCTCAACTGCCACAGGCGCGGCCGTCGGCGTCTCCTCCTCGGCGCTTAGTCCCAAGCGGCTGTCACGTAGCTTGGCAAGGGTAGCTTCGCCCAGCAGGCGCTCGTCTTCTGCGTCGCCTAGATCCTCGAACTCGTAGCGGTAATCGGCGAAGTCCTGGATCTCCTCGACCATCGTCTCCTTACGCATGGCCATCCCTTCCAGGGCTGCGTCTGCGATTTTGGCTGTGATCAACTTGATGGCACGGATGGCGTCGTCGTTGGAGGGGATCACGTGATCCACAACATCTGGATCGCAGTTGGTATCCACCATGGCGATGACCGGGATCCCCAGCGCGTTGGCTTCGCTGACGGCCGTTTCTTCATGGTTGACATCCACAACAAACAACATGGCCGGCAAGCGCCGCAACTTGCGAATGCCTCCCAACCGGCTGGTGAGATTTTCGATCTCGCGCGCCAGAGTCAAGCGTTCTTTCTTCTTAAGCAGCTCAAATTCGCCTGCCTCCCGGCGTTGCTCCAACTGGTCTAGGTAGTCAATTCGCTGGCGAATCGTCTGCCAGTTGGTTAACGTCCCGCCCAGCCAGCGCTGGTTGACAAAGGGCTGAGAGGCCCGCGTCGCCTCGCGGGCGATCGTCTCCTGCGCCTGGCGCTTGGTGCCGACGAACAGAATGTCGCCGCCTTCGGCCACCACGTTGCGAACCGTTTCGTAGGCGCCTTCGATGTTGGCCAGGGTTTGCTGCAAGTCCAAAATGTGGATGCCGTTGCGCTCCGTAAAGATGTAGGGCTTCATTTTCGGGTTCCAGCGGCGCGTGCGGTGGCCGAAATGGACGCCCGTTTCGAGCAACAACTTCATAGATACGACAGACATGTGGCTATGCTCCTTTCGTGTTTTAGACCTCCATGCCCCTCATCCCGGCCGGAACTCCAGCTAACTGGCCCAGGGGTTGGGCCGCCGAAGCACACCCGGCGCAGTCAGGGCATGTGTGAGATACGGCCTGCCAAGTTGGCAGACCAAACAGACAATTATACCGCAAGTGACAAAAAGCGCAATCAGGCGCAGTCTGAGCAGCGGCCGAAGATCTCAACCAGGTGACCATGCACCTCAAAATCATGCTGGCCGGCGACCTGGCCCTCAAAGGGAGGCAGCAAACAGGCCTCGAATTCGATGACCTTGTGGCAACCGGAACAGACCAGGTGATGGTGATGCCCGCGTTCCAGCAAGATGTAATGGGCGGCGCCTGTGCCCTGGTACACCGGCCGGATTTTGCCCAGTCCCGCTAAGAGCTCAAGCGTGCGATAGACGGTCATCCGGCCGACATGCGGCGCAAAGGCGCGCACTTGCTCACTAAGCTCATCAGCGCTGATGTGGCCTTCGCAGGCCACTAAGGCGCGCGCAATGGCTTGGCGGGCGACGGTCAGCCGGTGGCCGTTGTCGGCCAGGGCCGCGCACAGCGCTTCAAATTGATCGGACATGCATGCTTCCTCGGCCGCTCAGGCGCCGACCGGGGCGCCAGCCGCGCGCCGGCCTGCCAACACACCCTTGCCAGGCGCGAACAGGAAGGCCAGCAAGAAAAAGAGCGTGGCAACCAGCACCACGGCCGGCCCCGAGGCGATGTTCAAATAATAAGAGGCGTACAGGCCGAGGACGCCCGATAGGGTGCCTAGTCCGGCCGCAACCAGCATCATGCTCGGTAAGCGGCGGGTCAGCAGAGAGGCGGCCGCCGGCGGCGTGACCAGTAGGGCGATGATCAGCGACACGCCCACCACCTGCAGCGAGATGACTACGGTCAGCGCCAACAGGATGAGCAGCACAAAGTTCAGTCCGGCCGCGGGCAGGCGGAGGGTGGCCGCCATGACAGGGTCAAAGGTTATCACCAGCAGTTCTTTGTAAAGCAGAACGACGGTCAGCAATGCAACCAGACTTAGCCCACCAATCAGCGCCAGGTCGCCGACCGACACGCCGAGCAGGTTGCCAAAGAGGAAATGGGCCAGGTCAACTGAATAGCCCGGGCTGGCCGAAAGCATGGCGACGCCGAGCGCAAGGGCGCCGGCAAAGAAGACGCCTATCGCCGTGTCCTCCTTCAGGTGGCCGCGCCGGCTCAGAGCTGAGATACCAACGGCCGTGAAAACGCCCATGAGCAGGGCGCCCAGCGCCAGCGGCCAGCCGAGCAGGAATGCGGCAACGACGCCCGGCAAGATGGTGTGCGCCAGGGCCTCACCAAAAAAGGCCATGCCGCGCAAAACGACGTAGACGCCCAGTACAGAGCAGATGAGGCCCGCAATGGCCGTAGCCGCCAGCGCACGCAAGAAAAAGCCGTACTCCAGCGGCTCAGCCAACCAGTTCAGGGCTTCCATCTTCACAATGGCCGTCGGTAAGTATGACGTCCCCGGCCTCGCCGGGCACCAGCTTTGCCTGGCCGCCATAGGCTGCAAGCAGCTGGCTGAGGTCGAGTGCCTGCTCTGGCGGGCCAAAGGTGATCAGGCGACGGTTGAGCAGCGCCACCAGGTCGAAATGCTCGGCCGCCAGCCGCAGGTCGTGGGTCGCCAACAACACTGTGACCCCCTCATAGCGCAAATCGGCCAGGGTTTCAAGGATGGCGCTGTGGCTGGGCGTGTCCAGGCCGCTAAATGGCTCGTCCAATAGGAGCAGGTCAGCCCCTTGCGCCAGGGCTCTGGCGATGAAGACGCGCTGCTGCTGGCCGCCCGACAACTGGCCGATTGCCGCATTAGACAGGGCCGCCAGCCCTACCCGTTCCAGGCTGGCGCGAACGAGCTGCCGATCCTGCCGGCCGGGCCAGCGCAGCAGCCCGATCCGGCCGACCCGGCCCATCATGACGACGTCTTCCACTGTCAGCGGAAAAGACCAGTCGAGCTGGTGGCGCTGGGGCACGTAGCCGACACATTTGTGGCGCTCCGGTTCCAGGCCGAAGATGATCACCTGGCCGCGGCTTGGGCTGAGCAGGCCGACGACCAGCTTGAGCAGCGTGCTTTTGCCAGCCCCGTTCGGCCCAACAATGGCCACGTATTGCCCCTCGGCAACCTCTAGCGACACGCCTTGCAGGGCATATCGGCCGGCGTTCAAGCCCGGCGGCCGCGGGCGAAGGCGGGCATGCTCCTCGGGGTAACGGGCCCACACGTCGCGCAACTCCAGCGCTGGCTTGCCGGAAACGTGATCGTCGCCGGCCGCAGCGGGCACCCTGTCCCGGCGCGCGGCGGCCGGAGGCAACACCTTAGTAAGGTCACTCGCGTTCATTCCTTGCCTCCATCGCCCAAAGCACGGCTGACGGCATCCACCGCTGCTCGCGCCAGGCCAAGGGTGCTATCGGCCGGCGTGCCAGGCGGGCCGAGCGACTCTGTCCTCAGGGCAACCACCTGAAGGTCGGGGCAGCCATCCAATTCCTTTGCCAGGGTCGAGACCAGGTCATCGCTCTCTCCGGCCTCTACGAAGATTGTGCAAATCCCGGCCGTGTCCATCGCCTGGGCCAACTCGGCCAGCCGGCCGGCCGACGGCTCGGCCGGGCCCGATGTGGGCGCTGACAGCAGGCCGACGATGTTGATCCCATAGCGATCGGCCAGATAGCCGAAGTTGGCGTGCTGGCTGACCAGTTGGCGCTCTTCAGGCGAAATGGCGCCCATTGCCTCATCCGCATGGGAGATGAGGGCGTCAAGCTGACGCTCAAAGCCGACGCGCCGCCCTTCGTAAGCGGCGGCATGGGCCGGATCCGCGGCCGTGAGCGCCCAGGCGGCATTTGCGCTCCACTGCCTGAGCAAGCGAGGGTCCAGCCAGACGTGGGGGTCTACACCGGCCTCGCCTTGGCCGGCGGCGAGCGGTCGGGGCTGGATGCCGGCCGACATAGGCACCTGCGGCGCGCCCGGCGCCACGTCTCCAAGCTCGTGTGCCAGGCTGCCTTCCAGATCCCAGCCGTTGCTGAAGATCAGGTCGGCGGCCGCGGCCGTGCGCAGATCGGCCGGTGTCGCCAGATAACTGTGGGGTTCCTGACCGGCATTAATCAGCGTCGTCAACACAATGTCTTGCCCGCCAATCTGGCCCACCACGTCGCCCACGATGCTGGTCGTGGCCACGACCTGCAAGCGCCGGCCGTCGAGGTCGGCGGCCGGGACTGGCGGCCGCTGCAAGGGCTTTGAGGAAGAGCTAGCAACGTCAGCGGGTGGGCCGGCCGCGCAGGCCGAGATGAGCAACGAGGCCAGGCCGGCCCAAACGAAAATGCGCCACGCGCCAATGATACTTTGTATCATGATACTTCGTATCAATTCTAAGCGTTCTGGAAGTGGCGTCAACTGCCTTCGGACTTAGGTTCGCCCGCGGCTGAGGCAATGGCCCGTTCGGCCGCCCTTTCACGCGCCAACTCCGCCAGGAACTGTTGGTCGGCGGCGCTCAGCCCGGCCGCCAGCAGCAGCTCCGGCCGGCGCTGCCAAGTGCGGCGCAGCGCCTGCTCGCGGCGCCAGCGGGCGATCTCGGCCGCGTGGCCCGAGCGGAGAACTTCGGGAACGCGCCAACCGCGAAAGAGTTCCGGCCGGGTGTAGTGCGGCCCTTCTAACAGGCTGCCGGCGAAGCTGTCTGCCTCGGCCGCGTTTTCGGCCCCCAGCACCCCGGGCAGCAGTCGCGCCACTGCGTCCACCACCACCAGGGCTGCCAGCTCGCCCCCGCTTAACACGTAGTCGCCAATGCTCAGCTGGTCAGTGGCCAGATGCAATCGGACACGCTCGTCCACGCCCTCATACCGGCCGCATATCAGGACCAGCCGCTCGCGCTGCGCCAGCTCGCGGGCCACTGACTGGTCAAAGCGCCGGCCCTGAGGGGTCAGCAGGATGACTTCGGCCTGGCTGGCGGCCGCTGTGGGCTCGGATTCCCCTGCCAGGAGCGCCTCTACGGCCGCAAACAATGGTTCCGGCTTTAGAACCATGCCCCCGCCGCCGCCGTAGGGCGGCTCATCGGTGACGCGATGCTTGCCGGCGGCGTAACCGCGGATGTTGTGCACCTCGACTTGCAACCGGCCGGCCTGCCTCGCCCGGCCGAGGATGCTGGCGCCCAGATAGGCGTCAAACACCTCTGGCAGCAGGGTCAGAATGTCTATGCGCATGGGAAAAGTATTCAGCCGGCCCGGCTGCCTGTCAAGCGTTTGCGAACGGCATGACGCTGGCCGCTGCCGGCCGTATAATCTCGCACGGTAACCAGTATGCGTATCGCGATCACAGGTGGAAATGGGCAACTCGGCCGAGCCTTGGCCTGCGCGCTTGAAGCCCAGGAGGTGATTAGCCTCGGCCGCGATAGGGCCGACATCTGCGATTCGGCCCAGATCATGACCGCGCTGCGCCGGGCTGAGCCTGATCTGGTCATTCACTGCGCCGCTTTCACCGACGTGGACGGCAGCGCCAGGCAGCCTGAGCGTGCCCAACAGGTCAACGCCCTCGGAACGCGCAACGTCGCCCTCGCCTGCCGGGCGCTGGGGGCCGACATGGCCCACATCAGCACGAACGAAGTCTTCGGCGGCGACCGGCCGGGCGGCTATGAGGAGTGGATGGCGCTTGGGCCGGTGAACCCCTACGGCCGCTCCAAGGCGGCCGCCGAGCATGCGGTCCGAGGGCTGCTGTCGAATTACTACATCATCCGCACCGCCTGGCTCTATTCGGCTGGCGGCCGGAATTTCGTTCACGCGATCCTGGAGCGCGCCCGTCAAGGGGGGCCGTTGCGGGTCGTGGCCGACGAGATCGGCAACCCGACCTACGCGCCCGACCTGGCGGCGGCCATCAACCAGCTCGTCCAGACCGGCCAGTATGGCGTCTACCACCTCACCAACAGCGGCGTCTGCTCGCGCTGGGCCTTTGCGGCCGAGATCCTGCGCCAGGCCGGTTTGAATCAGGTTCCGAACCAGCCGATCCGCGGCCGCGATTACGCCCGGGCCTCAACGCCGCCGGCCTATGGGGCGCTGGTCAACCTCAACGCGGCCGCACTGGGCATCAGCCTCCGGCCGTGGCAGGCGGCGCTGGCCGACTTCATGGCCGAGGCCGGCGCAGCTGAAGACTGAATGGCTGCCCAAGCCGAAAATCCGGCGGCCTCCGTTGTCATCCCGCACTGGAACGGCCGCCAGCACCTGGACGTCTGCCTGACCGCGCTACGCCGACAGAGCTTCAGAGATTTTGAAACGATCCTCGTGGACAACGGCTCCAGCGACGGCTCGCAAGCCTATCTGCGCCAGGTATACCCTGAGGTGTGCCTGCTCGAGTTGGGCGCTAACCGGGGCTTCACCGGCGCCTGCAACGCCGGCTACGCCGCCAGCCGGGGTAAGTTCGTTGTACTGCTCAACAACGACACCGAAGCCGAGCCGAACTGGCTGGCGGCCGTGCTGGACACCTTCGCCCGCCGGCCGCGGGCCGGCAGTGTGGCCAGCAAGATAATGCTCTTCGACCGCCGCGACCATTTTCACACAGCCGGCGACTTTTACCGGGCGGACGGCATCCCCGGCAACCGCGGCGTCTGGCAGCCCGACCGGGGCCAGTTTGAGCGCGAAGAGCGCGTCTTCAGCGCCTGCGGGGCGGCTGCCGCCTATCGGCGCGCCGCCCTAGAGCAAACTGGCTTCCTGGATGACAGCTTCTACTTCTCCTGTGAGGATGTAGATCTGGGCTGGCGGCTCAATCTGGCCGGTTGGGAAACCATCTATCAGCCAGCGGCCGTGGTCTATCACAAGCTGAAGGCGACCGGTGGCTCGCTGACCGGCAGCTACTACGATGGCCGTAATTTCCTCTACTTGATCTGGAAGGATTACCCCGGCTCGCTGCTGCGGGCGCACTGGCAGGCGGTCGCCAGCGCCCAAGCGAATTTGGCACGGTCAGCGCTGGCCGCCTGGCGCGGCGCGGCCGCGCGCGCCCGACTACGCGGCCAACTGGCCGGGTTGGCCGGGGCCGCCAGGCTGCTGGGCGCGCGCCGCCGCGTCCAGGCCGGCCGGCAGGCCAGCGATGAATCCCTTGCGGCCATCCTCAGCCCGGTTGACGACTCCCCCGGCGCCAGATAAAGTTGCTCGCCCCTTCCCGCGGCCGGGCGCTCGTTCGCTACCCGCGGGCCGAATCCGGCAGCCATGAACGAGACGCCGTTCCTCAGTCTGATCATCCCCGCCTACAACGAAGGCAACCGCTTGCCAACCACCCTGCCGCAAGTGATCGCCTTCGCCCAGGCGCAGCCCTTCCCGGTTGAGGTCATAGTGGTTGACAACAACAGCCGTGACGACACGGCCGCCATTGCGACTGAATTCGCGGCCCAGTTCCCTTTCGTCCACCTCTTGAGCGAGCCTATCCAGGGCAAGGGCGCGGCCGTGCGGGCCGGCATGGCGGCCGCCTGCGGCAATTTACTGTTCATGGCCGACGCAGACCTGTCTATGCCCGTCGAGGAGGTCAGCAAATTCCTGCCCCCTCTCGGCGACGGTTGGGACATCGCCATCGCCAGCCGCGAAGTCAAGGGCGCCGTCCGCTATAACGAGCCGGCCTATCGCCACTTCATGGGCCGAATTTTCAACTTCCTGGTCCGCGCGGTGGCTGTGCGCGGCTTCCAAGACACCCAATGCGGCTTCAAGTGCTTTCGCCGCGACGTCCTGCTCGACATTCTGCCCGGCCAAACGATCGAGGGCTGGGCCTTTGACGTCGAATTGCTGCACATTGCCCAGAAGCGCGGTTACCTTATTACCGAAGTCCCGATTGACTGGTATTACCGTCACAACAGCCGGGTCAACCCTTTGCGCGACTCGCTAACCATGCTGCGCGAGGTGCTGAGAATCCGGCTGAACAGCTGGCGCGGCCGGTATGACCCGGCCCCTGGCCATGTGCGCACTCTCGACCCCAGCGGTTAGCCGCCCCAGCCTGGTGCCTGAGTTGGCGGTAGCCAGCCAGGCCGGGCTGCGCCTGATCGCCGGGCTGGACGAAGCCGGCCGGGGCGCCATCGCCGGGCCGCTGGTGGCGGCGGCCGTTATTTTGCCGCTGGGGATGCCCGCCCTGGCGGCCATGCTGGACGGGGTGAACGATTCCAAGCAGCTAACCGCGGCGCAGCGTGCGTCCCTTTACGAGGCCATTGCCCAGGTCGCGCTCACGTTCGGGCTGGGCTGGGTTGGCCCGGCCGAAATTGACCGCCACGGCATCAGCTTTGCCAACATCTGGGCCATGCGGCTGGCGCTTGCTCAGCTCAGCCCCGTGCCGGAATACCTGCTGGTGGACGGCCGGGTGCGGCTCGTCGGCGCGCCCGCTCCCCAAGAGGCCATTGTGCGCGGAGACACCCTCAGCTTGAGCATCGCGGCCGCCTCGATCCTGGCCAAGGTGACCCGTGACCGAATGATGGCCGAGCTGGACACGACATTTCCAGCTTACGGCTTTGGCCGCCACAAGGGCTACTGCACGGTCGGCCACCAGGCGGCCCTAGCCGCGGCCGGGCCCTGCCTGGCCCACCGCCACACTTTCGCCCCCATCCTATGCCAGATATCAAAGGCTTAGAGCCCCTCAGCCTCTACCTTCATATTCCCTTTTGTCGCCACCGCTGCGCTTACTGCGACTTCAACACCTACACCAGCCTGAGCGACCTTAAGGATGCCTACGTGGACGCCCTGTGCCGCGAGATGGCCCAGGTGGCGGGCACGGCGCAGCGGCCGGCGCAGACCGTCTTTCTTGGCGGCGGGACGCCCTCCCTGCTTTCGCCCGGGCAGTTGGAGCGCATCCTCATCCAGGTCGCCGGCTGTTTCGCCCTGGAGCCTGGCGCCGAGATCACCCTCGAGGCCAATCCGGACACGGTTGACCTGAACTACTTGAACTCCCTGCGCGGCCTGGGCTTCAATCGCATCAGCTTCGGGGCCCAGAGCGCGGACCCGGCCGAACTGGCTATGCTGGAGCGCGAGCATGACTTCGAAACTGTCGTGCGGGCGGCCGAGATGAGCCGCGCGGCCGGCCTGACCAACTTCAACCTGGACCTGATCTACGGCCTGCCAGGCCAGTCGGCCACCAGTTGGCGCGCGACGCTCGACGCCGCCCTTACCCTGGCGCCGCCCCATCTAAGCCTCTACTGCCTCATTGTCGAGCCCGGCACCCCAATGCAGCGCTGGCTGGCCAACGGTTTGCTGCCCGAACCCGACCCCGACGTGGCGGCCGAACAGTACGACCTGGCCTGCGACCTGTTGGCGGCATGCGGCTACCAGCACTATGAGCTGTCCAACTGGTGCCTGCCCAGCCATGCCGGCCGGCATAACCTGGCCTACTGGCGCAACGGCGAATATCTCGGTTTCGGCGCAGGCGCCCACGGCCACGCCGCCGGCCGGCGCTACTCGGTGGTGCGCCAGCCGCGCCGTTACATTGGCCGCCTGGAAGCGGCCGGCGCGGCCGAATACCCGCTTTCTTCGGCCGTGGCTGACGCCTACCTGTTGACCGGGGCCCAGGCCATGGCCGACACGGTCATCACCCAACTGCGCCTGCTCGAAGAGGGGCTGGACCTGGCGGCCTTCGCCGACCGCTTCGGCCGTAGTCTCCGGCAAGTCTATCCCAGCACGGTCGAGCGCCTGATCGACATAGGCCTGCTTGAGGAGCGGGCCGGCCGGCTGCGACTGACCCGTCGCGCCTGGTTTCTAAGCAACCAGGTCTTTGTCGAGTTCGTGTGACGGCGCAAGCGGAGAGCGGTCCGGCCCAGGGGGGCGTGACGGTAGCCATCATGGCCGGTGGCAAGAGCAGCCGCATGGGCGCCGACAAATCGTTTGTGCCTCTGCTAGGCCGGCGCATGATCGAGCACGTTTATGGCCGGTTAGCTGGCCTGGGCGCGGAGACCATGGTCATCACCAACCGGCCGGAAGCCTACGCCTTCCTAGGCCTGCCGCTTTACTCCGACGTCACCCCGGACGCCGGCCCGCTCGGCGGACTCTACACGGCCTTGCTGCGCGCCAGCCAGCCCCACTTGCTGATCGTGGCCTGCGACATGCCCTGGCTCTGCCGCGACCTGTTGGCCCACCAGATCGGCTTGCGTCACACGGCCGACGTGATCGCCCCGCGCTGGGAAACGCACCCCGAGCCGCTGCACGCGGTCTACAGCCGGGCCTGCCTCGGCCCGATTGAATCCTGTTTGGCGGCCCGGCAATTGAAGATGACGGCCTTCTACGGCCGGGTGCGTCTTCGCTTGTTGGACCGGGCGGAGATCGCTGTCTACGACCCGCTGGGCCGCTCCTTCGCCAACATTAACACGCCGGAGGAGCTGGCCGCGGCCGAGGAGGGGCAGGCAGAGTAAGCGGCCTGCCGGCGGCTAGGCAGGCGCTGGCTGGCGGTTTAGGGCCAGCTCGGCCGCGCGCAGCGTATTCTTGAGTAACACGGCGATGGTCATTGGACCAACGCCGCCGGGCACCGGGGTAATCGCTCCTGCCACCTCACGCGCCGACTCAAACTCCACGTCCCCCACCAGCCGGTAGCCCCTCTTCTTGCTGGCGTCTTGCTTCTGGTTGATGCCGACGTCCACCACGACCGCCCCCGGCTTGAGCATTGATCCGGTGATCAGCTCGGCCCGGCCGATGGCCGCCACCAGGATGTCGGCCCGGCGTGTGTGGGCCTCAAGATCACGCGTCCGGCTGTGGAGGACGGTCACCGTAGCGTTCTCCTTGAGCAGCAGCAGGGCCACCGGCAGGCCAACAATGTTGGAGCGGCCGACGACCACCGCTTCGGCCCCACTCATCTTCACACCGCTCTCCCGAAGCAACAGGATGACCCCGTACGGCGTGCAGGGGATAAAAAGCGGTTCGCGCCCCTTCATCGCCAGGCGGCCGATGTTGACCGGGTGAAAGCCGTCCACATCCTTGTTCAAGTCCACTGCCGCCAAGACCGCCTCCTCGTCAATGTGGGCTGGCAGGGGCAGTTGCACCAGGATGCCGTTAACCTGTGGATCGGCGTTGAGGCTGCCAACCAGCCGCTCGACCTCCTCCTGGCTCGCGCTGGCAGGCAATTCATGGCCGATGGAGCGGATGCCGGCTTGAGCGCAGGCCTTCTGCTTCATTCGCACATAGGTCGCTGATGCCGGGTCCTCGCCCACGAGGACGGTAGCCAGCCCGGGCGCGTAGCCGACATCGGCCTGCATGCGGCCAACGGCCGCGGCAACTTGGGCGCGAATGCCGGCCGCGACGGCCGCGCCATCAATAATTTCAGCGCTCACAGCGATGGGAGGTTGGGTGCGGAAGGATTCGAGTTGGGCGCCCTACTTGGGCAAAATCCTTGTGCCCATGAACTTGTCTAGCCAGACGGCAAGGGCGCAAGCGAGAAAGAAGCCGGTCAGGATGAAGTAGGGGATTTGAACCGGTTGCTCTGGCCCTTCCCAAAACTCGGCCACCGACGTGCCCAGAAAGATGGTAATCAGGTAGGTCAAGCCATAGCCAACGGCTAATGAGATGCCGACCAACAACAGACGCCTGAAGAGCATGCTTTTCTTCCCTCGCTTGGCTGCGGCCCAGCCCGGCGCGCCCGGCCGGTACTAGGACAAGATCTGGTTGCGTACGCTGAGCGTTTCGCGCACCTGGCGCGTCAACTCTTCGGGATTGACCGGTTTCGTCATGTAATGGGTGGCGCCGACCTGTAGACCCTTGACCACGCTCTCGCTATCGGCCCGGGCGCTTAACATAATGATGGGCACGTCTGCGCTGCGGTCATCCTTGCGCAAGGCCTCACACACAGCAAAGCCATCCATGCCCGGCATCATGATATCCAGGATGACCAGATCGGGAAGCTGCCGCTGAACTTCCGCCAGGGCCTCGTAGCCATCCTTTGCTTCAAACACCTCGAAGCCGGCGCGAACGAGAATTAGGCGCAACATGGTGCGGGCCATCTGTTCATCGTCTACGACGAGGACCGATTGGGCCAAGTGATTCTCCCGTTTAGTTGCCGCCATCACTATTGTAGTCCAAAGCTAAGGTGCGGCAATTCGGCCGCTCAGCCAGACGCCGCGCTCGGCCGGATCGCCAGCCGATGCTGCGGGTCGTAGTGGTAGTGCAGGAATAGGGGCGCCGCGCCGGCCGGCCGCTCCAAAATGCGCGGCAGCAGCCAGCTCAAATCCTCGACCAGGCTGCCCACGGGCAGGTCATCCTGCGCAAACCACTCAAGTGCGCCCTCGGCCGAAGCCGTCATCTGGCGCCCCGCGCTCCAGCCGCTGAACACAAACAGCAGAATGCCCAGACCATCTTCACCTGCGTCAACCGATACCACCGCCTCTAAGCGCATGTCGGTCAGGTAGAGCCCGCTCTCTTCGGCCGCCTCGCGCCGGGCCGCGCTCAAGATGTCCTCGCCTGCCTCGACATGCCCGCCCAGCCCATTGTAAAGCCGGGGCCAAATGAGCTTGTCAGGCACGCCCTTCAAGAGAAGGACGTCGCGGCCGTGGCGGGGAAAGACAAGCACGCGCGGCGCCACCTTAAAGCGGGCTGCGCTAACCGCCAGGCCCTGTTCATCTCGCCCCATCACGCCCCTGCCTCTCGGCCGCGCGCAATGAGCCATTCCCTATCGAGCAAACGTCTTAGCTCCAGGCGTGACTAGTACTGAACTCCTATGACTACTTTACCATAATCATGCCTGCCTGTCTATAGATTGGTTTGCACTTTTGGCCTCGAAATTGACCTCGGCGGTGATTTGACGCCTGGGAGCTCTTTGCCTGGCGTTTCGGTTGACACACGGCGGGCCCTGGGCCATAATGCGGCTTGCAAAGGCTGTGATGGAGACGAGTAGGCCATTGGCCCTCTGCCCAGCGAGCTTGAGCCGGTGGAAGTCAAGCGCAGAGGCCCGGCCGAAGATCCCTCCGGAGTCGCCAACCGAAAGGCCTGCCGGCCGAGTAGGCCTGGCCGGATTCGTCCCCCGTTAGCAGGATCGCGAGGATGGCCGCGTGTTGCTAGGCCGTCCTCGGCCGAGCGTCCGCCATTGGCGGAAAGCTGGGTGGTACCGCGGAGCGTGCGCCTTCGTCCCAGAGTGGATGCGGGCGTTTTTGTTTTTGGAGTGCGAATGACCGACCTGCTCTATCAGACTGACGCCTACTTGCGCCGCTTTGAGGCCCAGGTGACGGGTAACTTCGAAGGCGGCCTGACACTCGATCGCAGCGCCTTCTACCCGGGCGGCGGCGGTCAACCGGCCGACCAGGGCGTGCTCAGCGCCGGCGGCCGGCATTGGCGCGTCGTAAGCGTGAATCGCGCCGGCAGTGACCCGCTGCATTTGCTCGACGGCGCTGACCTGCCGGAGGCCGGCGTCGCCGTTACGGGCGAGCTTGGCTGGGAGCGACGCTACCAGCTAATGCGCACCCACACCGCCATGCATATCCTGTGCGGTGTCATTTGGCGCGACTACGGCGCCACCGTGACCGGTGGCCAGATGGAGCCGCTCCGCGGCCGGATGGATTTCAAGTTTGAGGGCCTGGGCCGCGACCTGGTGGCTGAGATTGAGACGGCCATCGGCCGCGAAGTGGAGGCGGCCCGCGACGTGCGGGTCGCCATCCTGCCCCGCGCGCAGGCCTTCCAAATTCCTGACCTGATCCGCACTGAGGTCAACCTGTTGCCAGAGGGCCTTAGCCAGGTGCGGACGGTGGAAATCGTGGGCCTGGACCTGCAGGCCGACGGCGGCACGCACGTCGCCAACACGCGCGAGGTCGGCCGGCTGCGGATCGCGGATTACATGAGCAAAGGCAAGGTCAACAAGCGCATCTACCTGGAGATTAGCTGAAATGCGCTTCTTGATCCACGAGCAGCCCGGCGAGCGGCCGTTGGCCGGCGGCTCGTTTCGCTACGAGCAGGATGGCCGGCCGACAGGCGCCTGGGAGCATTGGCGCCTGTCGGAATTGGCTGGCGGCTACAGCTTCCTACGCTTGGACCTGGACGAGCGCCAGACGCCGTCCGGCCGGAGCTTGCTCGGCCACGCCATGCTCTCCCCGGCCGGCGGCACCGTTGAGCGGTTGAAGCTGAGCCTATTCGGGCCGCAGGTTGAGATTATCGCCGACGTCCAGACCGGCCGCGAGGGCGTGACCTTGCACCAGCAGGTCAACGGGCGGCCCAGCCTTGACGCGTTTGAGGCAGACCAAGTGTGGCTTGAGTCCGCGCTCGGCTTGTGGCTACTCGCCTTGGCGCCAACCGTAGCTGGCGAAGCGCTAGTCGGCCTGTTGCTGGTGGCCGGGCGCGATTACTTCCACCTTCAAGCGGGCCCGGCGACGGTGGCGCCGCTCGGCGAAGAGCTGTTGACCATCGCCGGCCGTGAAGTGGCATGCCAGCTTATCTTGGCCGTTTTCGAGAGCCGGGAATACCGGCTGTGGCTGGACGTTGATGGTCTGCCCGCTGCGGCCGGCCTGCCCGACGGGCGCATGGCTGTCGAGACCCGGCGCCTGCGCTACGGGGCACTTGCGCCCTTGCCCTGGCAGGCGCCACGATCGGTGAAATAAGGAATTGTGAGGCGATGGAGAAGAAAGTGGCCTTCCGGCCGGTTCCCAACAAAGTAGATTTCGTGAAGCTTGAGCAGGCCATGCTGGTCTTTTGGCGCGCCAGCGACGCCTTTAACCAGCTTCGGCGGCTGCGGGCCGCCAGTGGCCGCTGGTGGAGCTTCCTGGACGGCCCGATCACCGCCAACAACCCGATGGGCGTCCATCACGCCTGGGGTCGCACTTACAAAGACCTCTACCAGCGCTTCAAGGCCATGCAAGGCTTCAACCAACGCTGGCAGAACGGCTTTGACTGCCAGGGGTTGTGGGTCGAAGTAAACGTCGAACGCTCCCTCGGCTTCAACAGCAAGCGGGACATCGAGCGTTACGGCCAGGCGCGCTTCACCCAGGAGTGCAAGCGCCAGGTGCTCCATTACGCTGCCGTTCAGACCGAACAGTCCATCCGCCTGGGCTATTGGATGGATTGGGACGACCCCGATCAGTTGCGCCTCCTGCGCGACCGGCTGGCTGAGGACCCGCAGCAGGTGGTGACCATCCGTGGGGCCGACGGCCCGGTGACAGACAGCGTCGAAAGCCTGGTCGGCCGGCTCGGCCTGCCGGAGCTGGGCGGCTCTTACTTCACTTTCAGCGACGAGAACAACTACCAGATCTGGGATTTCCTGCAGAAGTGCTTTGAGCAGGGCTGGATCTACAAAGGGCACGACGTCATGCCCTGGTGCGGCCGCTGCGGCACCGGCATCAGCCAGCACGAGATAGTCACTGAGGGCTATCGCGAGGTCAGCCACGACGCGGTTTTCGTCCGCTTTCCGCTGATCGGCCGGGAGAAAGAGGCCCTGCTGGTGTGGACGACCACCCCCTGGACGCTGACCAGCAACGTGGCCGCCGCCGTCGGGCCGGAGCTTCCTTATGTAAAGGTGTTTCAGCCGGCCGATGGCTGGATCTACTATCTGGCGCAGGCTGCGGCCGCCCAGAGCCTTAACGGCGAGCATGAGCTGCTGGCCGAAATGCTCGGCGCTGACCTGATCGGACTGGGTTACGCAGGGCCGTTCGACGAGCTGCCGGCCGTCCAGATCGCCTTCGCCGAGGCCGGCTACAGCCACCGCATTATCCCCTGGGACGATGTGGACGCGGCCGAGGGTACCGGCATCGTCCACATCGCGCCCGGCTGCGGCGCGGAGGACTACGACCTCAGCCAGCAGCTTGACCTGCCGGTCGTGGCCCCACTGGACGAGAATGGCGATTACGTGGCCGGCTTCGATTGGCTGACCGGCCGCTCGGCCTACGCCGTCGCAGGCGACATCTTGGATTCTTTGCGTGCAAAGGGCCTCCTGTACCGTAAGCAACGCTATCGGCATCGCTATCCTCACTGTTGGCGCTGCGGCACCGAACTGGTTTACCGCTTAGTGGATGAGTGGTTCATTGACACCGGCCCGCTGTACCCGAAGCCGCGCGAGGAGGTCACGCCGGCCGAGAAAGCCCGCAGCCTGCGCTACCAGATCATGGACCAGGTGGATCGGATCCGCTGGGTGCCCGCCTTCGGCTACGAGCGCGAGATGGACTGGCTGCGAAACATGCACGACTGGATGATCAGCAAGAAGCGCTACTATGGCCTGGCGCTGCCGATCTGGGTCTGCGAGGATCCAGAGTGCGGCGCCTTCCACGTCGTGGGCAGTGAGCAAGAGTTAGAGGAGCGGGCCATCGCCGGCTGGGCAGAATTCGAGGGCCATTCGCCCCACCGGCCGTTCATTGACGCCGTCAAAATCGCCTGCCCGGAGTGCGGCGGCCGGGCCAGCCGGATCAGCGATGTAGGCAATCCCTGGTTGGATGCAGGCATCGTGGCCTACAGCACCCTGCGCTTTCGCAGTGATCCTATCTATTGGGAGAAGTGGTTCCCGGCCGACTTCGTAACCGAAAGCTTCCCTGGCCAGTTCCGCAACTGGTTTTACAGCCTGCTGGCGCAGAGCACGGTGCTCACCAACCGGCCGCCCTTCAAGAACCTCTTTGGCTACGCCACCGCCCTGGCCGAGGACGGCCGCGAGATGCACAAATCTTGGGGCAACATGATCGAGTTTAATGAGGCAGCTGCGAGTATCGGCGCCGACACAATGCGCTGGCTCTTCGCCAGCCACAAACCGGAACAAAACCTGTTGTTCGGCTACAACACGGCTGACGACGCCCGGCGGCGCTTCCTTATCCCGCTGTGGAACGTCTATTCCTTCCTGGTCACCTATGCCAACCTGGACCGCTGGTCGCCGGCCGGCGGTGTCCGGCCGGCCGCTAGTCCAATTCCGGCCAACGCCCAGATGGACCTCTGGCTGACCGCCCGGCTCAATGAGACCGGCCGCCAGGTTAGCGCCTTCCTGGAGGAGTACGCGGCTGACAAAGCGGCCGCGGCTCTGGAGGCCTTCCTCGACGATCTCTCTAACTGGTATGTCCGCCGCTCGCGGCGGCGCTTCTGGAGGAGCGAGGCCGACGCCGACAAAGCGGCCGCCTACGCTACCCTTTACGCCGTCCTGCTTGATTTCATCAAACTCCTGGCCCCCTTCATTCCCTTCACCACCGAGGCCATGTATCAGAACCTGGTCGGCAGCGTTGACCCGAAGGCGGCCGCCAGCGTCCATCACTGCGACTGGCCGGCTCAGGCCGCGGCGGCCGAGGATCAGGCCCTATTGGAGAAGATGCGCCTGGCCATCATTGTGGCGGGCTTAGGCCGCTCGGCCCGCAGCGCGGCCGATCTCAAGCTGCGCCAGCCGTTGGCCCGCGCCCGCGTCCACGTCGGCAGCCGGCGCCAGCAGACAGTCGTGCGCGAGTTGGCCGACGTGATCATGGATGAACTCAACGTCAAGGAGCTGGAAGTTGTCTCCGAGGTCGGCGAGCTGGTGGCCTACAAGTTGCTGCCCAACAACCGCCTGCTGGGCCCCAAATTCGGCCCGGCGTTCCCGGCCGTCCGGGCCGCGCTGGCAGCTCTGGATCCGGCCGAGGCCGCCCGCCAACTGCAGGGGGAGGGGCGGCTCGGGCTGGAGGTGAATGGCCAGAGCGTTGTCCTCGAGGCCGAGGAGGTGTTGGTGCAGACCGAGGCCCTGGGCGGCCTGGCGGTGGCCAGCGACCACGGCGTCACGGTAGCCGTGGACAGCAGGCTCAGCCAGGCGCTCGTGCTGGAAGGCGTCGCCCGCGACCTGGTGCGCCTGATCAACGCCGCCCGCAAGGAGGCCGGCCTGGAACTCGACGACCGCATCCGGTTGACTTATCAGGCCGAGGGCCAGCCGGCCGAGGCTCTAAGGCGCTTCGGTGACCTGATCGGCCAGGAGACGCTGGCGGTTGCACTCGAACCCGGCCGGCCCGAGGCCGGCGCCTTCGTCCAGACGCTAGACGTGGACGGACAACAGGTCGAGATCGGCCTGACCACGGCCGGCTGACGCGCCGCCTGTCGCTTGGGTTACGCCAGGGCCGGCCGGCGGCTGCTATAATCGGGCCGGCTCTCGTCCACCATGCTTGCCAAAGTTTTAAGTTGCGCCATCGTCGGCTTGGACGCCGAGACGGTCGAGGTTGAGGTCGATCTCGGCCGAGGCATGCCTTCCTTCACCCTGGTGGGCCTGCCCGACGCGGCCGTGCGCGAGAGCCGCGACCGCGTCCACGCCGCCATCCGCAACTCGGGCCTGAGTTTTCCGCACAGCAAGCGCATCACCGTAAACCTAGCCCCGGCCGACCTGCGCAAAGAAGGCCCGGCCTACGATCTTCCGATCGCCGTCGGCATTCTGGCTGCCAGCCAACAGGTCTGGCCGGACAAAGTGGAGGGCGCCCTGTTTGTAGGCGAATTGTCGTTGGACGGGGCAGTGCGCCACACGAAGGGCATCCTGCCGATGGTGGCTATGGCGCGCGACCAGGGCTACAGGAGCGTCTTTGTGCCGGCCGTCAATGCCGCTGAGGCTTCTCTGCTGCCTGACGTGGCCATCATCCCGGTAGGTACGTTATCCGACCTGGTTGGCCACCTGACAGGCCTCCAATCTATTGAGCCCTATGCCGGCGACCCGCAACGCCTGTTCGAGGACGGCGTGCCGGTGGCGGCCGACTTCGCCGACATTATGGGCCAAGAGCACGTCAAGCGGGCCATGGAAATCTCGGCCGCCGGCGGCCATAACGCGCTGCTGACCGGGCCGCCGGGGGCCGGCAAAACCCTGATAGCCAAATCGTTGCCAGGCATCTTGCCGCGCATGTCGGTGGAGGAGAGCCTGGAAGTAACGAAGATCTACAGCGTGGCCAACTTGCTGCCGGCCGGCACGCCGCTGATGCATCAGCGGCCGTTCCGGGCGCCGCACCACACCATCAGCTACGCGGGGCTGGTTGGCGGCGGCGCCTGGCCCCGGCCGGGCGAGATCTCGCTTGCCCACCGGGGCGTGCTCTTCCTGGACGAGCTGCCCGAATTTGGCGAGCGGCTGATCGAAGTCCTTCGCCAGCCGCTTGAGGGCAACCCGCGCGAGGTGTCTATCTCACGCGCTTCAGGCTCGGTCACCTTTCCGGCCAACTTCATGCTGATTGCCGCCCAAAACCCGTGCCCCTGCGGTTACTTCGGCGACGCTAGCCACACCTGTAGTTGCAGCAACAGCATGATCACACGCTATCAAAAGCGCATCTCCGGCCCACTGCTCGATCGGATTGACATCCACGTCGAGGTGCCTCGCGTTCAGTTTGACAAGCTGACCTCAGAGCGGCGCGGTGAGCCGTCGGCCCAGATTCGCGAGCGGGTCGAGGCCGCCCGAACCCGCCAGTTGGCCCGATTTGAGGGGGAACAGTTGCGCGCCAACGCCGACATGGGGGCAGGCGAGGTGCGCCATCACTGCCGGCTGGACGCCACCGGCCGCCAGCTCATGAAGAGCGCAATGGCCCAACTCAGCTTGAGCGCGCGCGGCTACCATCGGGTGCTCAAAGTCGCCCGCACCGTGGCCGACCTGGCTGAGGCGGCCGACATCCAGCCGGCCCACCTGGCCGAAGCCCTGCAGTACCGGCCACGCAACCTCTAGACCGCCTTGGCCAGTACTCCCGTCTACTCCCCGTCCTGGGACAAAATGTCGGCGAGTGGGTCGTCCGCTTCGTCAACGTAGGTGCGCCGCGTTTTGCCCCCCTCCTTGGCGTCTTCAACCAGGCCCATCTCGTACAGCGCCTCCATGAGGCGCGCGGCGCGCGGGTAACCCACGCGCAGGCGGCGCTGAATGAGCGAGGTCGAGATGGTGTCTACCCTTTGGGCCAAAGCGATTGCCTCCTCTAGCATGTCATCCCGGCCGCTGATATACGCTTCTTTGGCCACCAGCTTCTCCCAGGGCGCCGTCTCGGCTTCCCAGCCGGGCAGCGTCCGCTGCCAGTGGCCGACGACCGCCTCGATCTCCCGGTCGCTCACGAAGCAGCTTTGCACCCGCACCGGCGCGCTGGCGTCTGGGGCCAGAAAGAGCATATCCCCTTTGCCCAGCAGTTGTTCGGCCCCCACCGTGTCGAGGATGACGCGCGAATCAACGCCCGAAGCCACAGCGAAGGAGGCGCGCGCTGGGAAATTGGCCTTGATCAGGCCGGTAATGACGTCGGTGGACGGCCGTTGGGTAGCAACGACCAGGTGGATGCCAGTGGCGCGGGCCATCTGGGCCAGCCGGCACAGCGTGCGCTCGGTGTCGGCCGGATATGCCGCCATCAGGTCGGCCAACTCGTCCACAAACACGGCGATATTTGGCAAAGGCTTCACGTCGAGATCGTTAGCAATGGCGGCCGCCTTGCCCTCGCGCCGGCCGAGCTTGCGGTTATAGTCGGCCAGGTTCTTGGCCCCCAGCAGCGAGAAGACCTGGTAACGATGATCCATTTCGGCCGTCAGCCAGCGCAGCACGCCTGTGATCCGGTCGCCCTCCACTTCAACTTTGCCCAGCAGGTGGGTGAGACCGTTGAAGCGGATCAGCTCGACCTTCTTGGGGTCAATCATCACCAGGCGCAGTTGCTCCGGCGTGTTGTTGCAGGCCAGGCAGGTGATCAGGCCGTTTAGCAAGACCGACTTGCCCGCTCCCGTCGTGCCCGCAATGAGCAGATGGGGCAGCCGGGCCAGGTCGGTCGCCACCGGGGCGCCGGCCACGTCCCGGCCGAGCGCAACCGCCAGCCGTGACCGCTGCCGGGAGAAGGCTTCCGATTCTAACACCGGCCGCAGCCGCACCAGGCTGGTCTCCGCGTTGGGTACCTCAACGCCGACGATGCCCCGGCCGGGTACCGGGGCTTCGATCCGCAGGCGGGGCACGGCGAGCGCCAGGGCCAGATCATTTTGCAGGGCGGCGATCTGGCTGACGCGCACCTTATAC
>JBOGUG010000287.1:0-4899 GCA_050696115.1 Promineifilaceae bacterium (SeqCode) | reverse complement strand
GGCCACAACCGGGCCAATGCCGGGAATAGCCAGGGCCGCCAGGCCGATCAGCGCGCCGGTCACGCCGCCCAGCACCCCGCCAGTCACAGCGCCGGTGGCCGTGCCTTCAGCCGTGCTTTCCAGCTCGCCCGTGTAGCGCCCTTCGGCGTCTGAGGCCATCAGGCTGATGTCCCGCCGGTTGAAGCCGGCGTTCACCAGGTCGTTTACGGCCGCCTGGGCGTCCGATAGATTGTCATAAACTGCAACTAAAGTCTGCATCTCTATACCTCCATTTACTAGCGCGCCGGAGCGCCAGGGTTAAGGGCCTGGCGCCAGCGCCGGGGGATCACATTTTGATCCCATTTGAGTTTAATGGAACGCCGGCCGCCAGGCGCTAGATAAGGATATAGGTGTTGGGTATAGGATCAGATACATCTTGGCCGGCTAGTCCTTTAGGACTAACCACTTGACACCCGGCCGCTTCCTCTGCTATCGTAAGCGTGGGTCAGACCCAACTGTAGTACTAAAACCGAAAGATGCTGCCTTCGCGCCCCCGCAAATTGGCTAACCGGCGCTGCGCTCGCCGCGCAGCCGTCGTTTGCCGCCGGCCGGCTGGCAGCCTGCAGGAGTAGGCCATGTCCGAGAAGCCAATAATGGTGGAAGACAAGCTCTTTGTCGGCCGCTATGAAGAGCAAAAGCGATTCCGGGCTGCCCTGGCCGAAGTGAAGGATCCGCCGGCCCGCGAACGCCTGCCCTACGTCTGGCTGCTGCATGGCGACGGCGGGGCCGGCAAGACAACCCTGGCTAAGCGCTTTCGCGACATCGCCCTCTTTGAGGCGCCCTTCGCCAACCAGTTCGAGATCATGTGGGTGGACTGGGAGGACGAGCGCAAGAAGTTCCCCGGCTTGCAGGTCGGCCGCCAGGCCATCACCGCCGAGACAGTCTTTAAGGTGCTCCACGCGGCCGCCATCCGCCAGCGTTGGGGGCGCCAGTTCGCCGCCTATCGCAAGGCGATGAAACAGCGCGACGTGGCCGCCAAGAAGGTGGCCGAGGCCATCACCGGCAGTTCTGATTGGGACGAGCTGGACGTGCTGCGCACCATCGGCGTGGACGCCCTGGCCAAGATCGTGCGCCTGCGGCTGCCGATGATCGGCAAGACCGGTGAAGAGCTGCTGGAGGCCTTCCTGTCGGTCGGCGTTCAGGTGACGGCCGAGCAAGCCGCCAAGCTGCGCACGGCCATTGAGACCCACCTGCGCGCCCACCTGAAGGCCAGCTATTTCGACTATTTTCTGAACCCCTATGAGCAGGTCGCGCTCGCCCTGGCCCGTGGGGTGGAGAAGGTGTCCAAGGCCAAGCCGCTCATCGTCGTGCTGGACTCGTACGAGATCGTGGATCAGAACGACATCTGGGTGCGCTCAATCGTGCGCGCGGCCGGCCCGCGCGTCTTGTGGATCATCAGCGGCCGGAACGACCTGGTGGAGAGCCGCCAGTTCGGCCAGGAATATTTCAAGGGCTACGCCGACGACATGCCCCGCCGCCTGCAAGCCTACAAGATGCTGCCCCTGTCGCTGGCCGACATCCGCCAATATTTCAGCCACAGCCTGCCCGGCCGGGAGCTCAGCGACCCCGAGCTGGAGGCGATCAGCCGGGTGACGCGCGGCATCCCACTGGCGGTCAAAGAGGCGGCCGATATCTTGCGGGCGGGCGCCAGCCTGGCCGAGCTGGTCGGCGACATCAACGACGCCGGCGCCAGCAACCAAATCGTCCAGCGCATGACCGATCGCTATTTACAGCACGTGGTCGCCGAGGCCGACAAGCAGGCCATTTACTCCCTGGCCCTGGCCGACGGCGACGTGGAGCTGCTGCGGGCTATGCTCAAGCCGGCCGGCAAAGGGCGCTTCGACCTGGAGGAACTGCTGCGCCGCCTGGAACGGGACTACGCCTCGGTGCACGCCGACCGCGCCCGGCTCCACGACCACCCCCAGATTTTCATCCGCGAATATTTGCAGGCCCACGTGCGCCGCACCAGCGAGCGGGTGGAAGGGCTGAACCAGCGCGCCGTTGAACATCTGCGTAAGCGCCTGGCTGCGCTGGAGAAGGGCCTGCCGCGCCTGGAGCAGCGCTGCCAGGATGACAACTGGGTGCAGGCGGCGCTGGCCCTCTGCGAGCACCTGTTCTGGCTGGACGAAGCCGAAGCCTGGCGCTGGGCCGTGCCGCGCTACGTCGAAGGAGTTGCCTACAGCCCCGACCTGCGCGATGGCATGGTCAAGGTCATCGGCGACTGGCGCGGGCTGAGCGAGAGCACGGCCAGGCTGTACGCGGTCATGCAGGCCGCGGCCGAGGACGACCAAAAGCTGCTCAAGGTGCTGACCCGCCTGGAGGAGCGCGGCTTCCTGAGCGACGACTACGGCGCTGAGCGCCAGGCGATCCTCCACATTCAGCGCGGCAACTTGCTGTTGCGCCAGCGCCAGCAAGCGGCGGCCCTGGGCTGGTACGAGCGGGCCGAGGCCGGCCTGCCCAAGGAGGGCCGGCTGTTGAGAGAGCGCCTGGCCGAGGCGTACGAATTGTTGGTCCCGCGCCTGATCTGGGCCGACGACCCTCACAGCGCCGCCTACAGCCCTGTGGCCGAGCGTCTGCTGTCCACGGTCTTGAGCTGGTTCCCCAAGCGCCATTACGCCTGGTATCTGCTGGGCGTCAACCAGGCGGCGGCCGACAACCACGAGGAAGCTATCAAAGCGCTGCAAGAGGCGGTGACGCTCAACGCCGCCCATGTCGCCAGCTTCAACGCGCTCGGCTGCATCTACCTGGCTCAGAAGCAAGTTGACCAGGCCCAGGAGGCCTACCAGGCGGCCCTTAAGCTCGACCCCAAGTCGCCGATGGCCCTGGCGGGGCTGGGCGACGTCCACCGAGCCAGGGGCCAGGCCCAGGAGGCCGTGCCCAATTATGAGAAAGCCCTCGCCCAGGACAGCCGGATGCCGGCCGGCCACATCGGCCTGGGCATCGCCCTGCTCGCCTTGGATCGGCCGAAGCAGGCCCTGGCCGCCTTCCAGCGCGCCCAAGCGCTGAAGCCCGACCTGGCCGTGGTTCAAGTCGGCCTAGGCGACGTCTACCAGGCATTGGGCAATTCGGACCAGGCGCTGGCGGCCTACCAGAAAGCCAACGAGCTCGACCCTCAGTACGCGGCCGCCTACGTAGGCATGGGCCACCTATACCGCCAGCGCGGCCGGAGCGACGCCGCTCTGGCGGCCTTCAACCAGGCTATCGCCATGGATCCCGGCCACGCGCCCGCCTACTCCGGCCTGGGCGACGTCCACGCCGGAGCCCAGCGGCCGGAGCAGGCCATGCGGGCCTATGAGCAGGCCATCCAGCTCGGCCAGGCCACGTCGGTCACCTATGACAGCCTGGCGCAAGCCTACCGGCTCAGCGGCCGCTACCAGCAGGCCCTGGACGCCCACCAGGAAGCCAAGAGCCTGGACCCGGCCTACGCGCCTTCCTACGAAAACCTGGGTGAGGTCTACATGGCGCTGGGCTGCTATGAAGAGGCCTGCATGGCTTACGACGAATCGTTGGCCGCCCAGCCGCCTCCGCCTCGGCCGGCCACGCTAAGCGGTAAGGGCGACGCGCTGCTGGCACTCAGCCGCCTGGATGAGGCCCAGGCCACCTACGAGCAGGCCCTGGCCCAGGACCAGCTCTTCGCGCACGCCTACCGCGGCCTGGGGGCCGTCCACCGCGCCCAGGGCGAATTGGACAAGGCGCGCGAGGCATTCGGCCACGGCGTCGAGCTGGCCCCCCAGGACGCCGACATGCAGGTCGGGCTGGGCGACGTTTACCTGGCCGAAAAGCAGTTTAAGAAGGCACTGGCTGTCTACCAGAAGGCGCTGGAGCTCGACTCGGCCGATTCGCGCGCCCAGCGCGGCCTGGGCGATGTCTACTACGCCCTCAACATGCCCAATGCGGCCCGCGAGGCCTACGAGAATGCGCTCAACCAGGAGCCGACCCTGGCGGCCGCCTACCTGGGATTGGGCCAGGTCTTCACCGACCAGGGCAACCACCGCCAGGCCATCGCCAGCCTGCGCCAGGCAGCCCGCTACGCGCCCAACAACCCGGCCCCGGCCGTCCAGCTCGGCCGCTTATACACCCAGACAGGCCATTACGACGACGCTGGGGCCGCCCTGCAGCACGCGGCCCAACTGCGGCCGCAAGACCCCGCCATCTTCGAAGGGCTGGGCGATCTGGAGCGCGCCCAGGGCCGGCTGCCGGAGGCGATTGCCGCGTACCGGCGCGCGCTCGAGCACCAGCCCCAGCAAGCATCGTCCCACATCCGCCTGGGCGAGGTCTACAACCAGCTCGGCCGTACTCAGGAAGCCTTGGCCGCCTTCCAAGGCGCGCTCGCGGCCGCG
This sequence comes from Promineifilaceae bacterium (SeqCode), assembly GCA_050696115.1. GTDB lineage: Bacteria > Chloroflexota > Anaerolineae > Promineifilales > Promineifilaceae > UBA11865. The sequence goes on along the minus strand of JBOGUG010000287.1, from coordinate 520 downwards.
CCCAAGGACGCGGCCGCGCTCACCGGCCTAGGCCAGGTTTGCTTGAGCGTGGAGCGGCCGCAGGAGGCCGTGGCCCAGTTGCAGCAAGCAGTCCAGAGCGACCCGTATTACGGGCCGGCCTACGTCGGCCTGGCCGACGCCCACCACGCCCTGGGCCAGGACGCGGCCGCGCTCGAACATTACCGCCGGGCGCTGGAGCTAGACGCCGGCAACGCCGCCGCCCATTTGGGCCTGGGCCGCATCCACCAGCAGGCCGGCCGCCTCGAAGACGCGGCCGAGGCCTACCGCCAGGCCATCGCCGGCCGGCCGGACTGGGCCGCGGCCTATAACTATTTGGGCGAAACCCTCACGGCGCTCGGCCGGACCGACCAAGCCCTGGAGAGCTTCCAGCAGTCGCTGAGCCGCCAGGCCGACCAGGCGGCCGCCCAGCGCGGGCTGGGCGAGCTTTATTTGCGCCTGGGCCGGCCGGACGAGGCCGCAGCCTCCTTCCAAATGGCCACCGACCTGGACGCCAGCGACG
>JBOGUG010000286.1:0-4956 GCA_050696115.1 Promineifilaceae bacterium (SeqCode) | reverse complement strand
TCGGCCGCCGGCGAGCAGGCGGCCGGCCAGCTATCGGCCCGCGACCAGCAGCGCATGCAGGAGTACATCGCCCAGGGGGCCCGGCCGGTGGGGGATATGGCCGAGTTTACCGCCGGGCTTAAGCTGGGCGGCGATCCGCTCTACAGCGACGCGTTGGAAAGCGTTGTCGTGCCGCCGTTGGAAACGGCCGACAACATCGTCCGCCGCGCCCTGAAAGAGGTGACTGTGGCGCTGGACGCCACCGAGATCAGCGAAGCGCGGCTCAAGGTCGAAACGCTCGACCTCTATTTCCGGCCGTCGTACGTCTTCGAATTCCTGGAGCTGAACGAACAGGGCAAGCCGGCCCAGCGCAAGCTGGAGGAGCTGGACGCGCTGGTCAACGACCGATGGGCCAATTTGGAAACGACGGATTTTCAGGCGCGCATGCCCTGGTCGAAAATCCTGCGCCTGTCGGCCGACCTCGGCGGCATCTTGCTGGAGGAGGTGCCGGTGGCCGGCGCAGCCCTTAAGATCACGGGCAAGATGCTCGAGTTGAGCCCCGGCATCATTGACGACCTTCGCGACGCGCGCTCGTGAGGCGCGCCGCGATCGCCTGATCCCGGCCGGGCCGCTAGAACGGCTCGTCCCCCTCCGAGTTGAGCTGCAGCCAGCGCATGATGTCGCGCCGGCGCAGCACGCCCACCAACTTGCCGTCGTCCATCACGGGCAACTGGCGCACGTCGCGGGCCATCAGCTCGCGCAGGGCTTCATTGGCGTCGGTGCGCGAGTTGATGGTCGAAAGCTGGTCGCGCGGCGTCATGATCTGGCCCACCGTCGTCTGACCCCACTGGTCGCGCGGCACGCCGCGCACGTCTTGCAGCGTCACCACGCCCGCCAGCCGGCCGTCCTCTTGTACCGGAAAGGCGTGATCGTCGCTGGTCATCAGCGTCTCGTGGACCAACTGCTCGACGCTGGCGCCGGCCGGCACCGTCGGCGGGTTGGGGCGCATCATGGCCCGCACCGGGATGCCCTCCAGGATGTCGCGCACTACGACCTGCTGGTAGCTCTGCACCGAGGCGCTGTTCAAAAACCAGCCGATAAAGGCCAGCCACAGCCCACTGACGAGGCCGGTGCCGAAGATGGGCAAGCGCACGCCAAATACCATCGCGATGCCGGCGATGATGAACAGCCAGGCGATGACCTGGCCCACCCGCGCTGCCCAACGGGTGGCCCGGCGCAGGTTGTCGGTCGCGGCCCACAGGATTGAGCGCAGCACCCGGCCGCCGTCGAGCGGGAAGCCGGGAATCAGGTTGAACAGGCCGAGGATGATGTTGATCGGCCCCAGCCAAAGTAACAGCGTGGATACGGGGCCTAACTGGGCAACGACCTGTTCCGGCCGGCTGCGGGCCAGCGCGCCCATGTCGCCCAGGCTCAGGCCGCCCAGGAGCAGGAAGAGCACGCCGAGCACGATGCTGGTGATCGGGCCAACGATGGTGATTAGGAACTCGGCCCGCGGCGAGGGTGGCTCGCGTTGGATGTTGGAGACGCCGCCGAACAGGAACAGGGTGATGTTGCGCACCGGCACGCCCTGGGCCACCGCCACCAGCGAATGGGCCAGCTCATGCGCCAGCACCGAGGCGAAAAAGAGCAAGGCCGCCACGACAGCCACTCCGATTTGCAAGCCAAGGCCCCACCCCGGCTGCGAATTGCCGAACAGGGTCACCAGGTTCCAGGTGACCAGCACAAAGATCAGCAGCCAACTCCAGTCAATGTTGATCTGAATGCCGAAGATTCGGCCGATTGAGAAGCCGGAGCGCATATTCTTCCCTCCTACCTTGTTATTGAGAGCGGCCGTTAGTCGTCGCCGGTGTCGTCTGCCTCCAGGTCTCCCTGGCTGCCGGCCGTGAACAACGGCCCGAACTCATCGGGCAACTGCGCCCGGCCGCTGTTAGCCCAGGCTCAGGCGGCCGCCATTTCGCGGGCTGCCCTCTCGCCGGCGTGGTAACGCACGGCGATATCCTTCGCCTGGCGAATCATCTGACTGGTGTAGCCCCATTCGTTGTCGTACCAGCTCAAGATTTTGACCAGGTCGCCGTCCACCACCTGGGTCATGCCCAGGTCAATGATTGAGGCGCGCGCATCTTGGATGATGTCGGACGAAACGATGGGTTCGTCGGTGACGCCGAGGACGCCCTGGTAGCGTGCGCTCTCGGCCTCCTCGCGAAAAATCTGATTGATCTCTTCGACGCTGGTCGGCCGCTCGGTCAGGAAGACGATGTCGGCGATCGAGCCAACCGGCACCGGCCCGCGAATGGCGATGCCATTGAATTTGCCCTCGTACTGGGGCAGCGCCTTGGTGGTGGCCACGGCCGCGCCGGTCGTGGTGGGTATGAAGTTGGCCGCCCCGGCCCGGCCCTCGCGCCAATCCTTCTTGGGGCCGTCCACCAGAGCCTGCGAGGCGGTGTAGGCGTGGATCGTGTTGAGGATCGCTTTCTGGATGCCAATGCGCCGGCCGATAACCTCGACTATCGGCGTGATGCAGTTAGTCGTGCAGCTGGCGCAGGAGATGATGCGGTCATCCTTGGCCTCCTCGCTCACGCCGAACACCTTGGTCAATATCTCCTCGCTCTTGGAGGGGGCTGACAGGATGACGCGCTGCGCGCCGGCCTGGAGGTGCTTCTCGAGCTCCTCGCGCCGGGTGAATACGCCGGTGCACTCGAAGACAAGCTCCACCTCGCGCTCAGCCCAGGGCAGCTTAGCCGGATCCTTTTCGTGGTAAACGGGGATGTCGCGGCCGTCCACGATCAGGTCTTGCTCGTCAAAGCCGACCTCGCGCCCGTAACGGCCGTAGACGCTGTCGTATTGGAGCAGGTAGGCTAGGTTGTCGCTGGGGATGAGGTCGTTGACCGCCACCAGCTCTAGCTCAGGGGTGTCTAGGATGATCTTGAAGGCGGCCCGGCCGATCCGGCCGAGGCCGTTAATGGCTACTCGCATGCTTGCATCTCCATGTTACTAGGGGGCATCTTGCGGCCGCATGGGCGTAGCCTACCACGTCGGTTAATGCCTGGCTACTAGCCGTGCCGGGGCCGGAGACAAACCTCCCGGAGGTTTAGAGCCTCCGGGAGGTTGAAGTTCAGCGTTTACGGGCCCTGACCCGGCTGGACCAGCTTAAAGACGATGCCGGTGTTGCCGGCCGGGCCGGTATTGTCGGTGGTCAACAGGTAGACTTCGCCCGCCAGGTCCTGGCCGAAGCTCAGGACGCAGTGGTTGAAGTCCGTCATGTGCTGGAAGCGCAGCGGCCGCATGTGCCACAGCCCGACGTTGCGCGGCTGGGCCACGAAGACTGCCCCTTCGCAGGTGTCGAAGTTGGTGCTCCAACTGCCGAAGATGTAGTCACCGTCAAACTGGGGCAGGTCGCTGCCGCGATACACGTAGCCGCCTACGACTACCGCGCCGATGCCCGGCACGTGGGTGTTGTTGATGTTGGCGAACTCGATGATCGGGCCCAGCAGCGGCGCGCCTTCGTCAGGATGGCCGGCGCCGACCACGTCGGGGCAATCAGGCGGAGAGGTGTCGGGATCGTCGGTGCTAAAGCAGTGGGCGCCTTCCCACACGTTCCAGCCGTAGTTGCCGCCCAGCTCGACAATGCTGACCTCTTCCCACAGGTTTTGGCCGGCGTCGCCAACGAAGAGCTGATGGCTGCCGCCCAAGTCGAAGGACATCCGGTACGGGTTGCGGAAGCCATAGGCGTAGGTCTCATCCATGCCGGGGCCGCCCACAAACGGGTTGTCGGCCGGAATGCCGTAGGGCGGGCCGGCGTCTACGTCAATGCGCAGCACGTCGCCCAACAGGTTGGCTTCGACGTCCTGGCCGTTGCCGCCTTCGTTCTCGGCGTACCAATCGTCCACATGGCCCAGGCCGACGTCGTCAGCCCCGCCGCCATCGCCGATGGCGATGTACAGATAGCCGTCGTCCGGGCCAATCAGGAGCGTGCCGCCGTTGTGATTCGACTGTGGCTTGTCCACCTGAAGCAGGATGGCCTCAGAATCGGGGTCGGCGACGTTGGGGTCGGCCGAAACGTGGAACTCGGAGATGTGGCTGGTGTGATCGTAGCCGGCCGGGGCGCCGTCGCGCAGCGGGGCGCTGTAGTAGACAAAGAAGCGGCCGTTGTTGGCATAGTCGGGGTGAAAGGCCAGCCCCAACAGCCCGCGCTCGTCGTAGCTGGGGTCGATCGGAACCATTCGGTCGGCGAGGTCCAGGAAGGCCGTGGGCAGCACGTCGCCTTCGGCCGTGATGATCCAGATCTGGCCGACCTGGTCGAGCACGAACAGCCGGCCGCTGCCATCTGGCGCTTCCACCAGGTAGACGGGCGACGTGAAACCATCGGCGATGACCTCCAGGCCGACGACGGGTCCGCCGACCATGGCCGGCAAGAAAAGCTGATTTTCGCCTGCCTGCGAAGCGCCGGCCGAGGACCGCTGACCGGTGGCGCTGACGGTTAGAGCGCCGGCCGCCAGCAGAAGCAACAGGGAAATCATAAGGATCAGTTTACGCATGGGGGTTCTCCTCTAATTCTTGCTTTCCAGCAGGGCCGGCTCGCGGCGGCCGTGGTGCGGCCGCCTGATGCTCGTCGGCCGGGATGGCTGGCTGGTTGGGATTTGGCTCGGCCCTGTATCGGCCGCTCCCGGCCCTAAGCGCACGGGTAACTATAGGCCCAGCGGCCCGGCCGGGCCTATGGGCATAGGCACAGCTTCGGGTATAGATTTGGATATATTCTTAGCTTCTGGCGGCGGCGCGAAAGGCGCTGGCGATGGTGGCTTGCGCCTCCCGGCCGGGCAACCCGGCCGCCCGCGCGGCCGCCAGCATCGCCCGCCGCACGTCGCCCCCTTCCAGCAAGCCGACCCTGGCCAGCTCGGCCAGGCGAGCCGTCTGGCGGAAGAGGGTGTTGTTGCGCGCCCCCGGCGCCGTCGTCTGCAG
>JBOGUG010000285.1:0-4325 GCA_050696115.1 Promineifilaceae bacterium (SeqCode) | reverse complement strand
GCCGGGCGCAAGGGCCAAGGCTGGGGCGGGGCGGCCGGGGCCGGCGGCAACCTTAAAGGAAGGCGGGCGGGGCGGCCGGCGTTACCTTAAGAGCGCCGGCTTTTTTAAGACCGCTTACGTCAACTTGCATTGCCAAGGCCCTGGCGCTCTGCTAGAATGCCGCTGTCTCGAAACCTTTCGCCGCAAGCTGAAATAAAATCTGCTCGGTTGCCAGTCGCAGCGCCTCACTCTGCGGGCGCAGGCTTCTGAATTCAGATCGGGGTCAGGAAGCGGCAGCAAGCATTTCGCACAACTGCACACCCTTTGTGAATGACAGCGCCAGACGGTTGGATGTTGGCTGCCGCCTGCCCGCCCTGAGGATGGACATGGAAGAACGCATGAATGCCGAAAGCGCCTGGAGAACGGCCCTGGGGGATCTGGAGCTACAGATGACGAAGGCGACCTTCAACACCTGGTTGAAGGACGCCCGCGTGCTGGCCAGCGACGAGGACGAATACGTGGTGGGGGTGCGCAACGATTACGCCAAAGATTGGCTGGAGAAGCGGCTGCGGGCGCTGATTGAGCGAACGCTGGCCCAGGCGACCGGCCGGCCGACGCGGGTGCGCTTCGTGGTCTGGGCGGACGAGATCATCCAGCCGGCGGCCGAGCTGGCCAACGGCGACGACGGGTCGGCGGCCAACGGCAGGGACCCGGCGCTTGGGGCGAACGCCAACCTGAACGGGCGCTACACCTTCAGCACCTTCGTGGTGGGCCAGAGCAACCGCCTGGCGCACGCGGCCGCGCTGTCGGTGGCCGACCAGCCGGGCATGACCTACAACCCGCTGTTCATCTATGGCGGGGTGGGGCTGGGCAAGACGCACCTGCTGGGGGCCATCGGCCACCGCTGCCTGGAGAAGGGGCTGAGGGTGTGCTACATCTCGTCGGAGACGTTCACCAACGACCTGATCCAGTCGATCCGCAGCCAGAAGATGACCCAGTTCCGCGAGCGCTACCGGACGCTGGACGTTTTGCTGATTGACGACATTCAGTTTATCGCCGGCAAGGAAAGCACCCAGGACGAGTTCTTCCACACCTTCAACGAGCTGCACAGCCGCGGCCGGCAGGTGGTGCTGTCGAGCGACCGGCCGCCCAAGGCGATGGTGACGCTTGAGGAGCGGCTCCAGTCGCGCTTCGAGTGGGGGCTGATGGCCGACATCCAATTGCCGGACGTAGAGACGCGCATCGCCATCTTGCGGGCCAAGGCGGAATCTTCGGGCGTCCACGTGCCGGCCGCGGTGATTGACACCATCGCCCACCACGTGCGCAAGAACATCCGCGAGCTGGAAGGGGCGCTGAACAAGGTTATCGCCTACGCCCAACTAAGCGATGTTCAGATTGACGAACAATTGGCGGCGCTGGCTTTGGCCGAGGTGATTCGCCAGCCGGAGAAGATCACCCTGAGCGTGCTGCTGGACACGGTCTGCGACTATTATCACGTCACGCTGGAGGCGCTGCGCAGCAACAGCCGCAGCCGGGCGGTGGCCTTCCCGCGCCAGGTGGCGATGTACCTGGCGCGCACCGAAACGGAGATGTCCTATCCGCAGATTGGCGAGAGGCTGGGCCACCGCGACCACACGACCATTTTGTACGGCTACGAAAAGATCACCGAGCTGCTGGAAACGGATTCGGCCGTGCGCCGCGACGTCATGGAAATTAAGGCCCAGTTGTACGATCCGACAGCCGCCTGACTCCCCATATATGGGCGTTTGAGCGGCTAACCCGATCAAACCGTGCCTGGGGCCGGCTCCTGAACAGGGCCGGCTCCTTGCATTTCTGTGGATAAGTCGCTTAAAGCTGTGGAAAAGGGGCGATTTCGGTGGAAAAGTCGGGCCGGTCGGGGGCAGAGGCGGTGGAGGGGCCGAACCCATATATTGGGGGCGGCCGGTGGCAAAGGCCACATCTTCAAGGCGGCCGCTTTTAGGGGTATACGCCAGCCGAAGGTTGACATAAGGCGGGGAGGCCTTTCCAAGGCGTTGTCCACAGGCGCGGCCGCGGCCCGGCTGGCATTTCGCGACGGATATGGGGCGCGGGCCGGCCGGGGGCCCACATCTGGGGGCGCTATGGCGCTATCCACTTATCCCCAGCGCCTACTATGACTGCTAGTATATATATACTGGGAGGGGCTGGCTGTGGATGGGTGGGGACGGGAACGGCCGGACGCGGGCTGGCGCCCGCCGACGGGCTGGAAGCCCGTCCCACAAATCGGCCGGGATTTGGGGGTTCAATTCCGTAGGGGCGGGCCCCCGTGCCAGCCCTGGTTCTGGGCCAAGCGCCGGCCGGCGGCAGGCCAATTGGGCCGTTTTGGCTTAAAATCGGGCCATGAGCCTTGAGGGCGCCCTGGCCTGGCTGCGGCGCAACCCCGATTTCATGGCCGACGTGGTGGCCTGGGAGCGCATCCCGCCCCGGCCGGCGCGGCTGGCGCCGTTCCCGGAGTGGCTGGATCCCCGGCTTGCGGCCGGGCTGCGCGCCGGCGGCATTGGCCGGTTATACGCCCATCAGGCGGCGGCCATGGCGGCGGCCTACGAGGGCCGGCCGGTGGTGGTGGCCACGGCCACCGCCTCCGGCAAGTCGCTGTGCTACACCCTGCCGGTGGTGCAGCGCCTGCTGGCCGAGCCGGAAGCGCGGGCGCTGTATCTCTTCCCGACCAAGGCGCTGGCCCACGACCAGTTGGCCGAGACGGCCGCCCTGCTGGAGCGCGGCCGGCTGCCGGTCGAGGCGCACAGCTACGACGGCGACACGCCCGCCGGCCGGCGGCGCCAGATCCGGCAGGCGGCCGGCATCCTGGTGACCAACCCCGACATGCTGCACGCCGGCATCCTGCCCCAGCACACGGCCTGGCGTGGGTTGTTTGCCAACCTGCGCTACGTGGTGCTGGACGAGATCCACGCCTACCGGGGCGTGTTCGGCAGCCACGTGGCCAACGTGCTGCGCCGGCTGGCGCGCATCTGCCACTTTTACGGCAGCCGGCCGGCCTTCATCTGCTGCTCGGCCACGATCGCCAACCCGGCCGAGCACGCCGGCCGATTGCTGGAGGCCGACTTCGAGTTGGTGGCCGAGGCCGACAACGGCGCGCCGGCCGGCCGCAAGCAATTCATCCTCTATAATCCGCCCCTGGTTGACGCCGGGCTGGGGCTGCGGCGCAGCGCTGTGATGGCGGCCAAGGAGGTGGCGGCCGGCTTTCTGCGCCACGACGTCCAGACGGTGGTCTTCGCCCGCGCCCGGCAGACGGTGGAGCTGCTGCTGGCCTATTTGCGCGACGAGCTGACGGCCGAGAACGGGCCCGGCCCGGCCGTGGCCGGCTACCGGGGCGGCTACCTGCCGCTGGAGCGGCGGGCCATCGAGGCCGGCCTGCGCGAGGGCGCGCTGCGGGGGGTGGTGGCGACCAACGCCCTGGAGCTTGGGATTGACATCGGCCGGCTGGGGGCGGCCGTGCTGACCGGCTATCCTGGCTCCGTGGCCTCCACCTGGCAGCAGGCCGGCCGGGCCGGCCGGCGTGAGGCGGAATCGGCCGTGGTGCTGGTGGCGGCCGCCAACCCGCTGGACCAATACCTGTGCCAGCACCCGGGCTACCTGTTTGGCCGCTCGCCGGAGCACGCCCTGTGCAACCCGGACAACCCGCGCATCCTGGCCGGCCACCTGGCCTGCGCGGCCTACGAGCTGCCCTTTCGGGCCGGCGAGCACTTCGGCCGGCTGGGGCCGGTCGAGCCGATTTTAGAGGAGCTGGCGGCCGCCGGCCGGCTGCATCAGGCGGCCGACCAATACCATTGGCTGGGCGAAGGCGCGCCGGCCCACGAGATCTCCTTGCGCACCAGCGGCGGGGAGACGGTGGTCATCCAGGACACGAGCGGCGCGACGCCCAGCGTCATCGGCGAGCTGGACCTGGAAAGCGTCCACCTGCTGGCCTACGAGGGGGCCATTTACCTGCACCAGGCGCGCAGCTTTCTGGTCGAATCGCTCGACTGGGACGGCCGGCTGGCGAGCGTGCGGCCGGTTGAGGTGGACTACTACACCCGCTCCAGCGTGGCCAGCCAGATCCGGCAATTGCGGCCGGCGGCCGAGGCCTGGGGGGATGGCCTGCTGCGGGCGCACGGCGGGGTGCTGGTGGTGACCCAGGCGACCGGTTACCGCAAGATCCGGCGCTACACCCACGAGACGCTGGGCTACGGCCCTATCGAGCTGCCTGAGATCGAGCTGGACACCGAGGGCTACTGGCTGGCCTTCGGCGAGCCATTGGCCGAGCGGCTGTACGCGGCCGGCATCCTGGCCCGGCCGAATGAGTACGGGCC
>JBOGUG010000284.1:0-4669 GCA_050696115.1 Promineifilaceae bacterium (SeqCode) | reverse complement strand
CGCCGAAATTGGGTGGAACCGCGATGCGCCATCGCCCCAAGTGTGGGCGTTGGCGTTTTTTGTTGTCTGAGAGCGGAGAGCGTGACATGAGCAACAGCAGCAACGGCAGCGGCCGTTACGAAGAGTCCGAGCTTTACCGGCTGCGCCACTCGGCCGCCCACGTGCTGGCCGAGGCGGTGCTGAGCCTCTTCCCGGAGGCCAAGCTGGCCATCGGGCCGCCCATCGAGGACGGCTTCTACTACGATTTCGACCTGGGCCAGGACGCGGCCGGCCGGCCGATCACCTTCTCGCCCGAAGACCTGGAGCGCATCGAAGCCCGCATGAAGGCGCTGCTCCAAGAAAGCGCCGCCTTCGAGCGGCGCAGCCTGCCGGTTGCCGAGGCGCTGGAATTTTTCGCCGGGCAGCCCTACAAGCTCGAGCTCATCCGCGAACTGGCGGCCGGCAAGCTGGACGAAGACGGCCGGCCCATCGCAGCGCCGCTGGACGTCGTCGGCATCTACCAGCACCGCGACTTCGTGGACCTGTGCCGCGGCCCACATTTGGAATCCACGCGCCAGATCCGGCCGAACGCCGTCAAGCTGCTGCGCAGCGGCGGGGCCTATTGGCGCGGCGACGAAAAGAGGCCACAGTTACAGCGCATCTACGGTACGGCCTGGCCCAGCCGGCCGGAGCTGGAGGCCCACCTTAAGTGGCTGGAGGAAGCGCGGGCGCGCGACCATCGCCGTCTGGGTAAGGAGTTGGGCCTGTTCGCCATCTCGCCGACGGTTGGCGCCGGCTTGCCCCTCTGGCTGCCCAAAGGCGTGGCCCTGCGCGAAGAGCTGGAGAACTTTTTGCGCCAGGCCCAGGTGGAGCGGGGTTATTTGCCGGTCATCACGCCGCACATCGCCAAAATTGACCTCTACGTAACCAGCGGCCATTACCCCTATTACAAAGCCAGCCAGTATGCGCCGCTGGACATTGACGGCGAGCTGTTCCTGCTCCGGCCGATGAACTGCCCGCATCACATCGAGATCTACAAGAGCTCGCCCAAGAGCTACCGCGACCTGCCCTACCGCCTGGCCGAATTCGGCACGGTCTACCGCTACGAGCAGAGCGGCGAGCTGTCTGGCCTGACGCGGGTGCGCGGCTTCACCATTGACGACTCGCACCTCTTCGTGGCCTCGGAGCAACTGGAAGAGGAGTTCATCAACGTCGTCAACCTGATCCACCACGTCTTCAACAGCATGGGCCTGGAGGATTACCGCGCCCGGCTGGGCACAAACGACCCGGCCAGCGACAAGTACGCCGGCACGCCCGAGATGTGGCAGCGCGGCGTGCGCGCCATTCGTCAGGCGGCCGACAAGGTCGGCATGCCTTACTCGGTCGAGGTGGGCGAAGCGGCCTTCTATGGGCCCAAGCTGGACTTCATCTTCCGCGACGTGCTCAAGCGCGAGTGGCAACTGGGCACGGTGCAGGTGGATTTCCTGCTGCCGGAGCGCTTCGATCTGGAGTACACGGGCGAAGACGGCAAGAAGCACCGGCCGGTGATGATCCACCGGGCGCCCTTTGGCAGCATGGAACGCTTCGTGGGCCTGCTGATCGAGCATTTCAACGGTGCCTTTCCGCTCTGGCTGGCGCCGGTGCAGGCGGTGGTCATCCCGATCACCGACGACCACCTGGCCTATGCCCGCCAGGTGGCGGCCGAACTGGGCGCGGCCGGCATGCGCGTCGAGGTGGACGAGGGCGGCGAGCGCATGAACGCCAAGATCCGCCAGGCGCAGTTGCAGAAGGTGCCCTACATGCTGGTGGTGGGCGACCGCGAACTGGCCGATTTGAGCGTGGCGGTGCGCACGCGCAACAACGAGAACCGCGGGGCTGTGCCGTTGGCCGAGTTCAAGGCGGCCGCCGCGGGGCTGATCGCGACCAAGGCGCTGGACGTGTAAGGGCGCGTTTCGGCCCGCCCCTCAGTGAGGCGCTGGCATCAGGCCCGGCGGTAAGGGTCGAAGAGCTTCTCCCACTCGTCCAGGGCATAGCGGTCGGTCATGCCGGCGATATAGTCGGCCACCAGGCGCGGCCGAGCTGTGTCGGCCAGCCGCTCCTGGATCTTTTCGGGCAGCATGCGCGGCTCTTTCATGTAAGCCTCGAAGATCTCGGCCACAAAGCGCTCCGCCTTGGTCTGCATGCGCATCAGGCGGTGATGGCGGTACATGCGCTCGAGCAGAAAATCCTTCAGGCCGCGCAATTTGGCCCCCATCGCGGCCGAAAAGAGGACCAGGTTGGCGGGCTGAAGCTGTATATCCTGCGGCGAGGCCACCCCGGCCGCTTCCAGGCCGGCCGCGGTGGTTTCCACCCCATCGGTGACCATTAAGCCGATCAGCTCGCGCACCACCTCGCGCCGCGTAATCTCGGTGAAGGGCGCGCCATCCCAGCCGATCTGCGCGCGCAGTTGGCGCCATATCTCCAGCGGCTCCAGGTCGGCCGGGGTGAAAAGCAGCGCCCGCAGCCCGTCCTCCAGGTCGTGGGCGTTGTAGGCGATCTCGTCGGCGACATTGGCGATCTGGGCTTCCAGCGAAGCCCGCAGGTGGGGCTCGAAGTCGGCCGCGTCGCTGCGATCGTACTCTGTCTCGTGCTTAACCATGCCTTCGCGCGTCTCATAGCTCAGGTTAAGGCCGCGGAAGTCGGGGTAGCGCTGCTCGATCTCGGTCACGATGCGATAACTCTGGCGGTTGTGGTTGAAGCCGCCAAAGTCGCGCATTAGCCCATCCAGGGCGTACTCGCCCGCATGGCCGAAGGGCGGGTGGCCCAGGTCGTGGGCCAGGCAAATGGCTTCGGTCAGCTCCTGGTTGCCGCCCAGACTGCGCGCAATGGATCGGCCGAGCTGGGCCACCTCGAGGGTGTGCGTCAGGCGCGTGCGATAATGGTCGCCCTCGTAAAAGACGAACACCTGGGTCTTGTACTCCAGGCGCCGGAAAGCGGTGGTGTGGATGATCCGGTCGCGGTCGCGCTCGAAGGCGGTGCGTGTCTCAGACTCCCGCTCCGGGTAGAGGCGGCCGCGCGAATCGGCGCTCTTCAGCGCGTAGGGCGCCAGCGTGCGGCCCTCGATCGCTTCGAGCTCCGGCCGCAGCCTCACATAGCCCATGCCAGCCTCCAACAACTTGCCATAAAGTCAGGCCAAGTGTAACATAACCTCTGGGCAACGAAAATGGAACAAGGCCGCAGCTTGCGCATGATCATCTTCTTGGTGCTGGGGGCGATCATTTGCGCCGCCACCAGCCTGGTGGGCCTGAACGTGCTCCAGCGCCGGTCTGAGACGGCCGCGCCGACGGTTGCGGCCGGGCCGCCGGCCGGCGCCAGCCAACAGGTGCTGGTGGATAGCGTGCCCATCACCCTCAACCCCGATCCGAGCCAGCTCGTCTACTTCCCCTTCGAGCAGCCTGGCGGCGCTGTGCCGGAGGTCGTTCAGCCCACGCCCGGCCTGCCGCTGGCCAGCGCCACCTTTGTCCTGGCCCCGCCCCAGCCGACTGTGCCCCTGGCCCCGACCGCCTCGCCCGACCCGGTCATTTTCATCAGCTACATCGTGCAGCAGGGCGACACCCTGTACGGCATCGCTCAGGCCCAGAACAGCGCCATCGAGCTCATGGCGCTGCACGGCATTGACGACAATGACCTGGCGCCCGGCGCCACCCTGAACTTGCCGGTGGCGAACCCGGCCTTCTGCCCCGGCAACCGGCCTTACGTGGTGCGCGAGCACGACACCGTCTTCGACATTGCGGCCGCCCATAACACGACGGCCGCCGTGCTGCAAGCCCTAAATGGGCTGGACGCCGAGTACAGCATAGAGACCGCCCAGGTGGTGTGCGTGCCGGGCTAGCCGCGGCCGGCTGGCCGAGCGGCCGGCTGGCGGCGCTGCTGCTGGCGGCCTTCGCCCTGCGCGGGCTGAACCTGGGCGCCAAGAGCCTGTGGCTCGACGAGGCCTTTTCGGTTTGGAGCGCGTCCCGGCCGGCGGCTGAGATCTGGCTCGGCCTGCACGACAACCACCCCCCCTTCTACTACCTGATCCTGCGCGCCTGGCTCTATTTCGGCCGGAGCGAGGCGCTGCTGCGCCTGCCCTCTGCCTTCGCCTCCCTGCTGGCCATCGCCCTGGTTTGCCGGCTGGGGCGGCGGGCCGGCGGCCGGCGCGTCGGGCTCTGGGCAGCCCTGCTTTTGGCGTTGGCCCCGCTCGACGTTTGGTACGCCCAGGAGGCGCGCATGGCGCTGTGGGTTGGCGCCCCGGCCGTGCTGATGGCGCTGGGGCTGCGGCGCGGCCGCCCGGCCGGCGGGCTGCTGGTCGCGCTGGGGCTGGGGCTCGGCCTGTACCTGGATTACACCATCATACCCCTCTGGCTGCTGCTGAGCGGGGTCTGGCTCGGCCGGCTGGGCTCCTCGCCCGGCCGCGGCCCGCCAATTCTGGCCCCCTGGCTGCTGGGCTCAGCGGCCGGCTGGCTGCTCTTCCTGCCCCAGTGGCGCCACCTGGCGGCGACCGCCGGCCGGCTGGGGGAAACGTTCGCCCTCAACCGGCTGGTTGGCCACTTCGGCCCGCCGGCCGGCGCCGGCCTGCTGCTGGTCGTTGGACTGGCCGGGGCGCTGGCGCTGCTGCTGGCCGGATTCGCCTCGCCCTGGCTGGCGCGGCGGCTGGTGGCCGGGCGGCCTG
>JBOGUG010000283.1:0-2479 GCA_050696115.1 Promineifilaceae bacterium (SeqCode) | reverse complement strand
GGATCAATATCTCGGCCGGCCGCAGTTCCAGAACCCCGAATGGGAGCCGGTGGAGCTGGAGCCGCTGCGCACGCGGCGCATCGTGCCCGTCTACCCCCTGACCAAGGGCATCGGCCCGCAGCGGATGCGCCAGGTGATGCGCCAGGCGGTCGAGCAATGGGCGCCCAAGGTGGCCGAGCCGCTGCCGCAGGCGCTGCGCCGCCGACTCGGCCTGTACCCGCTGCCCCAGGCGCTGGCCCAGGCCCACTTTCCCGACTCGCAGGAAAGCCTGGGGCGCGCTCGCCGGCGGCTGGTCTTTGACGAGCTCTTTCTGCTCCAGTTGGGCATGCTGGGCACACGCCGCCAGCGCCAGGCCGAGCCGGGCACACCCATCCCGACCAACCGCGAGGCGCTGGACGCCTTCGCGGCCGGCCTGCCCTTCGCCCTGACGGCCGCTCAGGGTCGGGTCATCGCGGAAATCGCGGCCGACGTGGCCCGGCCGCAGCCTATGACCCGCCTCTTGCAAGGCGACGTCGGCTCCGGCAAGACGGCCGTGGCCGCCGCCGCCATGCTCTTGGCCGTCCGCGCCGGCCGCCAGGCCGCCCTGATGGCGCCCACCGAGATCCTGGCCGAGCAGCACGCCCGCAGCCTGGGCGAGCTGTTGGCCGCGGCCGGCGTCCGGGTGGGCCTGCTCACTGGCAGCACGCCTCCGGCCGAGCGCGAGCAACGCTACGCCGAGCTGGCCGACGGCCGGGCCCAGGTGGTCGTCGGCACCCACGCCCTGATCCAGGCCGGCGTGCGCTTCCACGACCTGGGGCTGGCAGTCGTGGACGAGCCGCACCGCTTCGGCGTCGAGCAGCGCGGCGCGCTGCGCGCCAAGGGCGGCAATGGCGGCCCGGCGCCGGCCGGCGCGCCCCATCTGCTGGTCATGAGCGCCACGCCCATCCCCCGCACGCTGGCGCTCTCGCTATACGGCGACCTGGACCTATCCACGCTGGACGAAATGCCCCCCGACCGGCAGGAGATCAAGACCTACTGGCTTAAGCCGGGCCAGCGCGAGCGCGCCTATCGCTTTGTGCGCAAGCAGGTGCAGGCAGGGCGCCAGGCGTTCATCATTTGCCCGCTGGTCGAGGAGTCCGACAAGAGCGAGGCCAAGGCGGCCACGGCCGAATTCGAGCGCCTCCAGCAGCACATCTTCCCCGACCTTAAGCTGGGCCTGGTGCACGGCCGGATGCGCCCGGCCGACAAGGAAGCCGCCATGCGCGCCTTTTACGCGGGCGAACACGACGTGCTTGTGGCGACCTCGGTCATTGAGGTGGGCGTGGACGTGCCCAACAGCACTGTCATGCTGATTGAGGGCGCCAACCGCTTCGGCCTGGCCCAATTGCACCAATTTCGCGGCCGCGTCGGCCGGGGCGAGCACCAATCCTTCTGCCTCTTGCTGGCCGACGACGGCTACGAGGGCGGCGGCGAACGGCTGGCGGCCCTGGAGCAGAGCAACGACGGTTTCGCCCTGGCCGAGCGCGACCTGGAGCTACGCGGGCCGGGCGAGTTCTTCGGCCAGCGCCAGAGCGGCTTGCCCGAATTGCGCCTGGCGTCGCTGCTCGACCTGCCCCTGCTGGAAATGGCGCGGGCGGAGGCCGGCCAGCTGCTGGAGTCCGACCCGGAGCTCGCCCGGCCGGAACACCGCCTGCTGCGCCAGAAGCTGGACGCCTTCTGGAGCCAGGCGGCCGAGGTCAGCTAAGAGGAGTTCGCATGGCGAAACGGGCCATCTACCCCGGCACCTTTGACCCCGTCCACCTGGGCCATCTGGACCTGATGCACCGGGCGGCCGCCATCTTCGACGAGCTGATCGTCGGCGTTTTCGACCACGGCCGGCCGATTAAGACCATCCTCTTTTCGGTCGAGGAGCGGGTGCAGATGATCGAGGCGGCGCTGGACGGCCGGCCGAACATCCGCATCCTGTCTTACAGCGGGCTGACGGTGGATTTCGCCCGCCGGGTGGCGGCCCAGGTCATCGTGCGCGGGCTGCGCGTCTTTTCCGACTTCGAATTTGAGTTTCGCATGGCGCTGGCCAACCAGCGCCTGGCGCCGGAGATCGAGGTAGTCAACCTGATCACCCGCGAGGAGCACACCTTTCTGAGCGGCAGCATCATCCGCGAGATCGCGTCCTTTCACGGCGACGTGACGAGCATGGTGCCGCCCAACGTGGCGGCCGCGCTGCGGGCGCGCTTCGACGGCCGGGAAGAGGGCCTGTACAGCCCGCCGCTGTCCTTGCGCGATTAGGCCGGCGGCCGACCGAACCTGTAGGGGCGGGCCCCCGTGCCCGCCCTGGTTCCGGGCAAGCGCCGGCCGTGGCTCGCTGCGGCGGTCGGGCGGCCGCCGGCCGGTTTGTCAGCGGCCGGCCGGGGGATATAATCGCGGCCACTGCTGCCGGCGCACCAGCGACAACCTGGGGGTAATCGGATGGACATTCAGCACCTGATTGACCGCTTAGAAC
>JBOGUG010000282.1:0-17473 GCA_050696115.1 Promineifilaceae bacterium (SeqCode) | reverse complement strand
TTCAGCGCGCGTTACTCGCCTATACCTCTAAGGGCGGCCGGGGCCACGGCCCCTTACCACTCGAAGATGGAGGCCATCGAAGCGCTTCGATGGCCTCCATCCAAATTCACTTATCTAGTTCGTAACGGGTCATCCCGCAGGCAGAAAACCCGCTACGCTGGGAAGTATTGACCGAAAGGCTATTCTAGCACATTGGTAAGGGATGTCAAGAACTTTGTGCCAAAGATCACAAGCGGCCAAAGGGCGCGCGTTAGCGGCGGTTACGCGCCAGGTCCATCAGGCCAGTGCCCACATAGTGATGGCGCTGGCGCTTGTCGTCTTCTTTGCCGAAGCGGATCACCTCGCCACCTTCGGTTACCGCCTCCACGGCCAGGCCCAGGCTTTGCAGCTCTTTGACCAGCACGCGGAAGCTCGCCGGGATGCCGGGCTCCTCAAGTGGTTCGTTCTTGACAATCGCCTCGTAGGTCTTGACTCGGCCCTGGACGTCATCGGATTTGACGGTGAGCATCTCCTGCAGGGTGTGGGCCGCGCCGTAGGCTTCCAGGGCCCATACTTCCATCTCGCCGAAGCGCTGGCCGCCGAATTGGGCCTTGCCGCCTAAGGGCTGCTGGGTCACTAGGCTGTAGGGGCCGGTAGAGCGGGCGTGGACCTTGTCCTCGACCAGGTGGGCCAGCTTGAGCATGTGGATCACGCCCACGGTGACCGGCTGGGCGTACGGCTCGCCGCTCTTGCCATCAATGAGGCGTTCCTTGCCCAGGATTGGCGCGGGCTGCCCGGTGCGGAGGGTGATTTGCTCGGCGTTGGCTATGAGTTGTTCCAGGCTCAGCTCGCGGACAACTGCCTTGCGCATCTCTTCCGGCAGGTCGTCACTGTAGCGCTCAACCACGAAGGCGTGCCACTCGCGCATGCCGACCTCAATGGCGGCCGCGTTGTAAGGCTCCCAATCGGCCTTGCGCATCGCCGCCCAGTCGTCGGTTGGTGGCAGCGTCTCGTCCGGTTCCCAGCCACGCTCGCGCAGCCACTCGCGGGCCACGGAATAGCGGGCGTAGGCCCGGTCGGTTGCCAACCGGTCAGCGTCGTACGGCTTGCCTTCCAGCCAGGCGCTGATGAAAAGCTGGCGCGCCTCGGCGTCATTCTCCAGCGTGTCGAGATCGTATTCGATCTCCTCAAGCCAGCTCAAGGCCCAATCGGTCACCTGGCGCCAGGCGTGGTCCACCAGCCAGGCGCGGGCCAGTTCGGCCGCGATCTCCTGCTCGCTGGCGCCGTCGAAGACGGGGGTGACGGCCCGGAAGCCGAGCCGGTTGGCTGCCCAGCCCAGGTGGGTCTCCAGGATCTGCCCCAGGTTCATCCGGCCGGGCACGCCAATCGGGTTCAGGATAATGTCCACCGGCGTCCCGTCGGCCAGGAAGGGCATGTCCTCAATAGGCACCACCTTGGAGATGACGCCCTTGTTGCCATGCCGGCCGGCCATCTTGTCCCCTTCGGAGATCTTGCGCCGCTGGGCCACGCTCACCCGCACCATCGTTTCCACGCCGGCCGGCAAGTCGCGGTCTTGCTGACGGGTGAAGACCTGTACGTCCACGACTTTGCCGCGCGCGCCGTTGGGCAGACGCAGGCTGGAGTCTTTGACCTCACGCGCCTTGTCGCCAAAGATGGCTCGCAGCAGTTTCTCTTCTGGGCTCAGCTCCTTCTCGCCCTTCGGCGTGATCTTGCCCACCAGAATATCATTCTCGTTGACGTTGGCGCCGATGCGAATGATGCCCTCTTCGTTCAGATCCTTGAGCGCGTCATCGCTGACGTTGGGGATGTCGAATGTGATCTCTTCCGGGCCCAGCTTGGTGTCACGCGCCTCGACTTCGTGCTTTTCGATGTGCACCGAAGTGAAGCGATCCTCGCGCACCAGCCGCTCGCTCACCAGGATAGCGTCTTCGAAGTTGCCACCCTCCCACGAAAGGAAGGCCACGACGACATCCTGGCCCAGGGCCAACTGGCCGCTTTGGGTCGAAGAGCTGTCAGCCAGGATCATGCCCGGATGGACGCGCTGGCCCTTGACCACAATCGGTCGCTGGTCAATGCAGGTGCTCTGATTGGAGCGGTTGTACTTGCGCAGCTTGTAGGTGCGCGGCCCGTTCTCGCCCATTAAGATGATGCGGTCGCCGGTGACGCTCAGCACCTCGCCCTCCTCATCGGCGATGATGACCTGGCCGGAGTTGTAGGCTGCCTGCCACTCCATGCCGGTGCTGACCACGGCCACGTCCGGCCGCAGCAGGGGTACCGCCTGGCGCTGCATGTTGGAGCCCATCAGGGCGCGGTTGGCGTCATCGTGCTCCAGAAAAGGGATCAGCGCGGCCGAGATGCCGACGATCTGGCGCGGGGCCACGTCCATGAAGTCCACGCGCTGCACCGAGGCAAAGCGGAACTGCTGGTTGCGGCGGGCCGAGACGCGTTTGCCAACAAATTGGCGGCGATCATCCAGGGCGGCGTTGGCCTGGGCAATGGTGTAGCGGTCTTCCTCATCGGCCGACATGTAGACGATCTCGTCGGTTAAGAAAGGCACCACCGAAATGGGCGTCTCGAACTTGGCTGCCTTGATCGCCTTGGCGTCCTTGGCCGTGATCGTCTCGCCGGCTTTCACCAGCACTTTGCCGCTCTTGGGATGGAGGATGTCCACGAGGGCATCGTGGCCTTCAAGGTCGGGGCTGTCCAGCTCAATCGTATTGAGCACGCGGCGGTAGGGTGTCTCGATGAAGCCATAGCTGTTGACCCGGCCGTAGGTGGCCAGGCGGCCGATCAGGCCAATGTTAGGCCCTTCGGGCGTTTCAATGGGGCAGATGCGGCCATAATGGCTGTGGTGCACGTCGCGCACCTCAAAGCCAGCCCGCTCACGACGCAGGCCGCCGGGGCCAAGGGCCGACAAAGTGCGCTTGTGGGTCAGCTCGGCCAGCGGGTTGGCCTGCTCCATGAACTGGCTCAGCTGTGAGGAGCCGAAAAATTCGCGGATGGCGGCCACCACCGGCCGGATGTTGATCAGCTGGACGGCCGTCAACGTGTCGGTCTCGCGGATGGACATGCGCTCTCGCACAACGCGCTCCATGCGGCGCAGCCCAACGCGCAGCTTGGCCTGCAGCAACTCGCCGACAGTCTTCACGCGCCGGTTGCCCAGGTGGTCAATGTCGTCGGCCCCTTCCTGGCCGTTGTTGATCAGGATCATGTGCCGGATCAGGCGCACGACGTCGTATTGGGTCAGGGTGCGGTGGCTCTCCGGCACGATCTCCTGCAGGTTCAGGCGCTTGTTGAGCTTATAGCGGCCGACGCGGGCCAGGTCGTAGCGCCGGTTGTCGAACAACTGCTCGACCATGTACTGCTGCGCGTTGTCCAGCGTGGGCGGGTCGCCCGGCCGCATGCGCTTGTAGAACTCGATCAGAGACTGCTCGGCCAGCGGCTTGTCCTCGTCCCACTGCGGCTCCTGCTCAATGCTGCCCTGGATGTAGCGGTGTTCCGCATTGGTATCCAGGTCCTCGAAAAGGGCGAGAAGCTCTTCGTCGCTGCCCTTTTCGATCAGCTGCTGGTCCAGGCCGTCATCTACGGCCGCCAAGGCGCGCAAAAAGAGCGTCACCGGGACGGTGCGCTTGCGGTTGAACTTGACCGTCAGGTAATCGGTCTTGCGGGTCTCAAATTCCATCCAGGCGCCGCGGTCGGGGATCAGCTTGGCCATGGCCAGCGGCCGGCCGGTGGCCAACTCCTCTTCGGCCTCGAAGTAGACGCCTGGAGAGCGGATAAGCTGGCTGACCACCACGCGCTCGGTGCCATTTATGATGAAGGTGCCGGCCGGCGTCATGAGCGGAAAATCGCCCATGAAAATGTCCTGGATAATGGGCTGATCCTGGTTCTGGCTGTAGAGCATCACCTTAACATAAAGCGATGCAGCGTAGCTCATGTCGCGCTCGACGCACTCTTCCACTGAGTACTTGGGCTCCTCAAACCAATATTTGAGGCCGAAGCCCTGAGCTTCTGGCTGGTCGCTGGGAAAGTAGAGCTTCATGTCGCGGCTGAAGCTCTCGATGGGCGATATCTCTGCGAACAGCTCGGCCAAGCCTTCCTTTATGAAGGTAGCAAAGGAAGTTAGCTGGACGTCAATCAGCGTCGGCAGCTCAAGCGGATCCGTCGTCTGGGCATACGTTTTAACTGGACTATTGGCCATGTGTCCTTTTTACCTGCTCCCTAAAACTGTATGAACTTAAGCTTGGAACGTTTTTGAAGCGGAAGCAAAGCGGAGCGCCAGCTTTGGCGCCAAAACCCACCTCACCATCACGAATTGCCAGAACCAGCCCGCCTTGCCAGCCAATGGGCTGGCTCCCACTGAGTTGGGTACCCGCTAAGCAAATAAGTAGTATACGACAATTCAGCCTTTTGTCAAGGCCTGGTACAGACCCAGGATGCTGCCGGCCGCCTGGGCCCAGCCGTAATATTCGGCCGCCCGCTGGCGCAGCCGGCCGCCCAGTTCGGCGCGCCGATCCGGCCGCTGGGCGAGGCTCGCCAAGAGCTGCGCCAGGCAGTCCACGTCCCCCACGGGCGCATAGTGGCCCAGGCCGGCCAGATATTCACGATGGACCGGCGTGTCGTAAGCGACCACTGGCTGGGCCATGGCCATATAGTTTAGTATTTTGCCGCTGCCTTCGCTGGTGGAAAACTTGGCCGACACGGCCAGGTCGCCCAGCGACAGGTAGAGGGGCGCGTCAGCGTAGTTGACCCGGCCGGTGAAGGTGATCTCCTCGGCCAGCCCGGCCTGGCGCGCCAGCGCGCGGTATTCGTCCACCCGTGGATAGCCCATAATGAGCAAGTGCACGCGCTCGCCGGCCGCCTTCAGCCGGGCCGCGGCCGCCACCAGGTCAGGTGTGCCCTGGTAATCGGCCAGCAAGCCCAGATAGGCCACCACCGGCCGGCCGGCCGGAATTCCTAAGCGCGCCTTGAGCTCTGCCTTGCGGCCGGCGTCGAAACGGCCGGGGTCAAAACGTTTCAAGTCCACGCAGTCGGGCAGCGGATGGATGCGGCACTCCGGCACGCCGAAGTCGGCGGCCAACATCTCGGCCGCCTGGTGGGAGCTGGTCAGAATGGCGGCCGGCAGGCGGCAGATAAAGCGCTCCAGCCAGCGTGCCCAGGCGTAAATGCGCCCATCCGGATTCAAAAAGCGGTGGTCCACCATTTCGGCCGTCAGGCTGCCTTGAAAATCAAACACCAGCGGCGCGCGCCACAGGCGGGCCAGCAGGCCGCCGATCAGGGCGCCCTCGTGCATGTGGCCGTGGATGACGTCGGGCCGCCAGCCGGCCGCCACCTGGATCGCTTTTGCCGCCAGGTAGAGGTCAAAGGCCAGCTTGTGGCGCGAGGAGCCGACTTCGTAGCCGGCATGCCAGGGAAGGCGCCAGGTGCGCTGGATGGCTACCCCGGCCACGTCTTTCCCCTCATTATAGGTAACGATTCGCACCCGCTGGCCCATGGCCTGCAGGGCCAAGGCCTCTTCCAAGATGCGGATGTGGCCGCCGTAATCGTTAAAAAACGAGGTCGGCGCGACCATCAAGACGTTCAGGGCCGGCCGGCCGGCGTCCACCAGGGGGGTCATGGTCGCCCTCAAGACTTCTTGTCGCCGTCCCTTTTACGCCGCCACGTCCCCCCGAAAAGCTGGTTTCCAAAGCTCATGTTGCTGACGTCCGGCATGCCCGGATCTTCGCTCCAATCATTGGCCTGCCGGCTGGCGAGCCAGCGGCCGTGCTGCTGGGCCACGTCGGCCAGCAGCAATTCCAGACGCTCCGCATCGCCTTGCTCCACCCAGCGGCGCACTGTTTGAACTTCGGCCAGGAGCGCGTCGAGCCAGCGCAAGGTCGCCAGGCGGTCATTGAGCGCCAGGGCGGCCAGATCGGGGCGCTTTAGGCCGGCGGCCGCCTGGGCAAAGGGCCGGCCGGCGAAACGTAGCATGTCGCGCCAGCCGGGCGCCAGGCTGCTGGCTCGGAAGAGAGCGGCCGCCAGCAGTCCGGGCAGCGTCTCCACGCCGTGCATCAGGCCGTCATACTCCTGCGCGTCGAGGAAAAAGGGCGTCGCGCCGATAAGCCGGCCGAGGTTGACGGCCGTCTCGACTGCCTGCGGATCGGCCGCAGGGGATGGCATCAGGCACAGGATGCCGTCGCGAAACAGGTCGGCCGAAGCGGACACAATGTCGCCCCGGCCGTCTTCGAGCACGCCGGCAGCCACCACTGGCGTAACGCCGACGTAATGGCCATGGTCCAAGTATTGGGCCGCCCATTTCAGGCCAGGCCCCTTTAGCGGGGCCAGATCGAGCACCAGGGCATGGGGCTGCACGGCCGGCCCAACCCGCGCCAGCGTTTCCTCCAGCTCATTGAGCGGCAGGTTGAGGATTAAAATGTCGGCGGCCGCGGCCGCGTCGGCCTGGTTGGAGTCAATGCTGTCAAGGATGCCCAGCTCGAGCGCCTTTTCGGCTACCGGCCGGGCCGCATCGGCGCCGGAAATGCCAAGGCCAAGCCCCGCCTTGCGCAGGGCCAGCGCAAGCGAGCCGCTAAGGCGATCGAGGCCAATCAGAGAGACAGTTCGCGCTTTCATCGTTGGCAATGCCCCCTCTTGCTCAGCTAAGGTTGTCCGCCCATTGCAAGCGGCGCAGCAGGCTGGCCTCGGCCGAGTTGTCGCCGGCCGGCGGGACGCTCTGATGACTGCGGATAAGGCCCACTAGCAGCGGCGGGCTGCCGGCCGCGGCCGCCATGTCCGCCCCCCAGTCGGCATGTTGGGCGCGGACGACAAACGGCCGGCGCCACCCGGTTGGCTGGCCCTCGCCCCAGGCATCGGCCAGAGCGGGGGCAAATTTCTCGGCCAGCACAATGGCGACCCGGCCCCAAATAGGCAGCCCACAACGGCTCTTGCCGACGTCGTGCAGCAGGGCGGCCGCCAGCAGGGCCGGCCGGCGCTCTCCCCTGGCGACCAGGGTGCGCATGACGCGGTAAGCGTGGCGCTGGTCGGCTGGCCGCTGGCGCTGGAATAGGCGCAGCTCGGCCGGGCTCAGGCAGGCGGCGATCTCGGCCGTCGCTTCGGCGCTTAAAGCGCCGCCGACCAAGCCGCGCCAGAATTGGCCGACCCGGTAGCCAACGCTCACACCGGGGCGCCTAAAAGCAGGCCCAGCAGGCCGGCGGCCGGCTCGACAACAACCAATTGGAGGACCGCCGGGGCCAGAAAGACGACCACCATCAAGATCAGAAAGCCGAATTGCTCCAACGGCCGCAACCCCTCAGCCATCTCGTAGGGCAGCAAATTGGACAGGATGCGATAGCCATCCAGGGGCGGGATTGGGATCAGGTTGAAAAACGCCAGGATCAGGTTGATCCAGACGAACGTGAACAGCAACTCGGCCGGGGCGGGCAAGATGTTGCCCAGGCCGGGCTCAAGCTTGAGCAGGTCGAGCCGCAGCGGAATCGCGCCGAGGCTAGCCATAACAAGGTTCGAGACAGGTCCGGCGGCCGCGACCAGGGCCATTGAGGTGCGCGGGTTGCCGCGCAAATTGCCGGGCACGACCATGACCGGCTTGGCCCAGCCGAAGCCACTCACCAGCAGCAAGAGCGTGCCCAACGGGTCGAGGTGGGCCAGCGGGTTGAGGGTCAGCCGGCCCATGCGGCGTGGAGTGGGATCGCCCAGCCGGTCGGCCGTGAGGGCGTGGGCCAACTCGTGAAAGGTAAATGCGAACAGCAAGACGATCGCGCGCGCGATAATTGTGGGAATGTCCAGGCCGCCGAAGAGCATCTTAATCCTTGCTAAATGGAGCGTGGCGCCACCTTTGAGGCTGGGCGCTCGTGAAAGTATAACGGCTAGCCCGATGGGCGGCGAATGGCCTAGCGGCCGGTTTTCTCGATTTTCAACCAGGCTGCTACAATGGCGCCAGATAATTCGAGACGGGAGCCGCCCATACGCCGTCTGCTGCGCGTGCGGAAGCCGTCTCACTGGGAGCAACCACAGGGTGGTCGCCTGGCCCGGCGCCGGCCTGGCCGCGCAAACAGCTCAGCGGCCCAAGCGTAAGCCACCCCCAAGCTCATGATCAACTGGCTGTCGGCCGTTTACCAACTCACCTTGGGCGCACTGGCCCTGTTTGGCCTGCTGGGCGCGGTTACGCTGTGGCTCTTTTGGCGCCACCGCGACGAGGCGTTCCCCTGCCCGCCGGCTGACGAGGCCTCGCTGCCGGCCGTCACTGTGCAGCTGCCGTTGTACAACGAGCGCTTCGTGGTCGAAAAGCTGCTGCGCGACGTGGCCGCCCTGGATTACCCGGCCGACCGGCTCGACATCCAGGTGCTGGACGACTCCGACGACGAGACCACGGAAATCGCGGCCGGCGTCGTGCGGCAGTTGTCCAGGCGGGGGGTCGACATCCACCTGTTCCACCGGCCGGAACGGGAGGGTTACAAGGCCGGCGCCTTGCAACTGGGCCTGAGCCAGGCCAGGGGCGACTACATCGCCATTTTTGACGCCGACTTCAGCCCGCCGCGCTCGTTCTTGCGCCTGACCGTGCCCCATCTGCTGAGCGAGCCGCGCCTGGGCTTGGTGCAGGCGCGCTGGGGCCACATGAACGGCGAGAGCTCGGCGCTGACTGGCGCCCAGCGCATTGCCATGGACAAGCATTTCGCCCTCGACCAGACTGTGCGCTTCCGGGCGGATATCTACCCGCGCTTCAACGGCACCGGCGGCGTCTGGCGCCGCAGTTGCATCGAGGACGCCGGCGGCTGGGAAGGGGACACGTTGTGTGAGGACCTCTGCCTGAGCACGCGGGCGATCCTGCGCGGCTGGGAGTTTCGCTTGCTCAACGACGTGGTCGTGCCGGCCGAGCTGCCAGCTTCCATGGCGGCCTACAAGAGCCAGCAGGCGCGCTGGGCCAAGGGCTGCAGCCAATGTCTGTTCAAGTTCGGCCGCGCCATCCTGGCCGACGGCCGGCGGCCGTTCTTGGCCCGCCTGTACGGCCTGCTAATGATGGCCGGCTACTGGGCCCACCCCCTGCTGATCCTGCTGCTGCTGACGCTGGTACCCCTGGTTTACCTTGGCTACCAGCCGCCCTCCTTCCTGCTTGTGTTTGGCCTGGCCGGCTTTGCCCAGCCGATCTTGTTCGTCCTGAGCCAGAAGAGGCTGTACACCGACTGGCTAAAGAAGTTGCGCCATTTGCCGATGCTCATCTTGCTGGCGATTGGCCTGGCGGCCGGCACCAGCCGGGCCATCGCCGAGGCGCTGCTCGGAAGGCCGAACCGGCCGGTGCGCACGCCCAAAGGCTGGCTGGAGGCGGCCGCGCCGGCCCGCGCTTATCGCCTGCCATTCGACTGGATCATCGGCGTCGAGCTCTTGCTGGCGGCCTACGCGGCCGTCGGCATAGCCTTTTGCCTGCAGCGTGACTTTTACAGCTCTCTGCCTTTCCTCGTCGCCAGCGCGCTGGGCTTCGGCTATGTGGCGCTGGCCAGCCTGCGCGAGTCGCTCTAGCGCCACCCGAACAAGGGCTGAAACCCCTTGCCTCGGCTGGGAAAGGCGAGGGACTATCCCTTGAATCTTCCTCCAGCCTTGCGATCCTTGCCAAATACATTTAGATTTTTACTTAACGCTTGACATTCTGAATGTTTGCTTTTATTATCTTCAGTGAATCGCCGCGCCGGGCGATATGCAAGGCGCCCGGCGAAACGACGAAGCGGAGGCACAGCCAATGAACCCTGTTTTGGGCGTTTGCCCAGTCTGCGGTGAGAGCCTGACCATCACTCGGCTTCACTGCCGCAATTGCGACACCTCGCTGGAAGGCCACTTCACCCTCGGCCGACTCTACCACCTCAGCGCGGAACAACTCCGCTTTGTAGAGACCTTTCTGCTCTGTGAGGGGAAGATCAACCGCGTCGAGAAAGAGCTCGACCTCTCCTACCCGGCCGTGCGCGGCCGGCTGACCGACGTCATCCGCGCCCTTGGCTTTGACGTGGACGAACCTGAGCGCGGCGTCAGCCCGGACGAGCGCAAAGAAATCCTCAGGAAGTTATCCCAGGGCGAACTGAAGGCCGAAGAAGCCGTCGAGCTTCTGAACGGCTAGGAGGCACCCATGAAAGAGCGTTACGAGACAGGCAAAACGCCCACGCTGATTATCTCGGCCGACGGCGACTTGCAGATTCGGGGTTGGGACGAGCCGGCCGTGCAGGTGCACGGCCCGGCCACGTTGCGCCAAGAGGAAGCTAAGTGGCGCATCGAGGCCAGCGACGACGTTTCCTTGTTGGTGCCGCGCACGGCCGACGTGATCCTGGAGCGCGTCGCTGGGGAGGGCCTGGTCAAACATTTGGAAACGCCACTGACTGCCGGTGAGGTCGCCGGGGACCTTTCCCTCACTCACCTGGCTAGCGCTACTGTGCAGGCGGTGCACGGCGACCTTTCGGCCGGCCACCTCGAGGGGGCGTTCAGCGCGGCCGAGATTATGGGAGACGCCAGCCTGCGCCACATGCAGTCGGTTGAGCTCGGCCGGGTTCACGGCGACCTGTCGGCCGCGCACATTAGCGGCGCGCTGAGCCTTGAATCCATCATGGGCGATTCCTCGCTGGCCTCCATCAGCGGCCCGGTTGAGGCGGCCACTGTGCAGCGCGACGCCAACGTGGGCAACCTGGGCGGCAGCCTAGCCCTGCGCCAGGTGCACGGCGACGTGCGCCTGCGCGGCCCGCTAGCCGAGGGCAAGCACACGGTCTCGGCCGAGGGCGACATCGTGCTCATCTGGCCGGCCGGCGCGCCGCTCAACCTGGAGGCGAAGGCCTCCAAGGTCGTTTGTCGGCTGCCGCTCGACGCCCAGAGCGAGGAGGCCGGCGTGTTCAGCGGCCGGCTGGGAGACGGCAACACGACCTTGCTGCTTGAAGCCCGGGGGCGTGTTATCCTCAAGGCGTTGGAAGAATACGCCGCGGATAAGTTCGGCCCAGGCCCGCATCCGTTCGAGCTAGACCTGGACCTGGCCAGCCTGGGCGACCGCATCAACGCCGAGATCAGCGGCCGGATGGCGGACCTCGGCGGCCGGCTCGAGCGCGAATTTGGGCCCGCCTTCGCCGCCAAGCTGGAGATGCGGGCGGATAAGGCCGCTGCCCGGGCCGAGCGAATGGCCGCCAGGGCGATGCGCAAGGCCGAAAGGGCCGCCCGCAAGATGCCGTGGCGGGCCGGCCCACCGATTCCAGGCGCGCCGGCCGCCAAGGCTCAGCCCAGGGCAAGCGACGACGAACAGTTGAAGATCCTCAAGATGGTCGAGCAAGGCGTTATAACGCCTGACGAAGCCAACAACTTGCTGGAAGCCCTGGAGGGCGCGTAGGATCTGAATCATGCATGCCAGCCGGCCGGCCAGCCGCCACGCCTGGGG
Organism: Promineifilaceae bacterium (SeqCode); assembly: GCA_050696115.1. Classification (GTDB taxonomy): domain Bacteria; phylum Chloroflexota; class Anaerolineae; order Promineifilales; family Promineifilaceae; genus UBA11865. Next base: position 6,084 of record JBOGUG010000282.1, on the reverse strand, counting down.
TAGGCATAGATGTTAGCTGCCCCGGTACTTCTGCCGGCCGCCGGCCGCAGCGGGCCGCGGCCAATCAACGCCCGCCGCGACGTGGGCCAGGTGTTCCGCCTGCTCGATCTGGCCTTCGGCCCTCGGCTGGCGGCCGGAAGGTGGGCGACGGGCGCGGGACTGAGCTTCAAGCTAGAGGCCCCGGCCGGCCTTGGCCGGCGCCGGCCCGGGCGCGATATCGCCCCCGGCTTCGTTTGGGAGGAGGGCGGCCGGGTCGTGGCCAACGCCTCCCTAGTCGAAGCGCGGCTGCCCGGCCGCTTCCTGGTGGCCAATGTGGCCGTCGATCCGGCTTACCGCCGCCAGGGACTGGGCCGGGCCCTGATGGAGGAGTGCCTGCGCCATTTGCAGCGTCGCGGTGCGCGTGAGGTGCTGCTCCAGGTCGAAAGCGACAACGAGGCCGGCCAGCGCCTTTACCTCGGCCTGGGTTTTGTCTGCCTGGGCAACCTGGGCCGCTGGCACACGCCGGCCGACCGGCTCGGAAGCCTGCCGGTGCCGCGCACCGGCCTGCCCGATATTCGGCCGTTGCCGGCCGGCGCCTGGCGGGCGGCGCTGGGGCTGGACACGCTCAGCCTTCGGCCGGAGCTTAACTGGCCCGTCCCGCCAGGCAAAGATAAGTACGGCCCCGGCCTGGTCCAAAGGCTCGACGACTTCTTGAACGGGCGGCGCCGGGAGACATGGGCTGTGGCCGACCTGGACGGCCGGCAGCTGGCCGGCCTGAGCTCGATCTTTAGCCTTTGGGGCCGGCCCCACCTGATTGAGCTGCGGGTGGCGCCCGCTTGGCGCGGCCGCTTGGAGCGGCCGCTGCTGGCCAAGGCGCTACGCCGGCTGGCCTATCTGCGCGTGGGCTGGCTCCAAATCAGCCACCCGGCCGATGACGAGATCACGGCCGCGCTGCTGCGCGAAGCGAATTTCAACCTGCGGCGCACGCTTGACGTCATGCGCCTCACATTTTCGGATTAGTGGGCCCCGAGTGGCAGCCCACCACTTACCCTAAGGAAAAACGCTATGCCCAACGCTGAAGAGCGGATGCAGATTCTGCATATGATTGAGGAAGGCAAAATCACGGCCGCCGAGGGCGCTGAGTTGCTTCGCGCCCTGGAGCAGGAGCCGCCTGCCCACCCGGCCGAGCCGCTCAAGGGTGCCGGCCCGCCCCGCTGGTTTCGGGTGCGGATCACCGACCTGACCACCGGCAAAAATAAGGTCAGCGTCAACATTCCGATGGGGCTGGCCAATGTCGGCATGAAGATGGGCGCCCGCTTTGTGCCCAAGGTCGAAGGGCTGAACTTCGACGAACTGAGCGAGCTGATCCAAGCCAGCGTTCAGGGCAAAGTCATTGACGTCGTGGACAACGACGAGCGCGAGCGGGTCGAGATCTTCGTCGAGTAAGCAGGCGCTAAGCGGCCTTTGAGTCGAGCGGCCTCAGCCGGCGTGCCGCTCCAGCACGACGAACTCGGTCGCGTAGGCGTTTTGCGCGTCAGCCGGCACGCTCTCCTGCTCTATTGCGCGCCACTCGGCCGGATCCCAGGCCGGGAAGGTCGCGTCCCCCTCAAACTCCCCCTCGACAAAAGTCAGATAAATACGCCCGGCCAGCGGCAGCATATGGCGGTAGACCTCGCCGCCGCCGATGCCGATGACCTCAGCCGCGCCGCCGGCGGCCGCCAGGGCCTGCTCCAGCGAGTGAACCACAACGCAGCCAGGGGTCGTGAAGCTGCGACTGCGGGTCAGCACGATGTTCAGCCGGCCAGATAGGGGCCGGCCGATGGCTTGATGCGTCTTGCGGCCCATGATGAGCGGCTTGCCTAGCGTTATCTTTTTAAAGCGGCGCAAGTCGGCCGGCAAGCGCCAAGGCATGGCCCCCTCCCGGCCGATGACCCGATTACGGTCAAGCGCCGCAATCAACGAAATAAGCATGGGATGCCGACGCGCGGCCGCTAGACCGCGATCGGAGCGGCGATGCGCGGGTGGTGCTGGTAATCCAGCAGCTCAAAGTCGGCGTACTCGAAGTCGAACAGCGACGTCACGGCCGGGTTGAGGCGCATCTGGGGCAACGGGAACGGCCGCCGGCCGAGCTGTAGCTCCGCTTGCTCGAGGTGGTTGGCGTACAGGTGGGCGTCGCCCAGGGTGTGGATGAACTCGCCCGGCTGTAGGCCCGTCACCTGGGCCACCATCAGGGTCAGCAGGGCGTACGAGGCGATGTTGAAGGGCAGGCCTAGGAAGATGTCGGCGCTGCGCTGGTAAAGTTGGCAAGAAAGCCGGCCGTTGGCTACGTAAAACTGGAATAGGCAATGGCAGGGCGGCAAGGCCATGCGCTCCACATCGGCCGGGTTCCAGGCGCTGACGACCAGGCGGCGCGAAGCGGGATTGCGCTCGATCTGGGCCACGACGTCAGCGATCTGGTCCACTGCCCGGCCGTCGGCCGCCGGCCAAGAGCGCCACTGGTAGCCATACACCGGCCCCAAATCCCCCCGTGCGTCGGCCCATTCATCCCAGATGCGGACACCATGCTCATGCAGGTAGCCGATATTGGTGTCACCGCGCAATAACCAGAGCAACTCGTAAATAATCGAGCGGAGGTGCATCTTTTTGGTAGTCAACAGGGGAAAACCGGCCGCCAGGTCGAAGCGCATCTGATTGCCGAAGATGCTGACGGTGCCCACCCCGGTTCGGTCCGGCCGGCTGACCCCGTTCTCTTTGACGTGCCGCAGTAGCGCCAGATAGCTTTGCATCCCGGCCGATCCTCCTTGCCGGCGGCAAGTATAGCACAGCTAGGGGCGGCACCGGCGGCGCATCAGCTTTGTCTGGGCCGGAAATGGTTGCCGCAGGCGTCGCCCAATGTTGCCTTAGCGGCCGGCCAGCGCTGGATGCGGCCGGCCAAATATGCTACCATCAGTTGTCCCTATGGGCAGGGCCATGAGCGAATTACCCGGCCGCCTGGCCGAGATTGTGGACGAATTTAGCGACCTGAGCCACCAGGAGCGGCTAGAATACCTGCTGTATTACGCTGGCCTACTGCCGCCCTTGCCGGAGTGGCTTGAAGAGCGGCGCGACCAGATGGAGCCGGTGCCGGAGTGTATGACGCCGGTTTTCCTGTACGCCGAGAAGGACAACGGCCGGCTGCGCTTCCATTTGGACGTGCCAGACCAGTCGCCCACGGTGCGCGGCTTTGCCGCCATCTTGCAGGCCGGCCTGAGCGGGCAGGCGCCGGCCGACATCCTGCGCGTGCCGGCTGACTTTTACCTCGAGATGGGCCTGCAGCGGGTGTTGTCTAGCCAGCGCATCCACGGGTTGCTTGCCATCCTGGCCCACATGAAGCAACTCGCCGCCCAGCACGTCCATTAAGGGCTCGGCGCGCCCCGGCCGGCCACCTGCCGGCCGCCCTGCCCGCGGCTTTGACAGCCCATTTTCCTTTCACTAGAATCCCCCGACACCTGGAGGTTGAGGCAACTGAATGAAAGAGTATCAGACCGGACAAATTCGTAACATCGCGCTTGTTTCCCACAGCGGCGCTGGCAAGACAACCCTGGTGGAACGCCTCCTTTATAACACCGGGGCCACCACGCGCATGGGCCAGGTGGACCAGGGCACGGCCGCGATGGACTTCGAGGAAGAGGAAATCGCCCGCCAAGGCTCGATTGCCACCGCTGTGGCCCCGGTCGAATGGAAGGACGTCAAGCTGAATTTTTTAGACACGCCAGGCTACGCCGACTTCGCCGGTGAGATGCATGCCGCGTTGAAGGTGGCCGAGTCAGCCCTCATTTTTGTGGAGGCTGTCGCCGGAGTTGAGGTCGGCACCGAGCAGGCCTGGAGCCTGGCGGCCGAGAGCAATCTGCCCCGCATGCTGCTTGTCAACAAAATGGACCGAGAAAACGTGACCGTCCGGCGCGTCACCCGCAGCATTGACGAAAACCTGAGCGGCCGGTTAGTGCGGCTGCAGCTGCCGGTTGGCGAAGGGGTCAGCTTCAAAGGCGTAGTTGACCTGATCGCCAACAGGGCCCGCCTGGGCGAGAAAGACCAGGCGGCCGACGTACCGGCCGAGATGGCCGAGGCCGTCGCCGCAGCCCGCCTGGAGCTGGTTGAGGCGGCGGCCGAAGGCGACGACGACCTGCTGACAAAATACCTCGACGGCGATGAGCTGAGTGAGGGGGAGATCCGGGCCGGCCTGAAGGCGGCCGTGGCCCAGGGCCAGATCGTGCCGGTGCTCTACGCCGCGCCTCAGGCCAATTTGGGAGTCGGCCCGCTGTTGGAGAGCTTGGCGCTGTTTACGCCCGCTCCAAACGAGGCCCCGCTGGCGCCCGCCACCAACGCGGCCGGCCAAACCGTCGAGATCGAGGCCAGCGACACGTCGCCCCTGGCAGCCTTCATTTTCAAGACCCGCGAAGACCCCTTTGGTAAGATGAGCTACCTGCGCGTCTTCGGCGGCATCCTGGCGTCAGACAGCCGCGTCTGGAACACCAACCTGGACGCTGAGGTGCGCATCGGCCAATTGAACGCCCTGCGCGGCAAGGATCATTTACCTATGCCGCGCCTGCACGCTGGCGACATTGGGGCCGTGGTCAAGCTGGGCGAGGCCCAAACCAACGACACGCTGTGCGACCAGGGCCACAAGCTGCGCCTTGAGCCCATCGCCTACCCTGAGCCGATCACCTCCGTCGCAATCCACCCAGTGTCCCAATCCGACGTGGCCAAACTGACCACTGCCCTCAGCCGCCTTGCGGCCGAAGACCCAACCTTGCGCTGGCACTCCGAGCCGGCGACCCACGAGACGATCTTGGCCGGCATGGGCGTTGCGCACCTGGACATCGCGGTCAAGAAGGCGCATTCCAAGTTCGGCGTCAACATGACGACCAGCGTGCCCCGTGTGCCCTACCGGGAGACGATCACCAGAAATAACGAGGCCGAATACACCCACAAGAAGCAGACCGGCGGCGCGGGCCAATATGCTCGCGTGTTCCTGCGCGTCGAGTCGTTAGACGACGACGAGGAGTTCCAGTTCGCCTCTAAGATCTTCGGCGGCGCGATCTCGCAGCCCTTCGTTGCCGCGGTCGAAAAAGGCTGTCGCCAGGCGCTCCAATCAGGCGTTCTTGCCGGCTTCCCGCTCACCGGCGTCCGAGCCGTGGTCTTTGACGGCAAGGAACACCCGGTGGACTCCAAAGAGATCGCCTTCCAGATCGCCGGCCGGGAGGCATTCAAGCAAGCTTCGCTGGGCGCCGGGCCGGTGTTGTTGGAGCCCATCCACGAGGTGGCGGTCACCGTGCCGGCCGAGAACATGGGCGACGTCTTGGGCGACCTAAATTCGCGCCGGGCGCGCGTCCTGGGCATAGACCAACAGGGTAACAAGACCATCGTCCGCGCCGAGGCGCCGTTGGCCGAAGTTCAGACCTATTCGGCCGACCTGCGCTCAATGACCCAAGGGCGCGGCATCTTCTCACTCACCTTCCTGCGCTACGGCCGGGTGCCGAGCCACCTGCAGGAAGGCATTATCAACGGCCAGAAGAAACACCTGGAAGAGGAAAAGGCCTAAGCCGGCGTGCCATCCCGGCCGGCAAGTCCCTGGCGGGCGTAGCCGGCCGCCGTCGCCAACTGGCTGAGAGCCAGCAGGCCGGCCTGGCCGAGCCGGTTATGGCCGGCCGGCCGGCGCAGCGGGTAACCGAGCAGGCGGGCGTAGAAGCCCAGGGGGGCCAGACGGCGCGCTCCAGCCGGCCGGCCCCGGTGGAAGCGATAGGCGCCCCGGCCGTAGTTGAAGTGCTGGCCCAGAAACCCGCCTAAGCCCATGGCGCGGCTGTGGCTGACGCGAGCCGCCGGCTCGAAGGCCAGCCTGAGGCCGGCCGCCAACCAACGGCGACAAAAGTCGCGATCTTCGCCCCCTGCCAGCCCATAGCTGGCGTCGAAACCGCCGCCGCGGGCAAAGTCGGCGCGGCGCAGAGCCAGATTATTCGAGGTCAGAAAAGCCGCCTGGCCCTGCTCGGCATTGTGCTGCTGGTACAGATAATCCAGCAGCGCCTGGCTGGCGGCCGCGTAGGGGTTGTCGGCCAGGCCGTTTACGGT
>JBOGUG010000281.1:0-1603 GCA_050696115.1 Promineifilaceae bacterium (SeqCode) | reverse complement strand
GGGCATTTCCGGCGGGCTGGGATGGCCGGGTATCAGTTCGTGCCAGAGCTGGTTGGGCGCGAACTGGCGGCAGACTGGGACGCGCGGCGCGTTGCCGTCCTTAGGTTCTAGGACCCTGAACTCCACGCTGCGCAAGCGGCCGGCCCAGGCGCAGTGCGGCACCGATTCGTCTTTGGTCGGGCTGCTTTCCAGGTGGTGGCGGCAGCGGCCGCAGGGGGTGGCAAAGGGGTGATGGGCTGCGAGTTGCTCGTACCGCTTGATGAAGTCGGCAATCAAGGCGCGTTGCTGAGCAATAGGCGACTGCTTCGTCTCTTGAGAGGCTAAGGCCGGTGGGGTGGGGAAGGTAGCCGGCGCTGGCGCTTCGGGGTCGGCCGTCTGGGTTGTGTCGCTCCTCGCGCCGGATGTGACACTCTCCTCTGCTTCATCTTCGGCCCGCTCTTTCTCAGCCTGGACCTGCCAGGCGGCCAGCAGATCCTCATAGCTCTTGACCCGATACTCGCCCTCATGAACCACGCCGGGGTGGTCGCCCCAGGTCCAGGGCACGCGCACGTCAAAGGGATCATCGGGCGCCAGGCCGTGGATGCAGCGTATTGCGTCTTCACCCACCCGGCAGGGCATGCCTAACGGGCCGCTCTGCCCTTGCGCCAGGTCGTCACGCAGCGGCTGGTCTGGCAGTTGGGCGACGGGGCAGGTGTTACAGGCGACTTCGGTGCTGAGGTACTCAACCACGGCCGGCCAATGGATGCGGCCGTCGACGAAGTAAGTGTCCCCGCCCAGAGCCTGGAACCAGAGCGCCAGCTTCTCCTGGTTGCTCCAGGGTTCGTCGTGGACGCCGCGGAAGATGAGCATGGCCGCGGCCGCGAAGGCGTCTTCCGGGTACGCCTCTACCACCTGGCCCCACAGCCGCGTCAGCGCCCGGGCGATGTTGCGCTGCGCCTGGCTCCGGACCATGAGGGGCAGCTGCAGGCCGGGCCACTTCTTGAGCGTCGCCACGCACTCCTTAATGGCCCTGGCCGTCACTTTGCCCGGCTCGTTGGCCAGGATGAAGATAGCTAAACCGGCCCGCTTTGGTTCGGGCAACTCGGCCACGGCCGGGGCGATGCTCATGGGCAGCTCGCCGGCGGCGATGCGTTGGGCCAGTTCCGGCGGAATCTCGGTCAGGGCCAGGTGGTTCAGGATGTAGTGCAGATGTTGTCCGGCGTTGCGGGCCAGCTCTTCCGGCGTGGCCCCGGCCAGCAGCGCCTGGCGGAAGCTGTGGGCCACGCCCAGCGTGTCTGGTTGTTCGCTGCCGTAATTAGCCGCCTGGAGGGCCAGGATCTCCGCCTTCTGGCTGCCTTCAAAGGCCACGAACTCGATTTCCCGGTCGCCGTACTTAGCCACCAGAGAAGCAATGACCTTGTCCAATGAGCCTAGAGAGTCTACCAGCGTGGCGAGCATCGTCCGCACCACTTCAATGGTAATGGCGGTTTCTGGGTGCTCGGCCGCCCAATCTTGCAGGGCAAAGGCCAATAGCTGGGCCATCTGCCGGCGATGGCCGCTGACAATGTGGAACCCGGCAGCTCCATCCGGCGTTGCCTGACCATTCGCTGAGGCGACGATGGGT
>JBOGUG010000280.1:0-2231 GCA_050696115.1 Promineifilaceae bacterium (SeqCode) | reverse complement strand
CACTCTGGAGGGCTGGAACGACTACCAGCCGGGCGACATCATCGAGTTCTTCACCAGCCAGCGCGTCAACCCGTAACGCCGGCCGCGCCAGGGCTCAGGCGGCCCAGCCAGGCTCTGAGCTCTGTGTCGGCGGCCCCTTCGCATCGTGAACACTATCCGTCAGCAGCGCACGGCCGATCAGATCCGCCTGATCTTGAGCCAACTCTTGTTGCGCGAGCTGCGCGACCCGCGCCTGAGCGAGCTGACCGTCACCGACGTCACGGTAGACCGCGAGCTCCAGGTGGCCGACATCTATGTCCAGGCGTTAGGCGACGACTCGCGCCAGGCCGACGTAACCGCGGCGCTGCAGGGGGCCAGTGGCTACCTGCGCCGCGAGTTGGCCGGCCGGCTGCGGCTGCGGACCGTGCCCCAGCTGCGCTTCCACTGGGACCCTAGCCTGGCCCAGGCCGAGCGCATCAGCCGCCTGCTCGACAGCCTGGACATCCCGGCCGATAGCGCCGCGACCGAGGAAGAGTAGGGCCGGCCCGTGATCGATCCCGCCGCTGCCCAGGCCGCCCGCGAGCTGCTCGCCGGCGCCCGCAATGTCCTGGCCATCACCCACATCGCCCCCGACGGCGATGCCATCGGCTCGCTGACGGCCGCCGGCCACATTCTGGGCCAGCTTGGGCTGCGCTTCACGCTCGTCTGCGACGACGGCCTGCCGGAGCGCTTCCGCTTCCTGCCCCTGTCCAACCGCGTCGCCAGCGCCCCTGACCCCGGCCTGGTATACGACCTCATCCTGGCGCTGGACGCCGGCGACCTGGAGCGGCTCGGCCGGGCCTACCGCCAGCTGCGCCAGCCACCGCCGCCCATCCTGAACGTGGACCACCACGTCACCAACACCTTCTTCGGCGCGGTCAACTTCGTCGGCGTCGAGGCCAACTCGACCACCGAGATGCTGTTCCACCTGCTGCCGGCGCTCGACGTCGCCTTGACCAAAGAGCTGGCCATCTGCCTGCTGACTGGCCTGGTCACCGACACCCTCAGCTTCCGCACCGCCGGCGTCTCGGCCGACACCCTCCAGGTGGCCGGCGCGCTGATTGACGCCGGGGCCGACCTCTTTACCGTCGTGACCCTGGGCCTCAATATGAAGGAGCTGTCCACGCTCCTGATGTGGCAGACGGGTCTGAACAACTTGCGCAGCGAAGACGGCCTCATCTGGACGGTCATTGGCGATGAGGAGCGCATGGCGGCCGGCCATAACGGCGGCTCGTCCTTCGGCCTGGGCAACATGCTGGCCGACGTCTACGGGGTGGCCATGAGCGCCGTCTTGATGGAGACCGGCGACGGCAAGGTGTCGGTCGGCTTCCGCTGCCGGCCGCCCTACGACGTCGCCGAGCTAGCCCAGGAGCTGGGCGGCGGCGGCCATCGCTTCGCCTCTGGTTGCAGCCTGCCGGGACCGCTCGCGGCCGCTGAAGCCCGTGTCGTGGCTGCCTGCAAAGCCGCCATCCGCCGCCAGCGGGCCGAAATGGCGGCCGCAGCCGGCTAAGGCCGCCCCGCCCTGTGGCCACCGCCGACGCCGGCCTGCTGGTGCTGGACAAGCCGGCCGGTCCGACCTCCCACGACGTCATCCAACAGCTCCGCCGCCTGACCGGCGTGCGCCGCATCGGCCACGCCGGCACGCTCGACCCACTCGCCAGCGGCGTGCTGCTGGTGTGCCTCGGCCGGGCCGCCCGCCTGCTCGAATACCTGGTCGGCCTGGACAAAACGTACTGGGCTGCGCTGCGCCTGGGCCAAACGACCGACACCTACGACGCCGAGGGCCAGCTCACGGCCGAGCGGCCGGTGGACCTGGGCCGGGCCGAGATCGAGGCTGCCCTGGCCGCCTTCCGCGGCCCGATCGCGCAGCGGCCGCCGATGTATTCAGCCCTCAAGCTTGGCGGCCGGCCGCTGTACCAGTTAGCCCGCCAGGGGCTTGAGGTCGAGCGGCCGCCGCGCCAGGTGATGATCCACAGCCTGGATCTGCTCGATTGGCGGCCGCCGCGGCTCGAATTGCGCCTGGCCTGCTCGTCGGGCGCCTACATCCGCTCGCTGGCCCATGACCTGGGCCAGGCGCTGGGCCCGGGTGCCCACCTGGCCGCGCTGCGGCGCGAGGCCGTCGGCGACTTTGGCCTGGACGAAGCGACGCAGCCCGACGCACTGACGCCGGCCGGCTGGCGGGCCGACCTCCAGCCCCCGGCGGCCGCCGTCCG
>JBOGUG010000279.1:0-2989 GCA_050696115.1 Promineifilaceae bacterium (SeqCode) | reverse complement strand
GCCATATAGTCCTGACTGCTGAGAAACAGGCGGCCGCCGGCCGCCAGGTAATCGGCCAGGGACTGGCTTTCTGAGGCGGTCAGTGGCTCAAACCAGTCGTAGCCGGTGTACCACAGCACCATATCGTAGGCCTCAAGCAGCTCTGGCGCAGGGCTGCCCCGGCCGGTTGGGAAATGGCCGATCTCCCAGAAATCGAAATCATAGCCGTTGGCCTTCAGCGCCCCTTGGTAGACTGGAGCCTGATCGTACCAACGGTCGTCGTCCACCAACAAGATCGGTGCCGGGGCCTCCAGGCGCACCGGCAGGCTGCGCCATAGGCCGGGGTCGTTGGCAGAGCGGGCGACGACCTCGAATGCTTCAACTTGGTCGGGCGCCAGCCCGGCCGGCGCCGTCACTGAGATCATGGCCGCGCCCGCTCCACACGGGCCCAGAGTAAGCGTTGGGGTGGTAATCGCAGTTGGCCAGTCGGCCCCCGCAAGAGAGAGCGAGAGCGTATCCGTCAGCGTCTCGCTAAGGTTACGCACCACAACGGTGTAGCTGAGTGTCCGGCCTGCCAGTGCAGTTTCATCCAGAGCCGGCGGCTCGAAGGCAAGCTCAGCCAGCTGGCGCGGCGCGGCGAAATAGTCGAAGGCGCGCCCCAACAATGCCGCCCGCCCGGCCCGGCCATCCATGCCCTCCAGCCCAAAGCCGAGGTAAACCATCCGAAACGGCTGGCACAGGCCGGCCTCGAGTGCGCCGGCCGAGCCGCCGGGGTATCTGGCCGCCGGCCGGCTGAGGGCCGAGTAACGCGGCGCCACCCTGTCGCTGGCAACCTGATTGGCGGCGCTGTTTGGCCCGTTCAAATGAATCGAAAGGCCCTCAAAGATGGTGCCGGGCACGCCTTGAAGCAGTGTCGGCGCCTGCTCCTTGCCCAAGAAATCGGCCTGTAGCTGCGCCGACCACCAATAATGGGAGCCGAAAAGGTCCTCTTGCTCGCCGATCTCTTGGCCGCTGATGAGCAGATTGCCGCCGGCTTGCAAATAGCCGGACACAACATCGCCGGCCGCGATCAGCCCCGGGGAGTCATGTGGCGCCGACCAGACGACGGCATCGTAGCCTTCAAGTTCGGCCGGCTCCGGCGCACCGCCGTGCGGACTGCGCACGCTCAATTCGTCGAAGGCGTAGCCAGCGTCACTCAGGGCAGCGCGAAAATAGCCCGCCTGGCTGCCGTAATACCAGCGGCCGCTGTCTACCAACAACACCCTTGGGCCAGCCGGGAGGCCGAAATCCCGGAGGAGGGTATGTCCGGCCTCAAGGCTGACGCTGGCGCGGCCGATCCGGTAGCCAAGCGCTTCGGCTGTCAGCTCATAGGCGCCGGCCGGCAAGCGGAGCCAGTAGGCGCCGCTGGCCTGGCTGGTTGTGCTAATCGGGGTCCCGGCCGCGCTAATCACGGCCGCCAACGGTTCTCCAGCGGCATCTTCAACGTAGCCGAAGACATAGCCGGCCGGCAGGGGCACGAGCTCGGCATCAATAGCCAGCGGCTCACTGGCGCTCACGGCCAGGCCGCTAAGCTCAAGTGGGTAATAGCCGAACGGCTCGGCCGATAGCTGGTACAGGCCGGGCAGCAGCTCAGCCTGGAAGGCGCCATCTGGCCCGGTTCGGAAACTCAGCGTGTCTCCGGCCGGGTTGGTAAGCGTCACGTCATTCCCCACCAGGGGCTGGCCCTGGCTGCTCAGGCTGCCTGACACCAGCCCCTGGTCAACCAGCTCGGCCGCGGCGGCGTAAATGTCCAGCCGGCCCCAACCGGAAACGTAATTGGGCTGGGTCTGGCTGAGAGGCGCAGCCGTGGCCGTCAGAACCGCCGTCAGCGCGTCCAAACCCAGGTTTGGAGCGGCCTGCATTAAAAGGGCGAAGCTGCCGGAGGCGTGGGGGGTGGCCATTGAGGTGCCGTTGGCCGTGCCGTATTCGCCTCCGGGCAGGCTGGAGCGGACGGCCGCGCCGGGCGCAACCAGGAACGGTTTGGCCTCGGCCGTGTGCGGCGACGGCCCGCGCGACGAGAACCAGGTGACTTCGTCGCTGTCGTCACTGGCCCCGACAGCCAGCGCGCCTGGGTAGCTGGCGGGGGCTAACACGCTGCCACCAGCCGGGCCGCCGTTGCCGGCCGCGAAGATAGCCAGGATGCCGGCCGAGCGCAGAGCGTTGACGTCGGGCAGGAAGTCGAGCGCGGCCGGGTGACCGCCCCAGGAAGCGTTGACGATGTCTGGCGCCAGGGCCGGATTGCCGGCCGGAGCCAGCAACCATTCGAACCCCTGGTGGATGCTTCCCAAAGTGCCGAAGCCCTGGTCGTCCAGGATGCGGACGGCTATCCACTTGGCCCCAGGCGCCACGCCGATGCCGTCTCGGCCGACGGCCGTGCCGGCCACATGGGTGCCGTGGCCGTAAGGGTCTATGGGCGCCGGAGCCGCCCCAACGGCGTCAAACCAGTTGCCGACGTGCTGCGGCTCGCCCCCGTTGAAACCGCGGTAGCCTGGCTGGAGGTCAGGGTGCAGCCAGTCCACGCCGGTGTCCATGATGGCGACCGTCACGTTCGCCCCGTCAAGGCCCAGGCCGTACCACGCCTGCGGGGCGCGCACGCGCTCTATCCCCCACGGCCGGAGTGGGTCAGGGTCGCGCGGCGCCGGGCCTGGCGGCTCAATCAACTGGACGCGCCTATCGAGCTGGATGCGGGCCACTTCCGGCCGCTCAGCCAGAGCCAGGGCGGCTGCCCGGTCGCCGGTTACCAGAATGGCATTGACGATCCAAAGGCCCTGTTGCCGGCCGACGTGTCCTGCAGCGCTTAACCGACGCAGCACGGGGCCAAGGGCGGTCTGCCCGGCGGCGGCGGCTCGTAGGCCGGCCACGACCGCTTGGCGGCGCTCAAGGGAAGCCCGGCCGGGCAGGGGCGGCGGGAGCTCGGCCTGGCTCTGCAGATGGACGATGAAATCTACTTGGCCCGTGCCCACGTCCAGGG
>JBOGUG010000278.1:0-2923 GCA_050696115.1 Promineifilaceae bacterium (SeqCode) | reverse complement strand
CTACAGCCCAGGCCCAGCCGGGCAGCGGCCGCCGCCGTCTGGCGACAATGGTTGCTCTGCGGCCCGCCGGCCGTGATGAGGTGGTCGCAGCCGTGCGCCAGGGCGTCGGCCGCCAGAAACTCCAGCTTGCGCGCCTTGTTGCCGCCCAGCGCCAGCCCGGTCAGGTCGTCGCGCTTGATGAGCAGCTCCGGCCCGCCGAGCTGCTTGCTCAGCCGGCCGAGCGTCTGGATGGGCGTGGGTAGGTGGGCCAGCGGGACGCGGTCAGGGTAGCGGGGCTTCATGGATGGCAGCGGGTACGCGCCGCAAGTATAGCTTGCCGGGCAGGCCGAACCAAGGCAAGGCCGGCCCGGCCGGGGGCTAACGCTTGTGGATCACCGTGAGGACGGAACCGGACAGGGCCAGCAGCGGCCGCCGGCCGGCCGGCAGGCGCCGGTCTAGCCAGAAATGCAAACGGGACAATCGGCGCAAAAACGGCTCGAAGCTGGCGGGCGCCAGGCGCAAGTAGAGCTTGTCGAGCATGACGAACCAATCCGTCGGCCGCAGCTCAAGCCCAAAGGCGGCGAAGTAGCGGCCGATCATCGCCGCCGTCAGGCTGACGTCGCCCAGGCGGGCCATCCTGGCCCGGTCGTGAAACAGATGATAGAGCCGGTTCTGGCCGAAGGCGTCGGCGAAACAGCCGCTGGCCCCCGGCCGCATGACCCGCTCCAGCTCGGCCGGCACACCCGGATACTTGATGAAGTGGTGCAGGGCGGCGTGGCCGATAACGAAGTCAACGCTGCCTGCCGCCAGCGGCAGGTGCGCCAGGTCGGCGGCGACGAAGCGGCATTGGCTGGCAAGCTCAAGCCGCTCGGCCAACTGGCCGGCCGCGCGGCAGCCCACCTGGGACAGGTCTACGCCGATAACCTGGAAGCCGCGGCCCGCCAGGTAGAGGGCCAGCTCGCCCCGGCCGCTACCAGTCTCCAGCACCCTGAGCTCGGCGAGCCGCCGGCCGGAGCGGGCGGCGTCGGCCAGCAGCCGGCGCGTCGCCAGGCCGCGCACGTAGCCCTTGGTGGAGCCGCCGGCATGAAAGGGGGCCATGTGCTCGCGTTCGTAGGCGCGCGTGAAGGCCGCCTTGTCAGTTGCCCCGGCCAGCCGGCCGGCCCCGGCCGCGTACAGGGCGTTGTGGCCGCTCAGATCGGGCTTGTCGGCCTGACGGGTGCGCGCTGGGCGGGGCAGCATGCTTATTTGGTTGGCCGGCGCGGCCGAAATGTAGGGGCGCGACATAATGTAGGGGCACGATACTTCGTGCCCCTACTCGACGTGTTTGCCATCGCTTTATCCTGCCCTACGGCGGCGAGCGCAGGATGGACGGCAGGTGCAGCTCGAACGAGACGCAGCCGGCCAAGGGCGTCACCACCGGCTCAGCCGTGTGGCGCGTCATCACCGTCTCGCTCTGGACGCTTGCCGCGGCCGTCAGCTGGCCGTCCTCGCAGTCGGCCGGCGTCACGCCATAGGTGTAGCTGTAGCTCGCGCTCTCGCCGGGCCCCAGCTCGGCCGGGCCGGGCAGGGGCAGATTGCTGCCCTCCAGCTCTAAGATGACCGTCACCTCGGTGGCCGTGACAATCGTCGTGTTGGTCACCTGCACCGTGTAGTTAAGCAGGTTGTCCGGCGCGGGCTCGCCGGCCGGCTGGCCCAGGCTGATCTCGGGGATGCGCGGCCGGACCACAAACAACCCCTGCTCGATGCCGCTGATGATCACCACCCCGCTGGCGTAATAGGGGTAGGTGCTCCAGGCGCCGTTGAAAGACGGGGCGTCGTTAAACGGGTAGATGTCGAAGTAGCCCGCCTGGCTCAGCTCGCCGGCCGCCACGTCCACCAGGTCGAGCACGCGCAGCCCGCTGCGGTAATTGGCCTGGTAGCTGTAGCCTTCGTGCACGTACTGATTGTGGTCAATGGACTCGGCCGGGCCGTCGAAAAAGCCGATCAGGGCCGGCGCGTCCAGGTCGCTCACGTCCCAGACCCGAGTGCGCGTGTTATGGCCGAAATCCAGCTCGTCCAATTCGTCGTCCAGCAAGAAGTAGACCTGATCGGGCGTCAGCCAGCCCTGGTGGGTGTAGGCGGCGCCGTCGTAGGGCGTGCGCGCCAGCTTGACCGGGTTGGCCTTGTCGGTCACGTCGGCGATGGTCAGCGTGTCCTCATTCGAGTTGAAGCAGATCTCCTGGCCCTGATGCTCAGCGTCGGGGCCGGCGTAGATCACGCACTGCGTGTCGTGGCTGTAGCCGTCTTCGCTGAAGCAGCCGGCGCCCGCCGGGTTGAGCGGATCCTGGATGTTCACCATGTGCAGCCCGCCAGAGCAGGTGTCGCTGCCAACGGCGTAGGCGAAGCCCGACTCCTCATTAATGGCCAGGTTGTGGGCGTTGCCGAAGCCGGGGTAATGGGCCGACTCGCTGAAGGTGGCCGGCGGGGCCGGCACGTTGCGCAGCTCGGTCAGGTCGAAGACCTGCAGGCCGTGGCCGCCGGCCTCGCTGACCACAAAGGCGTGATCGGCGTAAACCTTAATGTCGCGCCAGGTCGAATTGCTGGTGTGGGTGGGCAGGTTGCCCAGGTAAATGGGGTTGACCGGGTCGCTGATGTCCACAAACGACGTGCCGCTGGAGCGGCCCATCAAGGCGTATTCCTTGCCGTCCAGGGGATCGGTCCAGCCCCAACTGTCGTTGCCACTGCCGCCGCCGATGTCGGCCAGGGGCAGGAAGGACATCAGGTCTATTTTGTCGCACGGGTATTCGCCGGCGTCGCCGCCGCTGCAGAGCGTCAGGCCCATGGGGCTCAGCGGCTCGACCTGCTGCTTGTCGGCCAGCAGGGCCTGCATGGTGCGGGTCAGCGGCCGGCTTGGGCCGGGCTCCGGCCCCTGAGCGGCCTGGCCGGCCCGGGCGGCGGCCAGCGC
>JBOGUG010000277.1:0-1336 GCA_050696115.1 Promineifilaceae bacterium (SeqCode) | reverse complement strand
CGCCAGGCGTTCCGCGAAAAGATGGACGACGATTTCAGCGCCCCGGCCGCCTTGGCCGTCCTCCAGGAGTTCACCCGCCAGGTCAACACCCTGCTCAACGAGGGGCCGCCCCAGAGCGAAGGCACGCTGCAGGCCATCGTTGACCTGTACGACGAGCTGGGCGGCCGGGTGCTGGGCCTGATTCCCAGCCAGGCCGAGGCCGGCCGCGACGCGGGCCGCGAGCAGGGGCTGATCGCGCTGCTGGTGGAGCTGCGCGCGGCCGCCCGGGCCCGCCGCGATTGGGCCGCCTCTGACCAGATCCGCAACCGGCTAAAGGAGCTGGGCGTCACCCTCGAAGACCGGGCTGACGGCACGGCCTGGAAGCTTGGCTGAGGCCGAATATCTCTTTCGGCGCAACCCAGTCTGGGAAGCGCTGCAGGCCGGCCGGCGGCCGCTGCGCCGCCTACTGGCCCAGGAGGGCGCCGGCCAAATTGGGCCCATCCTGAGCCTGGCCCGCCAGCGGGGCCTGCCGGTCGAGACGGCCGCCAAGAGCCGCCTAAGCCAGTTGGCTGGCGACAAGGGCCACCAGGGGGTGGTGCTGGAGGCGGGGCCCTATCCTTACGCCGAGCCGGACGAGCCGCTGCGGCTGGCGGCCGAACGCGGCGAGCGCCCCTTTCTGCTGCTGCTCGACCTGCTGCACGGGCCACACAACATCGGCCTGCTGCTGCGCACGGCCGAAGCCTGCGGCGTCCACGGCGTCTACCTCCAGGCGCGGCGCGCGCCCGACGTCACGCCCCAAGTCGCCATCGCCTCGGCCGGCGCGGCCGAACACCTGCGCATCGCCCAGGTGACCAACCTGGCCCAGACCATGCGCGACTTGCAGCGACGCGGCGTCTGGTTGGCCGGCCTGGAGCCGGGGCCGGAGGCCCGGCCGCTGGCCGAGGTTGACCTGGATCGCTCGCTTGGGTTGGTAATCGGCCACGAAGGGGGCGGGCTGCGCCGGCTGGTGCGCCAGCGCTGCGACCTGCTGCTGCGCCTGCCGATGCGCGGCCGGGTCGCCTCGCTCAACGCCGCCACGGCCGGGGCAGTGGCCCTGTACGCCGCCTGGCAGGCGCGCGACTTTGAGGGGGCTGAGGCGCGGCCGGGAAATTAACCAGCCAGGATTGGGGGATTGTTCCGTGTAGAGGCGGGCCCCTATGCCCGCCCTCCGCCCATTTTGTGGCGCGGGCATCTCGCCCGCGTCCGGGCCGCAGGCCCGGTGGGTGAGGCGGCGAGGTCGGAGCGCGGGCACCCTGCCCGCCGACGGGCTGGAAGCCCGTCCCACACAGCGAGCAACCAAGTGCCCCTGTGCCCGCCC
>JBOGUG010000276.1:0-5673 GCA_050696115.1 Promineifilaceae bacterium (SeqCode) | reverse complement strand
TCTTGGTCCAGTCGGCGCCGGTGATGTCAATATCCGCCAGGCCTTCCAATGCGGCCGTCGCCAGATCGGTGCGCAGGGCGCCCTCATCCGGCTCGGCCGTCAGCACGCCGAATTCGACCGAGATGTTCGCCGTCTGGTCGTAAAGGGCCGGGTCCATGATGCCGATGCCCTGGGGCGAAGGCCAGATCAGGGCGTTGATCTCGTTCAGCATCCAGCGCATGTGGCCCTCGCCAAGCGTCGGGCCGGCCGCGAGCACAATTTGGACGCACGCGTCGAAGTTGTCGCGACAGAAGGCCCAACCGCGGAATGAGGCCCGTAGGAAGCGTTCAGCAATGTCCTCGTTGCCCTCCTGAGCCAGCCAGTTTTCGCGCACGAAGATGTGATCCTGGAGCATGGCCGTGCCGATGTCATTGTAATCGAAAACGGTGAAGTCCTCCGGCTGATAGAGTTCGCCGATCTCCGGGTTGGTCGCCTCCAGCAACTGGGCGTATTCGTTGTAAATCTCGGCCTGGGCGACGTCTATCTCGCGATTGAGCAGCAGCGACATATCGAACGGCTGCTGCACGATGGTCACCTGAGCGGGGTCGTTGGGCTCAATGCCGGCCTGGCGCAGAGCCGCGAAAACCTCCCACTCATTGCCAAAGCCCCACGTGCCTACTCGTTTGCCGGCCCACTCCTCGACGCTCTCGATGCCGGAGTCAGCCCAGGCCACCTGGAGCGTGCCGCTGCGCTGGAAGACCTGGGCGATGTTGACCAGGTCGGCGCCCCGCTCGCGCGAGGCCAACATTTTGGGCACCCAGGCGATGCCGAACTCGGCCGCGTCGGCCGCCACCACCTGCTGCGGAATAATGTCCACTGCGCCTTCCAGGATGGTCACATCGAGCCCCTCGGCGGCGTAATAGCCCTGGTCCACGGCGGCGTAATAGCCGGCAAACTGGGACTGGGCCACCCACTGAAGCTGCAAACGGACCGGCGTCAGTTCGCCGGCCGGGGCGGTCACCCCGTCCACAGCAGGGCTCTGGCAGGCCACTAGCCCAAGCGCCAGCAGCAGAGCGAACACCGACCATCTCTTTCTCTTCATTGCGCTTTCCTCCTCATGTTGCCTGTTTGGCGCCCCCGGATCAGGATAGAAGCCTTGGCTCACCTGCGAGCCTACTCCCGCGGCCTCAGCGATGCATGCCAGGGAATTACAGCCCTTTCAACGGCGACGATTATCAAATACAGGCTGATGCCGACCAGGCAGGCAATGATAATGGCTGCCCAGGCGCGGTCAAAACGGAACTGGGCCGCCTGTTGGGTGATGTAGACGCCTAGCGCCGAGCGGTTGCCGCCGAAATACTCACTCACCACCGCGCCGATCATGCTCAGCACGGCCGCCACTTTCAGCGCGTTAAACAAGAAAGGTAGCGCGTTCGGGATGCGAAGCTGAAACAAGACCTCTAGCTCGGAGGCGGCGTATGAACGCATCAGTTCCAGAGCGGCCGGCTCGACCAGCGTCAGGCCGCGGACAGTGTTGATCATGACCGGGAAGAAGACGATCACGGCCACAATCATCATTTTACTGACCGGGTTGTCCAACCCAAACCAGTTGTTCAGAATGGGCGCAAAGGCGATGATGGGCACCGAGTTGGCTGCAATGGCAAAGGGCAGCAGGCTTTCGCTGGCGGCCGTCCAGCGCGCCGTAACCAGGGCCGCCAGGATTCCCAAAGCGCTGCCAATTGCCAGCCCACCCAGCGCCTCTTTGGTCGTGAACCAACCGATATGGGTCAGACGGCCGATTTCGGCCGCAAAGGTCGCCCCGATCTCGGTGGGGCTGGGCAGGAGGAAATCCTGGATCTGGAAGCCGCGCACGGCCGCCTCCCAGAGCAGAACGGCCCCGACGAACAGCAGCAGCGGCGGGCCATGGTTAGCCAGCCTAGAATTCGGCCGGCGGCTCAAGACGCCGCTCCTTCGGCCGTCCGCAATTCTTCGCGCACCTGGGTGGCCAGCTCAAAGTAGCGGCCATCTTCGCGCGTCTCCACCGTGCGCGGCAGCGGCAGCTTCACCGGGATCTCGGCCGTGATGCGGCCCGGCCGGGCCGACATGACCACGACCCGGGTTGAAAGGTAGACCGCCTCGGTGATGCTGTGGGTCACGAACAGGATAGTCGTTTTGGTGCGCCGCCAGATGGCGTGCAATTCGCTGTTCATGCGCTCGCGCGTCATCTCGTCGAGGGCGCCAAACGGCTCGTCCATCAGCAGGATCGAGGGCCTGAAGGCCAGAGCGCGGGCAATGGCGACCCGCTGCTGCATTCCGCCGGAGAGCTGCCAGGGGTAATGCAGGCCAAAGTCAGCCAACTCGACCAGGGCCAGCATCTCGTCAGTGCAGCGCCTGCGCTCGGCCGGGTCGAAACCCATCAGTTCCAGTGGAAGCTGGACGTTGCGGGCTACCGTGCGCCACTCGTACAGCACCGGCGCTTGAAAAACAATGGCGTAGTCGCGGTCCAGGCGGGCCTGGTGGGCGCTCTTGCCGTTGACCGTGACCTGCCCGGCCGAAGGCGGCGTCAGGTCGCCAACCAGCCGCAACAAGGTGGATTTGCCACAGCCGGACGGTCCGATCAAGGAGACAAACTCCCCTGCCTCCAGGCTCAGGTTGATGTCCTGGAGCGCCGCCACCTGGCCCCGGCCGTCGCCAAACACCTTGCTGACGGCCTGGACGCACACGACCGGCGCCGGCATAGCTGCGCTCATGGCAGATCGGCCGGCCTTTGCCGGCCGCGCAACAGCGCCCGCTCGAGCAGGCTGACCAGCAGGAAAAACGCGATGCCGACCAGCGCTGTCACAAAGATCGTCGCCCACAGTTTGGCAGGCCCGCTGATGTAATATTGGTTGAAGTTCAAGATGGCCCCGCCCAAGCCGTCGCGGATGCCCGAAGGCAATTCGCCGATCACGGCCCCCACCACGCTGGCCGTGGCTGAGACCTTCAGGGCCGTGAAAATGTAGGGCAGCGCGGCCGGAAAGCGCAATTTGGTCAGCGTGGCCCAGCCTGAGGCGGCGTAGGAGCTCATCAGCTCCAGCGCCATCGGCTCGGCCGAGCGTAAGCCGCGCAAGGTGTTAATGGTCACCGGAAAGAAGGTCAGGTAAGCGGCGATGATGGCCACCGAGAGCCAGCCGGCCTTGAGCCAGATGATGACCATGGGCGCGATCGCCAGGATTGGCACCGTCTGGGAGGCGACCACATAGGGCAATAGGCCGCGCTCCAGGAGCCGGGAATGGGCGAAAACCACACCCAGCAGCAGGCCCAGGCTGGCCCCAATGGCAAAACCCAGGGCCGCCTCGCGGAAGGTAAAAAACGCGGCCGAAGCCAACACAGACAACAGCGGCGGGCCGTTGCGTCGCGCCGGCTCGGCGAAGGCGCGGCCGATGTCCCACAAGTGGGGCAAATTCAGGTCGGAGGCCACCTTCCAGCGATAGCTGGGGTCGTGGCTGATGCTGAACGGGTTCTCCTGTGGCCGCCAGGGGTTGCCGCCCAGCCATTTAACACCCTCCCACAATAGCGCCAGCGCCAGCAAGATGAGGAGAAGGCTGAGTGCCTGGCGTCCCACGTGACCCAATCTCGGCCGGAAATCGGGGTCCCGGCCGCTGGCTGGACTGGCGGCCGCGCTCGCCTGGGACTGGGTGAGGGAAGTGGTCATGGGCCGATTGTGGGCGCGGCCGCTATTGTAGACCAAGGGATAGGTGTGTCAATAAGACAGGCGGCCGCCGGCAGGGGCGCTGTTTGCCGCGCCGTCTGGTGCGCGTGCGAACAGCTCCAGGCCCAAAACGAAGCCTGTCAAGGCGTCAGCGCCTGAGGTGTGGCCGAGCGCAGCGATGCGCCGCCCGGTTTTGGCCACGTCCTCCCAATCTCCGGCCGCCATGCCGCCAATTAACTCATGCCAATCCCAACTTGCCTCGCCGCCGGCCGCAGCCTGCAAGTGGGCTAGGGCCAGCCGGTTCGTCCGGCCTCGGCCGGCCTCCACGACCGCCTCGGCCAGCCCCGCTTCAGGCCGGCCCGTGCCCAAGGCGGCCGATGCCAGCAAGCAGCCCATCAAAAAATCGTCGCCGGCCGGGGTCAGTCCGGGGCCAAGCCCGGCCAGGCGTGAAGCGCCCTTGGACAGCCGACGGGGGTCATTGGCGCGCCAACCGGCCGCCAGGTCGCGCCAGGCCCGGCTGGCCTGCTGGTGATAAGGGCCGTCTGCCCGGCCGCGCACTAACCCAGCCAGGCTGTCGTCCGGGGCGGCCGTGGCCAGAACTTCGCGCAAGGCCGCGGCCGCAGGCTGTATTGCCGCCGGCACCACTTCATGGGCGGCTAGCGCCGGCCGCCACAGTAGGGCTTGGCTGATGTCTATGCGAATGTTGGAGCCGTAAATAGCGCCTTGACTAGAGCGCAACGGCGCACCGATGGTCAGGCGGTTGTGGAGCGATTCCGGCTTTAGCCCCGCCGGCGACCGGATGACGAGCGAAAAAGGGCCTGGCTTCGCCGGGCCCACCACCAATGACAGCAGTTCTTCCCTGTCGGTCAGCAGGCTTGCGGCTCGATCGAAAAGCTGGAACACCTGCGCATTGCTGCCCCGCACGGCCCACTCCGCAACGGCCGGCGTCGTCCACTCGGCTCGCCAACCGATGGTTTGGCTAGGCGAGCTTGGGTTCCGCACCGGCTTGAAGGCCCTAACCAGTCGAGGCCGGCGCCACGCGGCCGGCCAGTTCCCACAGGCGGGACGGGCTTAAGGGGATCTCCAGAATCTCCACCCGATCCCAGCCCAGCGCATCTTCAATCGCCTGGGCAAACAAGGCGCCGGTTGGGATAGCACCGGCCTCACCGGCTCCCTTTACCCCCAGTGGATTCAGGGGCGACGGCGTCTCCTCGTGGCCAACCACAATGGTTGGCATTTCCAGCGCCGTGGGCAGCAGGTAGTCCATAAAGGAGCCATTTAGGAGCTGGCCGTTTTCGTCATAGACCAATTGCTCGTAGAAGGCGTTGCCTATGCCCTGGGCAACGCCGCCGTGCACCTGGCCTTCCACAATCAGCGGGTTGATCAGCCGACCGCAGTCGTGCACCACCACGTACTTCAACAGGCGCACGTCCATTGTCTCCCGATCGACCTCCAGGATCAGGGCGTGAACCCCGCTGGCGGTCGCGCCCTGCTTGGGGCCGAAGTAGTTGGTCGCCTCCAGGCCCGGCTCGGTGCCGGGCTTGACCGCGCCCCGCAGCGGGTTGGCCTGTTTGGCCAGCTCGCCCAGCGCCAGCGCCCGGCCAGGCGAGCCCTTCACCTGCACTCGGCCGTCCTTAATCTCGAGGTCTTCCTCGGCCGCCTCCAACTGTTCGGCCGCCAAGCGCAGCGCCTTGGACCGCACATCCTTCGCGGCCTCGTTGATGGCGTTGCCGGCCACAACCGCCCCGCGGCTAGCGAACGTGCCGCTGCCCCAGTGGAACTGATCCGTGTCGCCGGTCACAACGTCAATCTGGGTAACGTCTGTGCCCAGCTGCTCGGCTACGAGCTGGGCATAACTGGTGTAATGCCCCTGGCCCTGGCTGCCAACGCCGGTGACGACACTGATCCGGCCGCTGGGTTGCACTTGGACGCGGGCACCCTCGTAAGGCCCGATGCCCGTACCCTCCACGTAGGACACGACGCCAATCCCCAGGCTTCGGCCG
>JBOGUG010000275.1:0-26427 GCA_050696115.1 Promineifilaceae bacterium (SeqCode) | reverse complement strand
GCGCCGGGGCGTGCCGTCCAGCGCCTTGACGACCTGGCTCGGCAGCGGCTCGGCCGGCAGACTCGCTAGCTTATGTAAAGTCTTTCCCAGCGTCAACACGTCCTGGCGCGTCGCGTTGCGAACCCGCAGCCGGGCCATCACCCTCTCCTGCGCTGCGTCCGTCAGAGGCAGCAGCCAGATCGCAAAATAGACGAACACGCTGCTGATTTCGGCCGGCCCCGGCCGCCAGACCGCCTCCGCCAGCAGGCTTTCCACCCGGCCGAAGGCCTCGGCCCGCTCGCTATCCCAGTCCAGCCGCGGCTCGAGCTGGACTAGGACGCCGATCGCATCCAGCCGGGCCAGAATTGAAGCTCGGTTTGGCTCAAGCAAGATCAACTCCAGCTCACTGCGGATCCGCTCGCCGCTAACCCGGTCAAGCAGCGGCAGCGCGCCGGCAATTAGCTCGGTCGTGCGGGCCTCCAGCTCAAAGCCGAGGCGCTGCTCGAGCCGGATCGCGCGCAAGATGCGCGTCGGGTCATCAATGTAGCTCAGGCTATGCAGGACGCGGATAAGGCCGAGCTCCAGGTCGCGCCGGCCGCCGTAAAAGTCGAGCAATTCCCCCAGGTGGGCCCCGTCCAGCCGGATCGCCAGCGTATTAATGCTGAAATCGCGCCGGTGGAGGTCGAGCTTGATGGAGCCGCGCTCGACCTCCGGCAGGGCCGTCGGCCGGGTGTAGAACTCGGTCCGGGCGCTGACGAAGTCAATCGCCTGCGGCAATTCGGTTGGCGCGGCGCCGGGCGCCAGCGTCCGCCAGGCCGCGGCCGGCACGAGCCATTTGGCGGTGCCAAAGCGGGCGTGGCTGCGCCGGCCGCCGCCGAAGCGGCGCTGTAAACGGCGCACCAGAGCCAGCGCGTCCCCTTCCACGACGATGTCAATGTCGCCCGGTGGTCTGCCCAACAGCAAGTCGCGCACCAGCCCGCCGACAAAGTAGACGGGCAGATCGAGCTCGGCCGCCGCCCCGCTGATGGCCTGCACCAGCGCCCAAAGGCCGGCCGGCAGACCGGCCGCCATTCGCTCGCGCTGCTGCGGCCGGCCGTCCTGCTCCGGCCTGGCGCTCAACAGGCTGATCACGTCGGTGCGCGTGACGATGCCAAGCAGGGCTTGCTCGCCTTCGGCCCCTTCGGCCACGACCGGGATTTGGCCCCAGCCCTCCTCGATCATGAGTCGCTGCGCGGCCGCCACCGAATCGGAGGGGCGCACCGTCACCCGGCCGGGGCGCATCAACTGGCTGACGGGCAAGTCGGCCAACTGGTGGCTAATGGCGCGGTCAACCATGCGCCGGGTCAACAGGCCGACGATCTGCCCGGCCTCGGGGTCCACGATCGGGTAGCCCTCGTGGCCGAAGCGCCGCATTTGCTCGGCCGCCGCGCGCACGCTGGCGTCGGCCGGCAGCGTCTGGACGCCATGAGACATGATCTCGGCCACACGGGCCACCGGCCGGACGGCTTGCTCCAATCTCGCCTCTAACTCCTGGCGCAACGCCGCTAGGGGCCGATCCATGATCGTGGCCGCCGCCGCCCGGCTGTGGCCGCCGCCGCCAAAGGCGCGCGCCAGCAGCGACACGTCTATGGCTTCGACGCTGCTGCGTGCCACTAACTGGACATGGTTGGGCTTAAGCTGCACCAGGAGCACCAAAGCATCGGGGCTGTCGACTTCGCGCAGGCGGTGGGCAACGGCCGAGATCTCCTCTTCGAAATCCGGCGGGGCCTCCACCGCTGCCAGAGCGACGGATTGCCCTTCCAGCGTTAGCCACGCCAGGTTCGCCTGGATCTGCTCCAACAACTGTTGCTGAGCGTCCGACAACGGGATGTTTAAGAAGCGGCGCACGACCGGTAGCTGGGCGCCCTCAGCCAGCAGCCAGCCGGCCGCCTGGACGTCTCGCGGGCTGGTCGTGTCGTAGACCAGCGAGCCGGTATCCTCGTGGATGCCCAGCAGCAGCAGCGTGGCCTCGTTGGCGCTCAGGCGCAGCCCGGCCGCCTGCAACATCTCGGCCAAGATCGTGGTGGTGGCCCCGACCGGCTCGATTTGGAAGCTCCAGCCGGCCGGGCGCTCGGCCGGCGCTTCGTGATGGTCAATGACCCTGACTTCGACTCGGCCGGCGCGGATGCCGCGCACGCTGGGCAGCGACTGGCTGTCCACCAGAAGCACCCGCTCCACGCGCTGGCGCTGCCAATCCTCCGGCCGCACCAGCGGCAGGGCCTCTGCGTAAAGGCTCAAATACTGCTTTACGTTGCGGTTGACACGCCAGGGCAGCAGGGCCGTGGCGTCTGGGTATAGCCGCTCGGCCGCCACCTGGGAGGCGACGGCGTCAAAGTCGGCGTTCTCGTGTGTCAGGATCAGCAGCATGGACCTCATTATACTGAGCAGCCCCTAATTGGCGATTTCGGCCCCATGCTTATACAATCCGCCTGGGGAACATGGTAGGCGTACAGGCACTCAAAAAGCTAGATCCGGCCGCCTGGACCGGCCTGTTGGCGCACCACAGCAACGGCACGCCACTGCGCGTGGCGGCTGTGCAGGCCGAGCCGATCGGCCGGCGCCAGAGCCGCTTCTTGCTTTGGCTGGAGGCTCACAGCGAACCGATTGCCCTGTTGGGCAAACAGACCGGAGCGACAGAGGCCCGTTTCTATCACGACTTGGCCGGCCGCCTGCCGGAGCTAACGCCGCGCTGCTGGTACAGCCACGTCAGCGGAGACCGAAGCTGGGTGGTCCTCGATGAAGTCGTCAACGACTTCCCGGCACGGCGCTGGATGCCGGCCGACCTGGAACGTGTCATCAGGGAACTGGCCCAGCTGCATGCCACCTTCTGGCAAGAAGGGGAAAGCCTGCATGGCCTGGGCTTAAGCCGCCTCCTGGACGATGGCGCCGGCCGGCGAATCCCCGTTCTTGACGCCGAAGTGCCGTTGGATGGCCTTGAGCTGGAGCCGGCGGCTGTGGCTCTTTCGGCGCACAGCCGGCGCCGCTTTGGCCCGTTAGCCGCATTGATGCAGGAGGCGTCGGTCGGGCTGCGCCAATTGTACGACGTCGGCGGCTGGCCCGGCATCTTCGAAGAGGCCCACATCCAGGCCGCGGCCGAGCTATTAGACGACCCCGTGCCGATGCTCTTCCCGCTCAGCCAACAGCCGGCCACCCTTTTACACGGTGACCCGGCCGCCCACAACTGGCATTTAAGCGTTCTGGGCGAGTATAAGCTGCTCAACTGGGACCAGGCAGCCGTTGGGCCAGGCTTGGTTGACCTAATCACCTTCATCGAGCAGTTTGCGCTGCTGCGCCTGGAGGCCGGCGGCTGGCCCGCCTGGAATGAGTGGCAGGTGCTGGAAGAGACAATGGAGGACGGTTACATCCTGACAATGGGCCGGCTGCTCGGTTCGCGCTTCAGCCCGGCCGCTGCCCGCCAGGCGATCCCGGCCGCGCGTTGTCTGTACGTGCTGTCCTACTGGCTGCCTATCTTTGCCCACTGGCTAAGCCTGCCGCACGACCGCGAATTGTGGCGTAATTTGAATGCCCAGAGCGACGCCAACTGGGACCGCAGCGGCTTCGGCCAGATGGCGCGGCTACGGCCGCATTTGGCCGGCGTCTTCCGCCGTTTTCTCGAAGCTCGCTACGCTCTGTAGGCCACCAGGCTGCGCCCAACCGCCACGGCGTGATCCTCCTGAATGCGCTCGCCTTCGGCCTTGCCGTGGCCCTCATTTTGGTGGGCCTGGCGGGCATCCTGCTGCCGCTATTGCCCGGCATGATCCTGATTTGGGTCAGCATTCTGGCCTACGCAGTTCTTGAGGGCTTTGCCGCCATTGATTGGCTAACCTTTTCCAGCCTAACGCTGATCGCCCTGGTTAGCGGCACGGCCGACTTGTGGCTAACCCACATGGGCGCCAAACGCTTTGGCGCAACGCGCCGCTCCATGATTTACGGCGCCTTGGGCGCCGTCGCCGGCTTCATCCTCTTCACCTTCGTCGTGCCCGTCCCCGTTTTGGGCAGCATGTTCGGCGGCATCGCTGGCTACGCGGCCGGCGTCTTGCTCGGCCAGTACCAGGAATTTCGCAATTGGCGGGTGGCCCTCAAGGCCAGCCTGGGCGGCCTTGCTGGCTGGGGGGCCGCCACGGCCGTCCAATTTGGCGGCGGGCTGCTGATGCTGATCATCTTCATCTGGCAAGTGCTGATCTATCCCTACCCCAGCTAAATGGACGAGCCGCTGCGCAACCTGGCGCTGATCCTGTTGGGGCTCATGTTGGCCGCGCTGCTCGTCAGCAGCGTGCTGCTGCTCATCCTGGTGCGCCAGGTGCGCGCGCTGAACATCCCCGAGGGGGCCGGCTTCACCGAAACCTTGCTCTATACCCCATTCCTGCTGGTGGTGGCCTTGGACTTGCTGGACTTCGGCCTCGATTTTCTGGCTGCGCCGGTGAGCTGGCTCTTGCTGGACCGCTTGGGCCTAAAAGGGCTGCGCGGCGTAACGACGGTGGAGGCGCTGATCCCCTTTACCCAAGTGATCCCCGCCTTAACCGCCAGCTGGCTGGCGGTGCGCTATCTTGGCGTTCGGCTGGACCGCTAGCGCCTCTGCCCGGCCGGCGGGCCCGCCCCAAGATCCCAGAATCCCCCATTCCCGGCCGGCTACAGGCTGATCGGCTCCGCTAGAAACGCAACCAGCAGGCGGACGGCGTTCTCAACATCGGCCGCGTCCACCGTCTCGCTCTGAGTGTGGACGTAGCGGCAGGGGATAGAGATGCAGCTAGCCGCGCAGCCGGCGCCAGCGACCTGCATGGCCCGGGCGTCGGTGGAGCCGCCCTCTAAAACCTCCATCTGGTAGGCGATTTCGTGGCTCTCGGCCGCGGCCCGCAGGGCGCGCACCAGGCCAGCGTGGGCAATCATGCCCCCGTCCTTTACCTTAATGGCGGGCCCGTTGCCCAGCTCCATGGCCAGGTGGGGCCCTCCAAGCATATCTCCTGTGAGCGTGACATCCACGGCAATGCCGACATCGGGCGCAAGGGCGTTAGCGGCCGTCTGGGCGCCGCGCGTGCCCACTTCCTCCTGCACGCTAAAAACAAAATAAACGTCGTGCGGCGTCGCCTCGAGCCGCCTCAGCGTTTCAACGGCGACGGCGCAGCCGATGCGGTCGTCCATGCTCTTCGCCGTCAGGCGTGAATCCTGCACCACCAGCGGGCGGCTGAAGCCGGCGGCGGCGCCCACCTGCACTGGGGAGTCCTGACGCCGGCCGGCGCCCACGTCAATGTAATGGCGATCCAAGCCCTGAACTTTGCCGCGATCTTCGGGCATCTCGGCCGCCACAACGCCCAGCCTGCCGTCGGCGAACTGCACCCGGTTGCCCAGCAGGGTCGGCGGGAAGACACCGCCGATGTTGGTGAAGCGCAGAAAGCCCTTCTCGGTGATGTGGGTGACCATGACGCCGATCTCGTCCATATGGGCGGCAATCATCACTTTGAGCCTGCCATCACCGCCGCGTTTGCGGGCGATCAGATTGCCCAGGCCGTCCACGCGCACTTCGTCGGCGTGCGCTCTAATCTCGTCGGCGATCAGATCGCGGACGCCATCTTCAAAGCCCGAGGGGCCATAGGCTTCCACCAACTTTCGAATCAGTTCTTCCATCTCAATCCTCGGCGAGGCCAAGCACGGCCGGAGTCAGGCCGCGCAGGCTGGCTTCCGCCAGCGCAATCACGTGGCCGAAGTCGGCCAGGCTGATCATCGAAACCGGGCTGTGCAGATACCGGCCGGGTGTTGCAATCGTCGCGGCGGGAATGCCGGCCCCGCTGCGTTGAATGGCGCCTGTGTTGGTGCCGCCCCCGCCCGGCTGCCGGATTTGGAAGGGGATATCGTGGGCCGCGCCCGTGGCTGTAATGTGGGCCACCAGCCGCGGATCCTGGATCGCATTCCGATCCATCACGTAGATTGAAGGCCCTTTGCCCAGAGCAACGTTGGGGCTTACGTCGCGCTCGTTGGGCAGGTCGTGGGCTGGCGTGCATTCGAGCACCAGGGCCGCCTGCGGCCGGGCGCCGTAGGCGGCCACGCCTGCGCCGCGCAGGCCCACCTCCTCCTGGACGCTGAAGACGGCCACCATGTCGAAAGGGTAGGGATTGCGCCGCAGCAGCTCGACCAGGATCGCGCAGCCGCAGCGGTTGTCGAATGCCTTGCCAATTGCAACTGCGTCCAACTCTTCGTAGGGCGTGGTAAAGGTCGCCAGGTCGCCAATTTGGACCTTCCGGCCGGCGTCCTCCTTGCTCTTGGCCCCAATATCTATCCGCATGGCGTCCATCTTGACGGTGGCATCCCGTTGATCTGGCTTAAGCAGGTGGATCGGCCGGGCGCCTATGACCCCGGTGTGCTTTTTCGGCCCAACCTGGACCACTTTGCCCAGCAGCGCCCGGTCGTCAAAGCCGCCCACCGGGCTAAATTTGAAAGTGCCGTCGCTCTCCACACTGGTGATCATCAGGCCGACTTCATCCATGTGGGCATCCACCAGCACCCGCATGGCATGTTCGCTCGTCCCTTGCTTGACGGCGATCAGGTTCCCCAGCGCGTCCACCCGCCACTCGCTCACATGATCGGCGATCAGCTCGCGCAACAGGCGCCGGACTTCGCCCTCGCCGCTCGAGACGCCAACTGCCTCGGTGAGCTGCCGTAACAGGTCGTTCATGCCGCTTCGCCTTTTCCGTCGTCCAATAGTCCTCGCGCCAGTTCGTCCATGAAATCCGGCCGCAGGCGGGCGCTAAACTCAGCCAACAGCCGGCCAGCGCGCTCGATGTCGGCCGTGGCCAGCGTCTCGACTGGCGTGTGCATGTAACGGAGGGGAATCGAGATCAGCCCGGTGGGGATGCCCTCGCGGGCGATCTGCAGGCCAAAGGCATCCGTGCCGCTGGAGCGCGCGTGGGGCTCGGGCTGGACCCTCATCTCCAGGGCAGCGGCTGCCTCCCTCAGCGCACGGTAAACGCCGGGGTGGACGTTGGGGCCGAAGGCTATCGTCGGCCCTTCGTCGAGTTCATACGTCAGCGCGTCGTTGGAGCCAGGCCCTTTCGCGAAGGTGACGTCAAGGGCGATGGCCAGATCGGGGGCCAGGGCGTGGCCGCTGGTGAAAGCGCCTAGCAAGGCCGTTTCCTCCTGGCTGGTAGCCACTGCCAGCACGTCCCAACTGTGCTGCCGGCCGTGTAGATACTCCAGGCAGACGGCGATCGCGGCCACGGAGGCCCGATTGTCCAAGGCCTTGCCGGCCGCCCGGCCGTTGAGCAGCTCGCGCAGCGGCTGGCGAAAGGAGATGAAATCACCCACCGAGACCGCCTGGCGCAGGTCGCCGACCGGGAGACCGGTGTCCACTACCAGGTCCTGAAAGCCAAAGGCCTTGTTGCGACGCGATTCGGGAAGCATGAAGCCGGGCAGGGCCGCCACCACGCCTGGCAGCTCGCGGCCGCCGTTGCGTGAGCCATGCACCACAACAACCTGGCCGTACAGGTGGCGAATGTCCACGCCGCCGACACTCGTGAGGCGCAAGAAGCCCCAGCCAACGCCGCCCTCAGGCTGGGCCACGATCTGCTTGACCATCAAGGCGATCTCGTCGACATGAGCAGCCAGCAGCAGCTGGGGCCGAGGCGCCTCGCCAGCGCCTGCCTTAGTCGCCACCAGACTCCCTACCCGATCCACAATCGTCTCATCCACGTATGGCGCCCAGAGGGCGCGGGCGACCTCGGCCGCCCGCTCTTCCAGACCAGATGGCCCCACGGCTTCCGACAGCTCGCGCAGTGCTCTTAGGACATCCATTGATCTAGGAATAGGCTCAATTGTGCTCAGCGCCGGCCGGCAAGAGCCGGCCGGGGGTGGGCCGATCCGGCGGCTTCTCGTCGGTCGGGGTCGGGCCTGCCGTAGCCGGCGGCGTCTCCGTTGCCGGTATCGTCTCCGTCGCCGATGGTGTAAGCGTCGGCGTCTCGCTGGGGGTTGGCGATGGCGTCTCGGTTATCGTCGGCGTCTCGCTCGGCGTTTCAGTCGCCGTGGCCGTTGCCGGCAGCGTGAAAGTGGGGAGCGGGGTTGGCGGCCGGGTCGAAGTGGCGAACTGGCTGGGCGTGGGCGGCAGCGTCACGGGCGGCCGGCGCGTCTGGGTGGCGGCCGCGCTTGCCGTCGGCGTAAAGGTGGCCGGCACGCCGCCGACGGTCGGCAGGGAAGTTACGGTCACAATGGGCGGTGGCAGGGTGGGTATTGGCCCGGGCGCCACGAAATAAGCCAGGAATCCCAAACAGTAGCACGGCAAGGTGAGCAGAATGATGCCAATCAGGGTCGAATAAGTCGAAAGACGAAACTTCATGAGCGCCGCGTACGCCGGCGCCGGCCGG
The DNA here is from genome assembly GCA_050696115.1 of Promineifilaceae bacterium (SeqCode). Lineage (GTDB taxonomy): Bacteria > Chloroflexota > Anaerolineae > Promineifilales > Promineifilaceae > UBA11865. The sequence goes on along the minus strand of JBOGUG010000275.1, from coordinate 18,061 downwards.
CGCAGACTGGAACCAGGCGGGATCATACGGTCGCGGCCGGGGAATGGCAAACGCCGTGCCCAGCAATGGTCCCAGCGGTTTCGTTGGTCTCAATGCCCTTCACGGGCCGAAATTCCCCTATCCTGCCTATTGCGCCGGCAGCGACTATCCGTATAATTGGCTTTACTTACCATAAGTTGTCCACAAATTGAATTGGCCTCGTGCCGGCCGAACTCCGGGAGAGTTTGCGATGCAGTTTGAACTCTGGGGAGCAACCAGCGCGCCTTACCTAGCACTGCCTGAGCGTCCGCTCGGGCTAGCCTTACTCGGCCTGTATGCTTTGCTCACGCTCTGGGCGGCCTGGCGCCATCGCGCTGAGGCCCTGGCCTTCGGCCGGCGCCAGTGGGCGCTGCTGGCAGGGTTGGCGGCGACCGGCTTCATCGGCGGCCAACTCTTCCCGATTTACATTACCTGGGCCAGCCAGTTGCCGCCTCTGGCGAGCGCTCAGAACCCCCAGGCAGTTTTAGCGCCGTTTGCCCTGGCGCCCGTGCTGTTGGCGGCGGCCGTGCTCAACCCCCTGGCTGCGCTAGTGGTTGGCCTCAGCAGCGGGCTGGGGCTGGCGCTGTTCCAATCCCATCAGGCTCTGACCCCCTTCCATTTCGCATTTGCCGGCCTGCTGGCGGTCGGACAGCTTCAGCAGCAATTCAGCGGCTGGCTGTATCACTGGCTGCGCAAGCCGTGGGTCAGCGGCCTGTTTGCTGGCCTGCTGATGTTACCGTTGATTGGCTTGGCGACCCTCGTCTATGCCGGCCCGGCTGCCAGCGACATGGCGGCCCTTGACCTGGCACTGTCCACCAGCAGCGCCTACATCTGGCCGATGATCGCCGAAGGCCTGATGGCGGGCCTGCTGGTGCTTCTGGCCCAGATTGGGCTGCCGCAACTCAAGCGCAACTTTACGCCCCGGCCGTCGCCCTTGGATCAGAGCCTGGATCGGCGCCTTGGGACCACCTTCTTGGTCTTCGCCAGTATCCTGAGCTTCGTCTTAGTGCTTGTGGGTTTCAACCTGGCGCTGGGAGTGGCAACCCGCATTGCCGTGCAGCAAATGGCGCATGACGCCCAGTCGGTCGCCACCCGGCTGCCGGAATTTCGCGCCCACCGTCAGAATTTGCTGGTGCAGACCAGCCAGGACGCGGAGTTGCGCTCGGCCGATCCGGCCGCCCAGCGTGATAGCCTGCGCCGGCTTTATCGTTCGGGCGATTTCTATCGCAGCTTGACGCTGGTGGACGCCGACGGCGAGATCAGCGTCTCCTACCCGGCCGAGGCCGGACAAGCCGAACTCACCAACCTGGAAAGCACAGCCGTCGCTGACGCGCTGGAGCTGGGCGCCCCCTTTATCAGCCCGGCCCAACCCCTTGAGGGCGACGACTATATCATAAGCATTGTCGTGCCGGTGCTGGATGAGGCCGGCGAGAGCCAGGCGGCCCTGGTCGGGCGCGTGCCGGACGCGTCTCTGGCGGCCCTGTTGGTCGGCTTGCAGGGGACGCTGGGCGCCGGCCGAGGCTTCCTAGTGGACGAGCAGAGCCAGGTCATTGCCCATCAAGACGCAACCAACTTGCTCAAGCGTTGGACGCCGCCACCGATCAGCGAGCGCCTCATTCGCGTCGGCGCAGACATTCCCGGCGTCGCCTACCGGGCGCCCGAAGGCAGCACAAACGCCCGCCAGATCGTCTATTACCAGCGTGGGCCCGGCCACCCCTGGACGCTGGTCATCGCCATGCCCTATGAGGTCATTTTGGAACAGGCCCTGCAAATTGCCGGCCAAATGGCCCTTGTCCTGGGCACGGCGATGGCGCTGTTCGGCGGCTATCTGTTGCTGATCGGCCGCAGCGTGACCCAGCCTCTAACCGAGCTTGCCCAGGCGGCTCAACGCATCGCCGGCGGCAGCCTGGACACGCCCATTCGCGGCCGGGGCAGCGACGAGGTCGGCCGCCTCGGCCGAGCCTTCGCCCAGATGCAGAGCTCACTCAAACGGCGCATAGACGACCAGGCGTTGTTGTTGGACGTCAGCCAGGAGGTGGCGCGCACGCTCGACTTGAGCCGGGGAACGCCGGCGGTTCTGAAGGCCGCCATCCGGGGCACCGGCGCGGCCGGCGTCCGGATCATCGTGCGCAATCCGGCCAGCTCGCAGCCGCTGCGCTTTCAGGAAGGCCCAATGGGCGCTTCCATGGGGCGCTTCGATCGGCAACTCTTGCGGCTGATGCGAACCACACCGGAGCTGGTCCTCTCCCGGCCGCAGGAGGTCGCCGCGAAGTTGAACGGAGTGGCAGGCGACGGCGACTTGCCCCAGGCACTGGTGGCTCTCAGGCTTGGTTCAGGCGAGCGATTCAAGGGCATGATGTGGCTGGCCTTCCGCCAGCCGCGGCCGTTTGATCAGGCCGAATTGAACTTGCCGCGCACCTTAGCTAGCACGATGACGTTTTTGCTCGACAACTCTCAGCTGTACGGCTCGGCCGTGGGCGGGCGGCGCCGCCTGGAGGCCGTGCTGACCAGCACGTCTGACGCCGTCATTGTCACCGACCAGAGCGAGCGCATCGTCTTGTGCAACCCGGCCATGGAGCGGCTGCTCAAGGGCAGCCGCAAGAGCGCTCTTAAGCGGCCGGTGCGCGAAGTCATCACGGAGCGCGCCTTATTGGGGGCCGTGCTCGGCGCGGCCGATGGCTCGAGCAACAGAGAGATCCGCAGCCCCGAGGGCAAGATCCTGTTCGCCAACAGCTCGGCGCTGCACAGTCACCACGGCCAGGCATACGGCCGCGTCACGGTGCTGCACGATATTACCCACCTTAAGGAGCTCGATAAGCTCAAATCCGAATTTGTGACCAACGCCTCCCACGCGCTCGTTAATCCTCTCTCGTTCATGAAGGCCTCAGCAGCCCTGCTGCCCACACTGGGCGAGCTGGATTCGCGCCAGACAGCGTACGTCGAAAGGATCTTGGTCGGCATTGAACAGATGACAGACCTCGTTCACAACCTGCTTGGCCTGGCCCGGCTGGAGGCAGGCGTCGAGCTGCTTATGGGCCCGGTGCGCATCGAGGAGGTGCTGGCCCAGGTCGCCGAGGAACTGCGCCAGCAGGCGCGGGAGAGTGGCCTGGAAATCCGGGTGGGAACGGCCGATAAGCTGCCGAGCGTGACGGCCGACGAGCAGCTGATTCACGAAGCAGTGGTCAACCTGGTGACCAACGCCATTAAGTATGCGCCTAGGAGCGGCCCCCTCACCCTTCGCGCCCGGCGCGAACGGGAAAAGGTCATTATCACGGTAACCGACCGGGGCCCGGGCATCGCCGTTGCCGAGCAGGTGGAGCTTTTCAGCCCATTCCCTCGCGTCAAGCCGCGCTCGGGACAAGCCAGCGCCAAGGGCAGTGGGCTGGGCCTGTCGCTGGTGAAGTCAATCGCCGAGCGGCACGGCGGCCGGGCCTGGTGCGACAGCGTGCCCGGCCGGGGCAGCGCCTTTTCCTTCTCGGTTGCGGTCGAGCCCAAGCGAGTCCAAAATGGGCAGGGTGCTCTGGTTACCGCCTAGAGGCCCTGGATTATCGCCTTGAGCCGCTAGCCGCCAGCAATGGCCCCGATAACCAGAAACGGTTCGCGCCCGGCCGCCACCGCCTCAGGCAGGGGCGCGTCGGGCGGCTCGTGGGACAAGTCCTCTTGGCAGGCGAAGAAGCGCAAAAACGGCCGGCGCTGGTGCGTCGTGTGGTCGCGGATCGTTCCGCGCAGCATCGGGTAGCGGGCCTCAAGCGCCTCAAGGAGCGAGGCCTGCGTGACCGGGCCCTCGACCTCGACCTGCACCTCGGCGCCGACGCGGGCCAGCGACCTCAGATGGTGAGGGAGTACGACACGGATCATGGCAGAGTTTGCACCTCCACCGACAGCACGGCCGGCAGGTCGTGTACGATCGGCAGCCAACTGTCGCCAGCGTCGGCCGAAGCATACACCTGGCCGCCGGTGGTGCCAAAATAGACGCCGCACGGGTCCAGCCCGTCAACGGCCATCGCGTCGCGCAGGACATTAACGTAGCAGTCGCTCTGTGGCAGCCCCTTGGTGAGCGCCTCCCACTCGTTGCCGCCCTCGCGGCTGCGATAGACGCGCAGCTTGCCCTCGGGCGGGTAGTGTTCCGAATCGCTCTTAATGGGCACGACGTAGATGGTTTCCGGCTCGTGGGCGTGCACGTCAATGACGAAGCCAAAGTCGGTCGGCAAGTTGCCGCTGATCTCGCGCCACTCGTCGCCGGCGTTGTCGGTGCGCATCACGTCCCAGTGCTTCTGCATATACAGCACCTCCGGCCGTGAGCGATGCAGGGCTATCCGATGGACGCAGTGGCCGACCTCGGCGTCGGGGTCGGGGATGTACTGCGACTTCAGCCCGCGATTGATCGCCTGCCAGCTCTCGCCGCCGTCGTCGGTGCGAAAGGCCCCGGCGGCCGAGATGGCGATGTACATTCGCTTCGGGTTGCTGGGGTCTTGCAAGATGGTGTGCAGGCACAGCCCGCCGGCGCCTGGCTGCCAGTTGGGACCTGAGCCGTGGCCGCGCAGGCCGGAAAGCTCTTGCCACGTCTGGCCGCCGTCGGCCGAGCGAAACAAGGCGGCGTCCTCCACACCGGCATAAACCGTGTCCGGATCGCTCAGCGAGGGCTCCAGGTGCCAGACGCGTTTGAACTCCCAGGGGTGGGCCGTGCCGTCGTACCACTGGTGGGTGCCGGGGACACCATCGTAGACGAACTCGTTGCCCACCGGATACCAGTTCTTGCCACCGTCGTCGGAGCGGTGGATCACCTGCCCAAACCAGTCGCTGGCCTGGGAGGCGTACAGCCGGTTGGGGTCGGCGGCCGAGCCCTTCAAATGGTAGATCTCCCAGCCGCCAAAGTGGGGGCCGTCAATCTGCCATTGATTGCGCTGGCCATCCGAGCTCAAAATGAATGCGCCCTTGCGCGTGCCGACCAATACTTTGACTCCGCTCATTGCCTGCTCCTTTTCGCCTTTTTGGGATGCCCGGCCGTCAGGCTGAATGCCTGCTCAAGGCTCGCCCTTATTATGGAACATATTTTCTGTTTTGGCAATCGGGCTTAGGCGGCGACACAAGCGGGCCACTCTCGCGGGAGACGATGGGAGAGGCCGCCGGCCGCTAGGATGTGCTTTGCTTGCCCGATCGCCCCTAGCGATAAACGTCGCGGCGCTGGCCCCTTCTCTATAACGGTGCGGGAGCGACGGGAGCCTGGCGCTCAGGTAGACAGAGGTTCAATCTCCCTTTCCTGCTTCCGTCATCGGGTCAGCTTGAACTTCAACGGCGCAGGTCATGCTGCACGTGTAGACCAGCCAGCCCGCGCGCTTAGAGACGCCGGGCAATCATGAGCGTGATGTCGTCGAATGCTGGTTCTTCATTTGCGAAGGCCTTCACGGCGGCTAACACTGAGGCGGTGATCTCTTCCGCCGAGGATTGCCGTTGGTCTAGCACAAGGCGCTGCAAGCGTTCCAGGCCAAAGTCATGATTTGCCCCGTCCATCGCTTCAGTAATGCCGTCTGTATAAAACAAAACGAAGTCGCCAGAGTCGAGACGAACCTCACGTTGGTCATATGCCAGATCTTCATTGATTCCCAGCGGCAGGCCCGTTCGTTCCAGCTTCACCAGCTGTTCTGTTTGACAACGGTAGAGTAATGGCGGATTATGACCGGCATTAACGTAGCTCAGGGCACCCGTTTCTGGATCCAGCCGGGCGTAAACCAGGGTAACGAATAGACCTTGCGACGCCTCCGAAGCGACCAGCCGATTGGCGTGGCTGATAACCTCGGCCGGCGCCGTCATCCCGTCCGCCGAAGCCCGCACGGCGCTGGGGGTAAAGACCATGAAAAGGGAAGCCGGCATGCCTTTGTCGGCCACATCGGCAATAACCAGGCCCAGCCGGCCGTCAGCCTCCGGAATGAAATCGTAGTAATCGCCCGACACCTCGCGCGCCGGCTGCCAGCGACCGGCGAACTCCCAGCCCACGATCTGCGGCGCGGCCAATGGGATCAAGCTGGCCTGCACCTGATAAGCCATCTGCAGTTCTCGTTCCAGGCGGCCTTTTTCCACCGCTATCTGGTACAGGCGGGCCATTTCGATAGCCGGCGCTACCTGCAACGCCACTGTGTTTAGAAGCTTAAGGTCTCTGGCCGAATAGTCGATCGTCTCGCCACCGACCAGAAGGATAGCTCCCAGGCTGCGCTTTTCCGTCTTTAGCGGGGCGCAAAGGATTGAGCATATGAGGTGAAAGCTATCCTGGAAGCATTGGCGTCCATCCACCCCGTTCAGGAGTTGGGCCTCGCCCGTTTGCATGACCTTTTCGACCAGGTTGCCGGGGCTGGCGGGTTCGGCCAGCCAGCGTAGGGGCGGGCCGAAAGCGCCAATTACGCGCCGGCCGCCCTCCTGGTCCAACAGGATGACCGCGCCGGCCGTGGCCTCTATCAGGCGACCGGCCTCGGCCAGGGCCAGCGCGCCCATGCGCTCGACCTCCGGAGCGTTAATTAGCTTGTCAGAAAAGTTGTAGAGCAGGTTCAGCTCGCGATATTTTTCCAGCACCTCGGCCGCCAGTGCCTTCTTTACGGCCTCCTGGGCCAGCACATGGGCGAGCAGCCGGGCCACGATGGGAGCCTGGGCCGAGCCAGAGACCCAGCCGAGAATTTCGCCGCTGTGCTCAATAGCCGCTCTCCGCTCATCCAGGCCTGCCGCCTCGCCCCAGAGCGCCGTTCCGTCCACGTCCTGAACGGCAATAGGAGCCGCGAGGGCGGAAGCGAGATCGCCGACCAGGGCCGCCAGCGCCAGATCGCGCTTCCAAAGACGCTTTAGCTGGAGGTTACCCATGCTTTCACAGTCCCAACACCTTTTCAGCCAGTTCCAGCAGAGCGTCTGGATCAAATGGCTTGGTCATGTAGAGATCGGCGCCTGCTTCGACGCCTCGCTGCCGGTCGTATTCCTGTCCCTTGGCTGTGAGCAACACGACGTAAACGCCGTCCAGGTGCAGTTCGTGCTTAATGGCGTGGCAAACATCAAAGCCATTCATGCGCGGCATCATCACGTCCAGGAAGACCAGGCCCGGCCGCTCGGCTTGAATGGCTGCCAGCCCCTCCTGACCGTTGCTCGCCGTCAGAATAGCCACCCCTTTGTCTTCGAGCTCTTCCAGGGTCTGCTCGATCAGCAAGCGAATGTGAGCTTCATCGTCCACAACGAGAACCTTGCCGGTCATGGGTTGATCCCCTATGGGTACAGCCAAAGCAGCGCGCTGATCATTTGCTTCAGCCCACTCGCGCCGCCGCGCCAGTGGCTGGCAGGGCAAAGGTGAAGGTGCTGCCTTCGCCGGGCACGCTCTCGACCCAGATACGGCCGCCATGCCGTTCCACTATCTCCTTGCAGATGGCCAGCCCCAACCCGGTCCCCTTGGGCTTTTCGGTCAGGGTGTCACCCACTTGCCTGAATTTCTCGAAGACGCTCGGCAGGTCGTCGGTGCTGATACCAACGCCGGTGTCTCGAACACTTACCTGCACCTCGCTGTCTACCAGCGCCGCCCGGCAGGAAATCGCGCCCGATTGGGTGAACTTGATGGCGTTGGACAGCAAATTGATCACAACCTGAACCAGCTTGTCGCGGTCGCCAACGACCTCGGGTAAGTCGTCGAGCAGCTGCTGATCCAGCCCCAGGCCGGCCTGCTGGATAATCGCAGCCGTGGCTTGCAAGCCCTGGGTGACCACCTCGGCCACCGATAGTGGTTCCATGCGCCACTCCATCCTGCCGGCTTCAATTTTCTCCAGGTCGAGGACGTTGTTGATGAGCGTAGTCAACCGCGCCCCTTCGGCCAGGATGATGCCGAGGTTGTCGCCAATCTGGCTTGCGGCGCGCTGAGCTCGCTCGTCGCCGGCCGGTATCAGAGGGAAAACTCGCTCCTGGAGCCGCTTCTGGACGAGGCGAGCGAAGCCCAAAATGGATGTCAAAGGCGTGCGCAGTTCGTGGCTGACATTTGCCAGGAAGGCGCTCTTGGACTGGTTAGCCTCCTCGGCCGCAGCTCGGGCCTCTTCTGCTTCGCTATAAAGGCGGGCATTCTCAATGGCGATTACGGCCTGGTCGGCAAAAGTCTGGACCAATTCGATCTGCTGTTCCGTCAGCAGCTCCGCTTCGGTCCGCCGTATGAATATGCTGCCGATAGCATTGCCCTCTCGCATCAACGGCGCCGCGAAGGTCATGTTGTAGCCATAGCGCCTGGCCACCTCATCGCCAACTGGGAACTCGGACTCCGCGCCGCTCTGCTTGTGGATGGCTTGAAGCGGCCGACCTTCCAAAATGGCCCGCCCGGCCACCGACTCACGGTTGAGCGGGATACCGGCTCCCCGCGGAAAAGTGGCGATGTCGCCATAGTGCGCGCCCATTCGCAAGAAGCCCTCCTCGACAATAGCGATCGCGGCATCGCCAGTACCCGAAAGGCGGGCCGCGCTTTCGGCAATGACCTCCAGTACCGGCTGCACATCTGTCGGCGAGCTGGCAATTACACTCAAGATTTGGCCGGTCGCCATCTGCCTCTCGAGCGCATCGGCGAGTTGCCGATTGCGGGTGTTCACCTCGTCGAAGAGGCGAGCGTTCTCCAGGGCTACGCTCATGCTGTTGGCGAGCGTCTGCAGCAAGCGGACGTCTGATTCGCTAAAGGCGTGTTCGCGATCCAGGTCAGCGATATTAATTACGCCAGTGACCATTTCTCCCACAAGCAATGGCACATACAGTGTAGAGCGCGGCAAGACAAAGTCACTTGGGAAGATGGCGCCAATTTCCTGAACTCGTTGAGCAACATGATCATTGATCACCAGGGCTTGCCGCCTGTCAATCATATACCTGGACATGCCGGCAAAGGGCGCCGGCTCCATGTAGACCCGACGTCCTTCTTGGACCACATGGCGATAGTCGACCAGACCTGCCGCGTGATTGTACATGCCAATGGCCACGCTCTGCGCATCGAAGATGTCACGAATTTTGTTACCGACGAGATCAATGATTGCGTCGAAGTCTAGCCTGGACGCCAGTCCCGCTTGCACGCTATTGATGATGGCCAGTTCGTCATTGCGTTGCTGAGTGTCTTTAAGCAAGCGCTGTGTTTCATCGAAAAGGCGCACGTTCTCAATCGCAATTACGGCCTGATCGGCGAAGGTCTTGAGCAGCTCAACCTGCTTTTCGGTAAAGGGCTGCACCACTTGGCGGCGGATGGCGATGCCCCCAATCGGCTCTCCGTCCCGGAGCAATGGCGTTACCAGGACTGTGCGATACCCCCACCGGCGCTGTAGGGAGACACTTACAGGATACTCCCTCTCCTCCAGTTCCACAGCCGCATCGCGCATGTGGATCGTCTGCCGATCCGAGATGGCCCGGCCCATCACGGATCTGCGGTCAATCGGCAGTGACTCGCCGGCTTCCAATCCTGGAATTGGCCCGCGGTGAGTCCACTCTATTAGCCTCGCACCTTCGATGCGATAGATGTGCGCATCGTCCGCGCCGCACACTTTCGCCGCATTGACCGCGATGACCTCCAACAGGGACCTAAGGTCCGGCCGGAAGCCGCTCAAGGCGCGGAGCACCTCGCTCGTGGCGGTCTGTTGTTCAAGGGCCCTGCTAATCTCTTGGTTACGTTCCTGCACCTCTTCGAAAAGACCGGCATTCTGCTGAGCCAGTAATTGGATAGCCGCATTGAGATCGGCGAGTTGGGCGGGGATGTTACCAAGCTGTTCGAAGCAGGCGGCTCGGCCGTCTCGTAATGCGATCGCGAGGCTGGCCGGCAAGCCGTCCCGGCTCAGGGCCTGGCTGTAGAGACTAACGGCCGCTTCGTAGTCAGAAGCGGCGCGAGCGTAGTCGGCCGCTTGCCTCAGTGCTTCGACGTTATCTATCGTTATGACCTCATTCATGGATTGCTCTACGCCCATGCGGCGAAGCCGGGCCGTGAGCTGACCAAGCGCTTGTCATTTTGAGACTTTTTCGGGCCTCGGCCGGGCAGCAGCAATAGGGCCGGTGCAAATTATACATCCAGAGGCGAACAGTCGATATCTCGCTTTCGAGATAGGATATCGCGAGAAGCAAAAAGCCCGCCATTTCGCGACGGGCTTTCAGTATTGGGTACCAAATGTACTCAGCGGGAGCGACGGGATTCGAACCCGCGATCTCGGCCTTGACAGGGCCGCATGTTAACCGCTACACCACGCCCCCAACAGAAGCCTTAGTCTAGCAAAATTAGGGCCGATCGTCAACCAAATTTACGCCAGGCCGCTTGGAGCGGCCGGCAAAAGTTGGTACTATGCGGCCGTGTTCGCGACCCGCATGGGAGAGCCTCAACTTTGAGCTACTTTACCGCGGCCGGCAACCTGCACATGCACACGCCCTTCTCTGACGGCGTCTTGCTGCACGCCGCCATCGCCGAGCAGGCCATCCGCGCCGGGCTGGATTTTGTCATCGTCACCGATCATAACGTTTGGGTGGACGGCGTCGAGGGCTACTATGAGACCGAACAGGGCAGGGTGCTGCTACTGGTGGGCGAGGAGGTGCACGACCGCCGCCGCCGGCCGCAGGCCAACCACTGCCTGATCTATGGCGCCGAGCGCGAGCTATCGCGCTGCGCTCCCGATCCCCAACACCTGATTGATGAGACAACCGTGGCCGGCGGCTTCACGTTCCTGGCCCATCCTTTCGACCCGGCCGCGCCGACCTTCGGCGAGCCTAGCCTGGCCTGGCAGGACTGGGACGTCGAGGGCTACACCGGAATTGAGATCTGGAACTTCATGTCCAACTTCAAGGGGCTACTCGATGGCAAACTCAAAACCGTCCAGGCAGCCTTCCGGCCGGAAAGGCACGTCATCGGCCCTGAAGAGGCGACCTTGCGCAAGTGGGACGAGCTGCTCGGCCGCGGCCTGCGCGTGGCCGCCATTGGCAATAGTGATGCCCACGGCACGACCTACCATGCCGGCCCGCTGTCCAAGGTTGTCTTTCCGTATGAGTACCTCTTTCAGGCAGTCAACACCCACCTGGTCCTAGAGGACGAATTGAACGGCGAATTCGAGCGGGACAAGCGCCTGGTGCTGGCGGCCCTCGGCCGGGGCGCGGGCTGGGTGGGCTACGACTTGCCCGCCTCGACGCGCGGCTTCCGGTTCAGCGGCCAGGGCCAAAACAAGGGCAGCATGGGCGACTGCATCCGCTTCGACCTGGGCGCGACGCTGCAACTGCTGGCGCCCCAGAAATGCCGGCTGACCCTGATCCACAACGGAGCGGCCGTGGCCGAGGCCCGCGACGAGGTCAACCTGACCTATCTGCCGACGGAGCCGGGCGCCTACCGCGCCGAATGCCACATCAACTACCTGGGCCAGGAGCGCGGCTGGATCTACAGCAACCCGATCTACCTCGAATAGGGCGGCTTACGCGGCCGGCCACTTGTGCTAAAATCGGCCGGGCATGGAGGAAAGCAGCCCACCGGCCGCCCGGCCATTACAACCCCAGCCCAAAGCCATTGTGGTCGGCGCGTCTTCCGGCATCGGCGCGGCCGTGGTTGAGGAACTGGCCGGCCGGGGCTACCAGGTGGCGGCCGTCGCCCGCCGCGAGGCTGAGCTGGCAGCCCTGTGCGAGCGCGTCAATAGCCGGACTTCCGATGGCGGCCTGGCCCGCTACTACCCGCATGATGTCACCAGCTTTGAGGCCACCGCCGGCCTGTTCCAACAGATCACGGGCGACCTTGGCGGGCTGGACGCGCTGATCTACACGGCCGGGCTTCAGACGGCCATGAGCGAAAACGAATACAACTTCGAAAAGGACGCGGCCATGGTCGAAGTCAACCTGCTTGGCGCGATGGCCTGGCTGGGGCTGGCGGCAGCCCGTTTCGAACGCGCCCGCGCCGGCCAGATTGTGGCCGTCTCCTCAGTGGCCGGCGACCGCGGCCGGCGCCTCAACCCCGGCTATAACAGCAGCAAGGCCGGCCTGACCACCTACCTGGAAGGGCTGCGCAACCGCCTGTCACGTCACGGCGTGACCGTCACCACGATCAAGCCGGGCTTTGTGGACACGGCCTTGCTGGCGCACGCGCCCAAGACGATGTGGGTTATTTCGGCCCGGGAAGCGGCCGTGCAAATCGGCCGGGCCATGCAGCGGCGCAAGCAGACCGTTTACGTCCCCGCCCGCTGGCGCCTGGTGATGCTGGTCATTCGCCACATTCCCTCTGTCATCTTCCGCCGGCTGAGCATTTAGGTGGCTGCCCCAGGCAAGTTAATCGGAAGCGCCCGCGGCCAGGTGCGCCTCCTCGACGGTAACGGCAAAGGCCAGCTGCCGGCCGGCGCCCTGCCGCTGGACAAACTGGAACGCACCCAGGCCTGGGGTGGGGCCAGCGAGGGCATGGCCTATGTCTTCCGGCCGAGCACGGACGAGGGCCTGGCCGAGGTCTTCGACATGGCGCGGCGCAGCGGCCGCAAGGTCGGCCTGCGCGGGGCGGGCAACAGTTACGGCGACGCCAGCCTCAACGACGAGAACATCCTGCTCGACCTGAGCCGGATGCGCCGCATCCTGGAATGGGAGCCTGAGGCCGGCCGCATTCGGCTTGAGCCGGGCGTGACCATTGCCCAGTTGTGGCAATACGTCCTTGGTGACGGCTGGTGGCCGGCCGTCGTGCCGGGCACCAGCAACCCCACCCTGGGCGGCTGCGCCGGCATGAACGTGCACGGCAAGAACGCCTGGAAGGCCGGCCCCCTCGGCGAGCACATCGAGGCCTTCGAGCTGATGCTGCCATCGGGCGAACTTGTGGCCGCCGACCGTTGCAGCCGGCCGGAGCTTTTCCACGCCGCCATCGGCGGCCTAGGGCTGCTGGGCGTCTTTACCTCCCTGACGCTGCGCCTGAAGAAGGTCCATTCCGGCTTGCTGCATGTCCGCGCGCTGGCCGGCCGCGACCTGGGCGAAATGCTGGCCCATTTTGAGGCCAACCTGGATTCGGCCGATTATCTGGTCGGCTGGATCGACGCCACCGCCGGCCGGGGTCTGGGCCGGGGCCAGGTGCATCGCGCCCGCTACCTGCGGCCAGGGGAGGATCCCGCCCCCGGCCAGAGTCTGCGCCTGGAGCGCCAGCACTTGCCCGACTCCTTGTTCGGTGTAGTACCGCGCCCGGCCGTCTGGCGCCTGATGCGGCCGTTCGTGAACGATCCCGGCGTCCGCCTGGTCAACTGGGCTAGGTACCGGGCATCGCGCCTGGGCAGCGGCAAGAGCTACCTCCAATCCCATGTCGGCTTTCACTTTCTGCTCGACTACGTGCCGGACTGGAAGCGGGCCTATGGGCCGGGCGGCCTGATTCAATACCAGAGCTTTGTTCCCACGCCGGCCGCCCCGGCCACCTTTGCTGAAATGCTGCGCCTGTGCCAGCGGCGCGGCCTGCCCAATTACCTGTCCGTGCTGAAGCGCCACAAGCCAGACGCCTTTCTGCTCAGCCACGGGCTGGATGGCTATTCGCTGGCCATGGACTTCCGCGTGACCCCCGCCCGCCGGCCGAGGCTGTTGAAACTGGCCGCCGAGCTGGACGAGATCGTCCTCCAAGCGGGCGGCCGCTTCTATTTCGCCAAAGACAGCACCCTGCGGCCGGAGGTCACGGCCGCCTATCTGGGCGAGGAGACGTTGGCGCGCTTCCGGGCCATCAAGGCCCAATGCGACCCGAACGGGCGGCTGGAAAACAACCTCTGGCGACGCGCCTTTGGCCCGGCCGATTAGACGTCGCCGGCCGGCGAGCTGCTCTCGGTTTCCGCGCCGCCGCTCTCGTCCCGGCCTGGCCGGCCGGCTGGATCCAGCCGGTAAAAGAAGTTGTGCTCCCCGGTAAGGGTCTCCAGGCGCAGCCAAAGCGGCCGGCCGTCGGCGGCTTCTTGGGCCAGGGTGATGCGCCGTCCCTCTAGGCGGGCAACGAGCCGCCAATAGTCGTGAGCGTGGGCCTCGGCCGAGCGCTTATCGCCGGCCGGGCTCTCTTGCCGACCGGCGATCCACTTGTCCAGGCGCACGATGAGCTTGTCGGCCGCCGGCAGCCGTTCCAAAACTTCGGCCGAAAAAACGGCCCGCAACAGTTCGCCGTCTGGCAGGCGCCAAATGAACTGGACTTGAATGGACTTAGCGAATGGCTTCTTCGCTCTGCTTGTCGAAGAGGTGCATCTGGTCCACATCCATGACCAGATCCACCCGATTGCCCACCTGCGGCGCGAGGCGCGTGTCCACGATCGAGACGAAGTTGCTCTGGCCGGCGTCCACGTAGAGATGCAGTTCGTGGCCCAGCAGTTCGACCACCTCGACAGTGCCGCTTACCGAGGCGGCGTTGATGTTTGGCGGGGCAAATACCGCCGCATGGATATGCTCCGGCCGCACGCCGAAGACGACTTCCTTACCCGTATAGGCGCCGAGCGCGCTGCGCCGTCCGGCCGGCACCTGTACCCGGAAATCGGCCGCGTCCACCCAAAGCTTATCTTCTTCGCCGACCAGCGTGGCATTGAAAAAGTTCATGCTGGGGCTGCCTATGAAGCCGGCTACGAACACGTTGCTCGGCCGCTCGTAGAGGTTGCGCGGCGAGTCAATCTGCTGCAACACTCCCTCCTTGATGACCATGATCCGATCCCCCATTGTCATCGCCTCAACCTGGTCGTGAGTGACGTAGATGAACGTCGTCCCCAGACGCTTATGCAGCTTGGAGATCTCGGCCCGGGCTGCCACCCGCAGCTTGGCATCCAGATTGGAGAGGGGCTCGTCCATCAGGAACACATCGGGCTCGCGCACGATGGCCCGGCCGACCGCCACCCGCTGCCGTTGGCCGCCCGACAACGCCTTTGGCTTGCGTTCCAGCAGATTTTCCAGGCCAAGGATTTCGGCCGCTTCCTTCACCCGTCGGTCAATGTCTGACTTTGGCGTCTTGCGCAATTTCAGGCCGAATGCCATGTTGTCGTACACCGACATGTGTGGATAGAGGGCGTAAGATTGAAACACCATGGCGATGTCGCGGTCCTTGGGCGGCACATTGTTCACCACCCGGTCGCCGATCAGGATTTCGCCCTCGCTGATCTCTTCCAGGCCGGCCAACATGCGCAGGCTGGTTGACTTGCCGCAGCCGGACGGGCCAACGAAAACCACAAACTCTTTGTCGGCGACATCAATACTAAGGTCTTTCACCGCCGCAAAGTCGCCGTAGCGCTTATACACATGCCGGTAGGTTACGCTGGCCATCGAGAGCCTCCTCAGGTTGGGCCAAGCCCAGTCAGGAACGGTAAATCACGGGCAAACAGGGGAAACACGAGCAAAATATAGCCATCCGGAACGGGGCTGTCAAGCGGAGGCGTCAGGTAAACGTAAGCACGATGGCCAGCAGGAGCAGCAGCCCGGCCAGAAATACGGCGGCCGCATTGGCCTGCAACGCCTGGCCCCAGGAAACCACAGCCGGGTTGCCCCGGCGGCCGGCCGGCCGCCGGTTGGCGCCCTTGATAGCCTGGCGCAGGCGGTCAATGGACTCCGGCCGGTCGTCGGGATGCATCTCCATGGCCCAGTGGATGGCTTCCGACAACAAGGCGCTGACGCGCAGGTTGACCTTGTGCAGCGGCGGAAGGGCGGCCGGGTTCAGGAAGCGGGAGCGCGCCTCTGGCGGCGGCTGGCCGGCCAACAGGTGATACAGGGTCGCCCCCAAGGCATAAATGTCCGACCGGGCATCGGTGTGCTCGCTCTCGGCGCCGTATTGCTCTAGGGGGGTGTAGAAGGCTGTGCCCCGACCCTGGATCACGGTGACGGTGCGCGAATCATCGCCGGCCAACACTTTCGCCAGCCCAAAGTCTACCAGCTTGATTCGATTCTCGGGCGTCAGCTTGATATTGGCCGGCTTTATATCGCGGTGCAATACAGGCGGATCCTGGTTGTGCAGGTACTCCAGCGCGTCCATAATTTGGTCGGCCCATTTCAAGACCACGGCCGGGTCAAGCTGTTGCCCTTCGATACGGCTAACGTCTACGAGCTCCTTCAGGTTCTTGCCCGCCACATAGTCCATCACCAGATAGTCGCGGCCGTCGTCGCTGAAGAAATCCGAGACTTTGGGCAGATTGGGGTGGTCAAGCTGGGCCAGCAAGCTGGCTTCGCGCAAGAACTGGCCTTGCTCCTGTTTGCGCACCTCCGGCGGCGCGCTGGCCTCCGGCTGCACCTCCTTAATCGCGCACAGCCGGCCGGGAAGGCGCAAGTCTTCAGCCCGATAGACGTTGCCCATTCCACCCTGGCCCTCGATGTTGTTCAGGCGGTAACGCTCGCGTAGAATGGTGCCGCTTTCGAGCTTCTCTAACATCTTGTGTCGTCTAGCTACCCTGCGGCCGTATTATACTGCTGGCCAGATGGCGGGCTGAGTATAGGGATGGATGATAAGCCTGTCTTAATCGTGCGTGAAGGCCAGTTGGCCAGCGAGCGTTGGACCATCGCTGGGGAAGAGTTCGTCATCGGGCGAGGCAGCGACTGCCAGCTGGTGTTGCCGGAACGGCAGGTCTCGCGCTACCATGCCAAGATCATTCAGCAGGACGGCCGCTATACGCTCTGCGACCTTGACAGCAAGAACGGCACCCATCTCAACGGCATCCAGGTCTCCGGCTCCGTGCCACTGCGCGACGGCGACGAGATCCAGATCGCCCTTGCGGTCAAGCTGCTCTTTGTTGGCTCGGATGTCACCATGCCCTTGAGCGTGGAGAGCATGGCGCCGGCCGGGGCGTTGGAGCTAGACCGCTCGCGGCGCGCCGTGCGCGTCAAAGGGCGCGAATTAGACCCACCATTGTCCCTGGCCCAGTTTCGGCTGCTGGAGGCCTTGTTTGAGGCTCAGGGAGCCGTCGTGGATCGCGATGCAATCATAGACGCTGTTTGGCCGGGCACGGACGGCATCGGGGTCACGGAACAAGCCATAGATGCGCTCGTGCGCAGATTGCGCGACCGGCTGGCCGAAGTAGACGGCCACGAGTACGTGGTAACTGTGCGCGGGCACGGCTTCCGGCTGCAGAACGCGGCCGGCTAGGCCGGCATGCGCGCCGCGATCATGGCCTCGATTTGACGCAAGCGGTCGAGTAGCACTGGGTCGGCCGAGCCTTCGGCCTCTGCCCCCACTGCCCGGATCAGCTCTAGCGTTTCGGGCGTGAGCAGCCCCTCGTTCTCAGCCAGGATGGCGCGGCGCTCCTCCTCGTCCTCGGCCCCCAGCAGGCTGTTGAGCAGGCGCAACGGCGGTGGGGTCTGTTCCTCAAGCTCCGCCAGGATCATCGTCTGGACTTCGCTCAGGGCGGCCGCGCTCTGGTAATCCTTGCGCCGTTGCGCGTCGCTTTGCATGGCGGCCAGGATGGTCAGGAAACTCTCATCCATCCGGCCGATGTTTTCGCGCACAGCCGCCTGTTTGTCCTCGGCGTCAAGGATTTCGTCCAGGATGGCCTGGAAGCCTGCCAGCGCCTGGCGCGACTGTTCCTCTATCTCCTCACGGATCTTGAGCAGGCGCTCGCGCAAGGCAACCAGTTGGTCGGTCTTGACGCCGGCCCTTTCCCGTTTCTCGATGCGCTCGCTAAGCTGCATGAAGAAGTCGTAGTTGAGGGCCGGCCCGCCGGCAGCCACAAGGGCATCCACCACCATGTCGTCGTCGCGGTTTGCCAGCACGTGTTCGAGAAGCAATTTGGCGCTGAGGCCCTTCTTGCGCGCCTCGCGGCTGAAGGCGCCCACGGCTTGCTCTTGCTTCTCGCGCCGTCGGCCGTAGTCGGTCTGCCGGTACAGTTTTGCCTGCAAGTTTATCAGGCGCAAAACGTCAGCCTCACGGCCGGCCGCCTCGGCGCCGTTCAACAGCGTGCGCAGCAGGGCGAAAAAGGTGGCGTCCACCATTTCGCCCCACTCTTTGACTAGCTGGTCGGTGGTCGCCTCGTCGGCGCCCATCATTTGGTCGAGCAGGCGGGCCTGGGCCTTCTGGCGGGCCAACATTTCGGGCGTGACGCCTTCAGTTTCCAAAACCTTCTCGAGCAGCGTCTCCATGCTCAGGACGGTCTTGGGC
>JBOGUG010000274.1:0-8620 GCA_050696115.1 Promineifilaceae bacterium (SeqCode) | reverse complement strand
ACCGGCTCGACGATGACGGCGGCGATCTGGCCCGCATACTCCATAAAGAGTTGCTCGACGGCCGGCAGGTCATTGTAGCGGGCTACCAGGGTATCGGCGGCCGTGCCGGGTGGCACGCCGGGTGAGTCCGGCAGGCCCAGCGTGGCCGGGCCGGAGCCGGCCTTGA
Source organism: Promineifilaceae bacterium (SeqCode) (assembly GCA_050696115.1). GTDB lineage: Bacteria > Chloroflexota > Anaerolineae > Promineifilales > Promineifilaceae > UBA11865. The sequence continues at coordinate 8,454 of JBOGUG010000274.1, read as the reverse complement.
CCAGCAAGCCGTCGGCGTGGCCGTGGTAGTTGCCCTCGAATTTGACGATCTTGGGGCGGCCGGTGAAAGCCCGCGCCAGGCGCAGGGCGCTCATGGTCGCCTCGGTACCGGAGTTGACGAAGCGGATCATGGCGATATGGGGCATAAAGCCCTGCACCAGTCGAGCCAGCTCTACCTCTAACCGAGTGGGAGCGCCGAAACTCGTGCCTCTGGCGGCCGCCTCCCGCAGGGCGGCAACCAGCCGGGGATGGGCGTGGCCCAGGATGAGCGGCCCCCAGGACAGGACGTAGTCAACATAGCGGTGGCCGTCCACGTCATAGAGGTAAGCGCCAGCGCCACGTTCGATGAAGAGGGGTTGGCCGCCAACGGCTTGGAAGGCGCGCACCGGCGAATCCACGCCGCCCGGCAGCAGGCGTTGGGCTTCTTCAAAAAGAGCGGTGGAGTTGGGGGTGTTGAGCATAAAGAGTCCAAAGGGTGGCCGGCCTACCATCTGGCGGGGCTAATGGCTCGGTCAATTTGCTGAAGGGCTAAAGCTGTCGCTACGAACCTTCGGGAGGCCTAAGAGGTATTCATGAGCGCCGGCGGCCGCCATTTCGCCGGCATGGATGCAGTCAGGTAGGCCGACGCCGTGGTAGGCCGCCCCGGCCAGGAACAGTCCCGACCAGCGCTTTAGACTAGCCTCAATCTGAGCCAGGCGATCCAGATGGCCGAGAGTGTATTGGGGCATGGCCTGGGGCCAGCGGTGAATCCAATGGCGAACGGGCGCAGCCGTGACTTCCAGCGGCTGGCGCAGTTCGGCCCGCGCCAGCGCCAATAGCTCTGCGTCCGGGCAAGCCGTCACGTCCGGCCGGCCGTGGCGCCCCAGGTAGAGGCGCAGCAGGGCGTGGCCGGCCGGCGCTCGGCCGGGCCACTTGCTGGAGCTCCAGGTGCAGGCCAGCGCCTGGCTGCCCTCTATTTGGGGAATGACGTAGCCATAGCCGTCCAGCGGCCCGGGCAGGTCGGCGGCCACGAAGGCCAGGGTGACCAGGGCGGTGGAGGCGTAAGGAATGGCGGCGTGGGCGGCCGCCAGCGTTTCGTCCAGGCCAACCAGCAGCCTGGCAGTCACGTAAGCAGGCGTGGCTAAGATAATGGCCCTGGCAGCCACGCGCCGGCCGTCGGCCAGGGCCATTTCGTAGCCGGTCGGCCGGGGCTGCATGGCCGTCGCCGGGCAGCCGGCCAGGATAGTGACCTGTTCCAGCTTCTCCAGCAGCGCCGCCACCAATTCGCCCATGCCGCCCGGCAAGCTCAAGAAAGGCGGCCAGGCCACAACCTGCCCGGCAGGCCCGCTCCCCGCTTCTCGGCCTGCAGCCAAGCCTGCCAACAAGCTGCCGTGCTCCAACTCCAGTTGCCGCAGATGGGGAAAGGTGGCCAGCAGGCTGAGCTGGCTGGCGTCGCCGGCGTAGATGCCGGCCAGAAGTGGCTCGACCAGCCGCTCAAAGGCTTCCCGCCCCAGTCGGCGGCTGAAGAAGGCAGCCAGCGATTCGTCGCTCTGGGCCGGCCAAGGCGGCTGTTCCGGCTCTTGAGCCAGGCGGGCCCGGCCGGCCGGCGAGAGGAGATCGCTCTCCGCCAGGGCTTCCAGGTTAGCAGGCGCCAGGCCGGAAAAGCCCTCTGGCAGAGGATGGAGCGCACCTTGAAATTTGACGAAGGTGGCTGCGTGGCGCGGGTCGCGCCCATGCAGCCGGCCGGTCAGACCGAGCTCTTCACAGAGGGCCAGGCCGGCCGGCTTGCGGCTCAAGAAGGAGTCCGCCCCGCCTTCGACGACAAAGCCATCCGGCCGCTCGGTAAGAATCTTGCCGCCCAGCCGCCGGCCGCGCTCCACCAGCGCCAGGCCCAGATGGGGAGCCAGGCAGCCCAGGCGATAAGCGGCCGTCAGGCCGGCCAAACCAGCGCCGACAATGATGGCGTCGAAGCCAATCATGGCCGGCCGTTGAGCCAGCCGGCGGCCACCGCCCGCTGCCGCGCCAGCTCGGCCAGGGCCGCCATAAAGAGGGGATCATCGTTCAAGGCCGGCGGCCGCTCCAGGCGGAGGCCAAGCTGCCGGGCCACCGCCTGGGCCTGGATGTCAATGTCGTACAGAATCTCAACGTGGTCGGCTACGAAGCCGACCGGAACGCTGACAATGTCGCGCTGGCCCCGCGCGGCCAGAGCGGCGAGGTGCTCTTGAAGCTGGGGGCCGAGCCACGGCTCGGAGGTGCGGCCGGCGGACTGGTAGCTCCAAGACCATTGGTCAGTGAGCAGGCCAGCGCGAAGCGCCACCAGGCGGGCCGTCTCGCGCACCTGCTGGTCGTAGGGGTCGCTGGTCTGCAAGATGCGGCTGGGCAGGCTGTGGGCGCTAAAGACGACGTGCACCCGTTCGCGCTCGGCGGCCGGCCAGCGGACCAGCCCGGCCTGGACGCGGTTAGCCAGGGCCCGGAGGTAGCCGGGGGCGTCGTGGTAGCTGGCGATGTGCTCAAAAGTAAGATCGCCACGGTGGAGTTCCAGGCCGGCGACAATTTTGGCTTGATAGCGAGCGATGCTCATTTGGCTGTAGTGGGGGGCGAGGGCCAGGCTGACCGCGTGACTGACGCCGTTGGCCAGCATCTGGCCGACCACCTCTTCGATCCAGGGCGACCAGTGGCGCATGCCCAGGTAGCAGTGGAAATGGGCCGGGTCGAGCTGAGCCGCGACGGCCGCCGCCTGGCGCTGGCTGATTTCGAGCAGGGGTGAGCGGCCGCCGATCTGGGCGTAGTTGTGGCGAATTTCCTCGACCACGGCCGCCGGCACCGGCCGGCCGCTACGGATGTCGGCCAGGAAGCCAGGCAGCTCAGCCAGGGCGTTGGGGCCGCCGTAGGCCATGAACAGAACGCCGATAGGATAGCGAACGGCGGTCATCGCCTCTCTCCGCCGTTGTAGGCCGGCCGGCCCGTCTGCTGGTGGACGTAATCCACCAGGCGCTGGACGTTTTCGACCGGCGTCTGGGGCAAGAGGCCGTGGCCGAGGTTGAAGATGTGGCCGCGCCGGCCGGCGGCCCGGGCCAGGACGTCATCCACCCGCCATTGCGCCTCGCGCCAGGGGGCCAGCAGGGCGGCCGGGTCGAGATTGCCCTGCACCGGCCGATCAAAGCCGACCTCCGCCCAGGCCGCGTCCAACGGCCGGCGCCAATCCAGGCTGAGGACGTCCCCGCCGGCGGCAGCCACGTCCGCCAGGTAGGCGCCTGTCCCGCCGCTAAAATGGATGAGCGGCACGCCGGCCGGTTCCAGGCGCCGGAACAATTCGCGCTGGTAGGGCTGCACATAACGGAGGTAATCCTGCTGGCTGAGGGCCAAGCCAACCCAGGAATCAAAGAGCTGCAAGGCGGCCGCGCCAGCTTTGACCTGGGCCAGCAGGTAATCAGCCTGGACGGTGATCAGCTTGGTCATCAGCCGCCGCCAGGCGGCCGGCTCGCTGAACATCAGGGCCTTGACCTTGCTGTAGGTGCGGGAGTGGCCGCCCTCGACGGCATAGCAGGCCAGGGTAAAGGGAGCGCCGGCAAAGCCAATGAGGGGCAGGCCGCGGCCGGCCAGCTCGGCCGCCACCAATTCAATCGCTCGCAGGGTAAACGACAATGTCTCGGCCGCCGGCGGCGCGGCCAATAGGTCAATATCGTAGGGGCGGCTAAGGGGATTGCCGATGATCGGCCCCTCGCCGGCCACAAAGGCCAATTCCAGGCCCATGCCCATCAGCGGCGGCAGAATATCGGCGAAGATGATGGCCGCGTCCAGATCGAAGCGCCGCAGGGGAAGCAGGCTAACCTCGGCCGCCAGTTCGGGAGTCTGGATCAACTCGAGCATCGCATGGCGGGTGCGGAGGGCACGGTACTCCGGCAGATAGCGGCCGGCCTGGCGCATGAGCCAAATGGGGGTACGGTCCACCGGCAGGCGCCGGCAGGCGCGCAAGAAACGAGCAGAAGGTTCGGCTTTGGTCACCGTTCTTGTTGGGCGGGCGTCTCGCCAGCCGGCGCCTGCCAGACGGCCCGGCCGACGAAAAACGGCCCTAGCCGCTCCAGATGGAGAGCAGTCTGGCGGGTCTTGCGCATCCGCTGGACGATGGCCGACAAGGGGTAGAGTGCTGACCCCACCAGGCCGATGATAAAGTCGTTGTCGTTTTTGCCCAGGCCGTGGCAGGCCAGGCGAACGTCGTAGCCCAAGCCGGCCTTGCCGAAAGAACGGCCGACGCCGCCATGCTCGGCCAGAATGACGCGCTGCTCGGCCGCCGGCAGATGCTCAAAGGAGCCGGCCCGCCGCAAGGGGTACCAGATGGCCCAGGGCCAGGCTGGATTGCATACCCGTTGCCGCGGCCGGCAGAGCAGGGCCTGCTCCAGGTCCTCTTCGTGGCCCAGGGCGTAAGTGCGGCCGAACATGGTGTACTCCGGCTTGGGCGGCAAAGCGCTAAAGGGCGGCCGGTTCAGAAAGCGGCGCAACTCACCGACAAAAAATTCTGGCTCTTCGCTGAAGGTGAGCAGAGCGACCCCCTGAGGGTCGTTGGCATCTTCATACAGCGCGGCCGGCAGGCCGGCGCCCTGGAGGGCGGTCGCCAAGGGGCCTGGATCACCGCAACCGCCATAGGCCAGCAATTGCATGAAGAGCCGCCGATCTAGGGCCAGAGCGCTGCGTCCGCGCTCGCGCAAATCAACAGGGGAATTATCAGGGTCCATTGAGTTGAAATCGCTGGTGGTGGCCGCTTTAACCGTAGCGGCTAAGGCGGTTAGAAATCGTCCGCCACTACAAATCGGCCTCCTCACTGAGCCAGGCGGCCGCTTCGCGGGCGTGATAGCTGATGATCTGGTCGGCCCCTGCCCGCTTGATGCCGGTGAGCGTCTCCAGCACCGCTCGCCGTTCCTCCAGCCAGCCCTCGGCCGCGGCGGCCTTGATCATGGCGTACTCGCCGCTGACGTTGTAAGCCACCAGTGGCCACTGTGGGAAGTGATCTCGCACCTGGCGGATCACGTCCAGGTAGGGCAGGGCCGGCTTGACCATTAAGAAATCGGCCCCTTCGGAGGCATCCAGGGCAGCTTCCCGAAGAGCCTCACGGGCGTTGGCCGGATCCATTTGATGCGTCTTGCGGTCGCCAAATTGGGGCGCGCCGTGGGCCGCCTCGCGGAATGGCCCGTAGAAAGCCGAAGCGTACTTGACGGCGTAGGACATGATGGGCACATGGCTGAAATCGTGCTCGTCCAGGGCAGCGCGAATGGCGCTCACCATGCCGTCCAGCATGCCGCTAGGGGCGACAATGTCGGCGCCGGCCGCGGCGTGGGCCAGCGCCACCCGCCCCAGGATCTCCAGGGTCTCGTCGTTGAGGACGTAATCGGCCGGCAAATGGGGGTGCGGCCGGGCGCCGTGGTCGCGGTTGAGCAGGCCGCAATGGCCGTGGTCGGTGTACTCGCATAGGCACACGTCGGTGACAACCAGCAGCTCCGGCACGGCGGCCTTGATGGCCCGGATGGCCAGGGGCACAATGCCGTCTTCGGCAAAATTCTCCTGCCCGACCGGGTCCTTGGCCGCCGGCAGGCCAAAGAGGATGACTGCCGGAATGCCCAGCCGGGCGGTGGCCTCGGCCTCGGCCGCCAGCCTGTCCACCGACCACTGGTAAACGCCGGGCATGGAGCGGATGGGGTTTTGCAGGCCGCGGCCGTGAGTAACGAAGAGCGGGTAAATGAAATCGGCCGGGCTCAGACGCGTCTCGCGCGTCATGGCGCGCAATTGGGGCGAGAGGCGCAGGCGGCGCGGCCGGGCGGCGGGATAGGCAGCAGTTGGGCTAAGGCTGCTGGGGTCGGTCATGGGCAAAGGCCAGTAGAGCGAGCCAATGAACGATTAATCCGGCGGTGATTGGAAATGATGGACCAGGGCCTGAACCAGGGCGGCGCTGGTGTGCTCGGCGGCCGCCAGGCCCAGCGGCAGGCCCAATTCGCGGACAGCGGCGGCCGTCGTCGGGCCGATGCAGGCGATCAGGGTCTGTTCCAGGATTGAGGCCAGGCCGTGTTGCCGGAGGGCGGCCGCAAAGGCCCGGGCGGCCGTCCCGCTGGCAAAGGTGATGGCGTCCAGGCCGGCGTCTGCGCCAACAGCCAGAGGAGCCAGGTCGGCGGCGCTCATCGGCGCCGGTTCGACCTGATAGACAGCCACATCATCCACCACTGCCCCGGTCGTGACCAGCATGGCCGGCAGATCCCGGTTGGCCTGGGCGGCCCGCGGCAGCAGGATGCGCCGGCCGGCCACGTTTCCCAAGCCAGCGGCGACGGCCGTGCCTATGTGTTCATCAGGCACGAAGGCTGGCGCCAGGCTGCGTTCGCGCAGGGCGGCGGCCGTAGCCGGGCCGACGGCCGCCAGCCTCGTTCCGGCCAGAGCGGCCGCTTCCAGGCCGCGTTCGCGCAACTGCTGCCAGAAGAAGGCCACGGCGTTGGCGCTGGTGAAGATGATCCAGTCATATTCGGCTAGGCGTTGCAGGGCACGGTCGGCTGGGGCGGGATCGGCCGGCGGCCTTAGGCAAGTAGCGGGGATGACAATGGGGGTGGCCCCCAACGCCGCCAGTTGGTCGGCCAGTTCCTGGGCCTGATGAGCGGCGCGGGTGACGACAATGCGCCGGCCGGCCAGCGGCCGGTGAGCCAGCTCCAGCAGGCCGGCCGCCCCCTGGGCCAGAGCCTGGCGGGCCAGGTCGTGGCCTAACTGCCACGGGTCGCGGCCAGTGGCGCTGAGGCGAATGAAGCGCCGGCCGTCAGGCGTGGCCACCAGGCCGGTCAGGTGGAGCCCATCCCTCTCCTCCTCCTCTAATGAGGCGGCCGGCTGGGTCGTCTCTGACGCCTTATTCTGATCCCCGCCCAGGCCGAGGGGCTGGGCATAGGCGGCCACGGGCGCGGAACAGCCGCCACCCAGGGCGGCCAGGAAAGCGCGCTCGGCCGTGGCCGCTGCCCTGATGGCCCGGTCGTCAATGGCGGCCAGGAGGGCCACGGTCGCCTCGTCCTCGGCCCGGCATTGGACGGCCAACGCTGCCTGACCGGGAGCGGGCAGCATGATCTCCACAGGGAGCCATTCGCGAATGTGATCGCCTAAATCCAGGCGCAACAGGCCGGCGGCGGCCAGCACAGCGGCGTCGTACTCTCCGGCCAGCACTTTCGCCAGGCGGGTCTCGACGTTGCCGCGAATGGGGCGGATGATCAAGTCGGGCCGAACGGCCAGCAGTTGCGCCTGGCGGCGCGGGCTGCTGCTGCCAACTGTCGCCCCGGCCGGCAAAGTGGCCAGCGTCCACTGGTGGCGGGCGACCAACACGTCACGGGCGTCGGCCCGCTCAGGAATGGCGCCCAGGGTCAGGCCAGGGCTGTCAGCCACGGGCAAATCTTTCAGGGAATGGACGGCCAACTGAATCTCGCCCTGGCGCAGAGCCTGCTCCAGCTCGGCCGTGAACACCCCCTTGGCGCCCATCTCCGGCAACGGCCGCTCCAGCGTCCGATCACCAGCCGTGACAAAGAGGCGGATGCTACAGGTCAGCCCCGGCCAGGCCTGGCGCAGCCGCTGGGCCACGCAGCCGGCCTGGCGCCGGGCCAGCTTGGACGCCCGGCTGCCGATAACCACACTTGGCTTAGGCAGGACGCCGGCGTTCATGGCAGGTCGAACAGCTCGCGCACGGCGGCGGCGTAGGCGGCCGCCTGTTGGTCACCGGCCTTTTCCTTCAGCCGGACGGTCGGTTCGTGGAGCAGTTGATTGACCAGCGCCTGTGACAAATGCTGAATGTGGCCCCAGGTTTCGGCGTCCACTTCCCCTAGATGGCGGCGGGCGCGGGCCATCTCGCCCCGGCGGATGCGTTCCGCTCGCTGGCGCAGGCTGGCAATCAACGGGCGCACGGCCAGTTGTTGCAACTCTTGCTCTAGGGCTGCCACTTCCGTAGCGATAATGGCCTCCACTTGAGGAGTGGCTTGCCGGCGGCCGGCCAGCGCCTGGTCAAGCGAAGCGCGCAGCTCATCCAGGTGCAACAGGCGCACGCCAGCCAGTCCGGCTACCTCTGGCGCCACGTCGCGGGGCACGGCCAGGTCCACCAGCAACAGCGGCCGCTCCGGGCGGGCGGCCAGGGCTGCCCCTACCAGCGCCGGGTTAAGGATAGGCTGTGGGGCAGCGGTAGCGCTGAAAACAATGTCGGCCGTTGCCAACGCCTGGACCAGGTCGCTGAAACGATAGGCTTGGTAGCCGTACCCGGCCGCCAATTGCTCGGCCAGGGCCAGGCTGCGGTTGGTCACGGCCACCTGGCGAGCGTGGCGGGCACGCAGCCCCTTGAGGAGCGCTTGGCCGACCTCGCCCACCCCAATGACCAACACCGGCCGGCGGCGCAGGTCGCCGGCCAGTTGTTGGGCCTCAGCCAGGGCCAGGGCGCTCAAGCTGGCCGGCTGGGCGCTGATGGCCGTTTCGCGGCGGG
>JBOGUG010000273.1:0-7070 GCA_050696115.1 Promineifilaceae bacterium (SeqCode) | reverse complement strand
GCCGTGGGCCATGACGGCCTTCACGTCGGCGAAGTCGAGGTTGATGATGCCCGGCACGGTGATCAATTCGCTGATTCCCTGGATGCCCTGGCGCAAGAAATCATCTGCCAGGCAGAACGACTCAGTGAGCGACATGCGCCGGTCGGCCAGCTCCAACAGGCGGTCGTTGGGAATGACGATCAGCGTGTCCACTTCCTCGCGCAGCCGCTCGATGCCCTCCATGGCAATGGCCAGCCGCTTGCTGCCCTCGAAGAAGAACGGCCGGGTAACCACGCCGATGGTCAGCGCGCCCTGGGCGCGGGCCTCGCGGGCGATGGCCGGCGCGGCCCCGGTGCCCGTGCCGCCTCCCATGCCGGCCGTCACGAAGATCATGTCGGCCCCTTTGACCACCTCGTAGACGTCGTCCATAGACTCCTCGACAGCCTTGGTACCCACCCCCGGGTCGCCGCCGGAGCCCAGCCCGCGCGTCGTGTTGTCGCCGATGCGGAGCCGGATGGGGGCGTTGGAAAGCAGGAGCGCCTGGGCGTCGGTGTTCAAGACCACGTAATCCACGCCGCGCATGCCGGCGCCTATCATGCGGTTGACGGCGTTGCTGCCGCCGCCGCCGATGCCGATGACGCGGATCACAGCCAGGTTGTCAAGCTCGGGTATCCTTTGCATCGCATTCCCCTCGATAAGTTCGGGCGTCGGCCGGGCGATCGCCAGGCCAACGCGCAATGATTCCGAAACTCAATGCGCAGACGGCTGCCCGACCATTGGCCGGGCGCCTAGTTACGACGACTGTCACACAGCAAGCAGCCGGCAAGAAGAGCAAACGCGCTTCCGGCTGGATTCATTCAGTTGTGGCACTACAAATGATAGCCGAGGATACGATACATGAAGCCCGGCCAGGTGTCAATAGCCCCAGGGGCACACACCTGGCGAATAGGAACAAGGTACCCCCACAGGTGGTGGTTTTATGTCAATCTCAGGGGTCGGCCGGCCCTATTGGCGCGTTAGCGTGCCTGACAAGAGCGGGTCGTTGGCGCACAGGGAGGGCGTGTCAATGATCGCCTCGGCCGTCAGCGTCTCGCCGTCGGCCGAAAGCTCGGCCGCCAGGGCCACCAGAAGCTCCACCCCGCTGGCCTCGACAGTTGCCGTCGTCTGCACCTCCCGGCCTGCGGCCGGCACGCTCTCCTCGAAGTCGAAGGTCGCGGCCGGTACGCTGACCGTGCCGCAGAAGCCGCCCGCCACGACCTCCAGGCCGGCCCCGATGCTGACCGTGCCGGCGATGACGTCGCCGCGCTGAGTCAGCGCCACGACGATGGGGGCGGTCGTGTTGTTGTCGGCCTCAACTGCGCCGGCGAATGTGCCTTCAAACGGCCCGGCGGCCGCCGCCGGGACGAGCGTCGCCGTGGCCTGAGCCTGCGCTGGGCGCGGAGTGGCGCTCGGCCGGGGCGCCAGCGTCGGCGTGGGCAGGGGCGTGGGAATTGGCGTCGGCTCTGGGCCCAATAGCCAGTCCAGGGCTCGCTCGGCCATCCGGCCGGCGCGCTCGCCGGCCGCGCAGCCTCCGGCCGTGACCAACAGGGCCGCCAGCGCCAGCCAGAGCATGAATCGTTTCATGATATTTATCTTCCTTACACATCGCCGCCGGCCGGGAACCCGGCCGGTGGCCGCCAGCAGGTTACCCCATCCGGCCGCCGCTTGCCAGAGCAGCCGAGATCATCTCTCATCTCCTCCTATATTACTTGGCCGCCGGCTGCCAGAGGCAGCCAGAAGGGCCGTCCCAGGGGCTGCTTCTGGGCCGGCGAGCGCAGCAGAATATCCCCATATCCCTGAATCCCTACCTCCTGCCCCAAAATCACATATAATGATCCAAGGAACGCTTTACCCATCGAGACGAGGAGCGACAGATGCGGCCGGGCAAAGAGCTAATTGGCAAACCGATATACAGCGTGGTGGATGGCCTTCACCTGGGCGATGTCAAGGACTTGTACCTCGACGCCGGCCTGGAGCGCGTGACCGGCATCTTCCTGGGCCAGGAGGGGCTGTTTAAGCGCAGGGCGCTCCTCATCCCGCTCGACAAAGTGGCCGTGCTGGGCGTAGACGCTGTGCTAACCAGCGCCAGCGACGCCGTCACCGACACCAACGAATTGGTTGAGGCCCAGAAGTGGGTGCGGCGCGAGGAGCTCCAGGGGCGCAGCGTGGACACGCCTGGCGGAACCAAGGTGGGCGCCATCGGCGACGTGCTGCTCGACGAGGCTTCGAGCATCGTCGGCTTCAGCCTGTCCCGCGTCCACGTAACCGGCCCGATTGAAGAGAAGAAAAGCATCTCCAAGGCGGCCGTGGTGGACACCGGCAGCCTGGATGGGGCCATGACGGTGGATCTGGCCCGCGCCGAGTTGGGCGACCTGGCCCCGAGGCCATCAACTGGCGGCCCGCCGGCCGATGCAGCCGCCGAAACGCCGCCCAGCCTGACCGAATTTTAGGCCCAGCGGCCGAACGGCCGCCCGCCCCAACCAGAGGCCGGCCTTGCCGGCTAACGGAGCAGCCCATGAGCCAGGTGAGCTTTGAACTGACTGAGGAGCAGACGATGATCCGCCAGTTGGCGCGCGACTTCGCCCGCCAGGAGATCGCCCCCTGCGCCGAGCATTACGACCGCAGCCACGACTATCCCTGGCCGGTGGTGCGCAAGGCCCAGGCGCTGGGCCTGACGGCCGCGAGCGTGCCGGAAGCGTACGGCGGCCTGGGGCTGACCATGTTCGAGGAGGTCCTGGTCGAAGAAGAGCTGGCCTGGGGCTGCACCGGCATTAACGCCGCCCTGATGATCAACAGCCTGGCCCTGCTGCCGGTGTTGTTGGCCGGCGACGAGCGCCAGAAAAAGACGTACTGCGGCCGGGTTGTGGACGGCCAGATGGCCAGCTACTGCGCCACCGAGCCGGAGGCCGGCTCCGACGTTGCCGGCATCCAGACCACGGCCCGCAAGCAGGGCGACGTCTACCTCCTCAACGGCAGCAAGACGTTCATCACCGGGGCCACCGTGGCCGACTTTTACACCGTCTTCGCCTATACCGACCCGGCGCAGCGCTACAACGGCATGAGCTGTTTCGTGGTCGAGCGCGAAGCGCCCGGCCTGCGCGTAGGCCAGCCCTTTGCCAAGATGGGCCAGCACGCCTCCGACACGGCCGAGGTCGTCTTCGAGGACGTCGAAGTGCCGGCCGCCAATTTGCTCGGCCGCGAAGGCCAGGGCTTCCTGATCGCCATGCAGGTGTTCGACCGCAGCCGGCCGGGCGTGTCGGCCGCGGCCGTCGGCCTGGCCCAGCGGGCGCTGGACGAGTCGGTGCGTTACGCGGCCGAGCGCACCACTTGGGGCAAACCCTTGTGGCAACATCAGGCGGTTGGCCACATGATCGCCGACATGGCCATCGCGGTGGAGGCCGCCCGGCTGCTGGTGTGGAAATCGGCCTGGGCCGTGGATGCCGGCGAGCGCAACACGACCGCGGCCGCCTTCGCCAAGGCCTTCGCGGCCGACACCGCCATGAAGGTGGCCACCGACGCCGTCCAGGTCTTCGGCGGCTATGGTTACATGGCCGAATATCCGGTCGAAAAGCTGATGCGCGACGCCAAGATCTTCCAGATTTACGAGGGTACCAGCCAGATCCAGCGCAACATCGTCGTGCGCGAGCTGTTCCGCAAGTAGCCCCGGCCGGCACGAATTTTGGGGGCACACAATGCCGGCCGCCGGCCGCGCTCCCGGCCGCAAGTGGCCCAGGCCGAGCTGGCCTGGCACGAAGAGCAAGCCCAGGCACGCCGCTCGCTGGACGCCCTGCTCTACGACCCGCCTGCTTTTGACGCCCTGACGGCCGACGGCTTCGCCCACCTGCGGCCGGTCGCCGGTCAAAGGCTGCTGGAGATCGGCTGCGGCGAGGGCAAGGAGACGCTGGCGCTGGCCGGCCGCGGCCTGCGGCTGATCGCCAGCGACCTTTCGCCAGCCCAGCTCGAGCGCGCCCGGCGCCGGCTGGCGGCGGCGCTGCCGGGGGCGGCCGTCCAATTCCTCCAAGCCAACGGCGAGGAGCTTCCCTTTGGCCCCGGCGCCTTCGAGCTGGTTTACGCCAAGGCTGTCCTGCACCACATCGACCTGGCCCAGGCGGCCGAGGAGATTTTCCGCCTGCTGCGGCCGGGCGGCCGGGCGGCCGTCGCCGAGCCGCTGGCCCATCACCCCCTCTTTTGGTTGGCCCGCCGGCTGACGCCGGGCTGGCGCAGCCAGGACGAGCACCCGCTGACCTACGCCGAACTGGCCCGCTTCGGCCGGCGCTTTCCCGCCTCAGAGGTTCGCGCCTATTTCCTGTTCGCGCCCTTGGCCTACCCCCTCCGCGCCCTGGCGGGCGGCGAGGGGCTCTTTCGCTGGCTGCACGCCCGGCTGGGCCGTCTAGACCGCTGGCTGCTGCGGCGTTGGCCGGCGCTCGGCCGGCTGGCCTGGTACGGCGCGGTCCTCATCTCCAAGTAGGTCGGCCCTATTATGTGGGACGGGCTTCCAGCCCGTCGGCGGGCGCAGCCCGCAGCAAGCGATCCCGTCCGGCCGGCCTCGTAGGGACACTTTGCCACGTGCCCCGACCCACATCCCCCACCGGCCGGGGTTGGGCCGGCGGCAGGCTGCCCGCGCCACAAAAGAGGCCCTCTGCCCCTTGGGGCGCCTGCCAAGGCTATGCTATAATCCTGGGCTGTTGGCTCCGGGAGCCCCGCAAGGGCTCCCGGAACGCATTATCCGACCGCTGAGGCTTTATGCATGGAAATTATTCGGACGGCCATTGAGCTCTTCCTGCACCTGGATCAACATCTGAACGAGATCATCCGTAATTATGGCGTCTGGACCTACGCCATCCTGTTTACCATCATCTTCTTGGAGACAGGCCTGGTGGTCACCCCCTTTTTGCCCGGCGATTCGCTCCTCTTTGCGGCCGGCGCCTTCGCTGCCTTGGGCTCGCTCAACGTCTGGCTTCTGTTCGGCCTGCTGTTTGCGGCCGCCGTCCTGGGCGACACACTCAACTACTGGATTGGCCACGCACTTGGCCCGCGCGTCTTCGAGCGCGACTATCGCCTCCTGAAGCGCGAGTACCTGGAGCGCACCCAGCAGTTCTATGAAAAGCACGGCGGCAAAACGATCGTCCTGGCGCGCTTTGTGCCCATCGTGCGCACTTTCGCCCCCTTCGTAGCCGGGGTCGGCAGCATGGCCTATGGCCGCTTCCTCACTTTTAACGTCCTGGGCGGCCTGCTGTGGACGGCGCTGTTCATCTTCCTGGGCTACTTTTTCGGCAACATCCCCCTGGTGAAGGAGAACTTCGAGCTGGCCATCCTGGGCATCATCGCCATTTCGCTCATCCCGATGGCGGCCGAGGTCTTGCGCGGCCGGGCCCGGCGCACGGCCGCCGCCAGCGCCGCGGCCGACTGAGCCATGCCTGAGCGACGCGCCATTGAAGCGGTCATCTTCGACCTGGACGACACCCTGATTGATTGGTCGGCCCCGGCCGTGGAGTGGGCCGAACACGCGGCTATCAAGACGGGCAACATCTATCGCCATCTGGCGGAAGCCGGCCATTCGCTGCCGGCGCCGGCCGAGTTCGGCCTGATCATCGAGGAAGCCGTCCACGACACCTGGCTGGCGGCCCGCCGCGACTGGACCATGCCGTCCATGGCAGAGGTATTCGCCCGCATCTTCGAGGAGATGGGGCTCGACGCCGGGCGGATCGAGATTGAGCAGGTGTTGCGGGCCTACGGCTGGGGCGCCTTCCCGGGCGTGGTGCCTTTCGCCGAAACCCGGCCGCTGCTGGAAGCGCTGCGCGAGCGCGGCTACCGCTTGGGTCTGGTGACCAACTCCTTCATGCCCATGTGGATGCGCGACATCGAGCTGCGTGCTTATGGGCTGCTGGAGTTCTTCGACGCCCGCCTCACCTCCGGCGACGCCGGTTATCTTAAGCCTCACCCGGCCATCTTTGAGCGCATCGTCGAGCTGCTGGGCACCGCCTCGGAGCGGGCCGTCTTTGTCGGCGACCGGCCGGCGACCGACATTGCCGGCGCCAACCAGGCTGGCCTGCACAGCGTCTTGTTTGTGCCGCCCCACCTGGTGCGCGACTTGAACGGCGTCAGGCCCGAATTCACCATCTACGACCTGTGCGACCTGCTGCTGGCCCTGGAGGCGCTGGAAGGCCAGACGCCATGAACGCCGCCGCCCAGCCCAAGCCCGGCCGCAACGCCCCCTGCTACTGCGGCAGCGGCATCAAATACAAGAAGTGCCACCGGCCGGACGACCAGGCGGCCGAGGAGGAGGCGCGTCTGTTCGCCGGGGCCGGCCGCTGGCTGCGGCACGACTTCATGAAATTCGGCCGGGAGGAGCGCTTCGCCGAGTCCTTCGCCGCTGCCCTGCCCGATTACTGGAACGGCCTCTACACGCTCGACAACGCCGAGGCCATGAGCCAGAACGAGGCCCTTCGCTTCTTCGACTGGTTCGTTTTCGACTACCAGCCGGTCGGCGGCATGCGCCTGATTGACACCTACGCGGCCGATCGCCACGACGATCTCTCCGGCCAACAGCAGGCCGTTTTGCAGTCCTGGCTGGACGCGCCGCCGGCCGGGGCCTACGAGCTGCTGGCGGCCGAGGGCCAGAGCCTGCGCCTGCGCGATTTTCTGACCGGCGAGGAAGCCGAGGTCTATGAGCCAGGCGGCCGGGGCGCGGCCGAGCCGGGCGACCTGCTGCTCGGCCGGCTGGTGCCGCTGCAGGCGCGGCTGGAGTTCAGCGCTGTCGCTGCCTACCTGCCCCAAGACGAGATCGGCGACCTCAAGGAGAAAATGGAGGCGGCCCGCGCGGCCGACGCCGAAGCCCACCCCGGCGCCAGCAAGGCGGAGTTCATGCGCCGCCGCGGCCATCTGATCATCCACCACGCCCTGGACCAGGCCGAGCGCAAAGGCCGGCCGCCAGTCGCCGGCCACGACCCTGACCGGCCGGACAAGCTGGCCCGCACCGCCGCCCAACAGTTGCGCCGCCTGCAGCGCGGCCGGCGCTAACCATTCCCACCTCCTCATTGTCCACGGATTCG
>JBOGUG010000272.1:0-21499 GCA_050696115.1 Promineifilaceae bacterium (SeqCode) | reverse complement strand
TGCTTAACCCGGCCGTGACCAAGCAGTACGAACCCGGGTCGGTGATGAAACTGATTACCATGGCGGCCGCGCTGGATTCGGGCACCGTCACGCCCCAGTCGACCTATTACGATTCGGGCGTCATTGTATTGGGTGGGTGGCCAATCTATAACTGGGATCACAGCGCTCGCGGCACAATGGACATGACCGGCCTTCTGGCGAATTCGCTCAACGTGGGCGCGGCCACCATCGCATCCTGGATGGGCCAGGAGGCTTTTTATACCTATTTCCAGCGCTTTGGCTTCGGTCGGCCGACGGGCATTGACCTGATGGCCGAGGCCAGCGGCATGTTGCCGTTGCCCAATTCAGAGAACTGGACCGAGACGAATCTGGGTACCAACGCTTTCGGCCAGGGTATGGCGGTGACTCCCTTGCAGATGATCTCGTCTGTTTCAGCCCTGGCCAACGACGGTTACCTGATGCGGCCGTACCTGGTGCAGGAGAAACACGCTGGCGGCAAGGTCTACGTCCATGAGCCGGAGGTGATAAGTCGGCCGGTGAGCGAACAGACGGCCGATCAAATGACTGCGATGGCGATCAACGCCGTGCGCACAGAAATCTTCGGCGCCCAAGTCGAAGGCTACACTCTGGCCGGTAAGACAGGCACGGCCCAGATACCGGAGAACGGCATCTATCATCCGGAGGCCACCATTGCCTCTTTCATAGGCTGGCTACCGGCCGACGCGCCCGAGCTAATCGTCCTCATCAAGCTGGATCGGCCGAGCGCGTCCCCCTGGGGTTCGACGACGGCCGCGCCGACCTTCGCCGAGCTGGCGACCGACCTGGTTGCCTTGCTCGACATCCCGCCGGACGCAATCCGGCTGCAAGGCGACGTCCTGGCTGTGCGCGGCAATTAGTTATGGCCTCGAAACCATGTTGAACCTAGGCTTAGTCCTTGAGACACTTAGCGATTACCGGCCGACCGGCCGCGAGGCAGCTATTGGCGAGGTGGTTATTGACAGCCGGGCGGCCACGCCAGGCAGCCTCTTCATTGCCTTCAAGGGCGAGCAGGCCGATGGGCACGCCTATATCGGCGAGGCCTTTGAGCGCGGCGCGGCCTTGGCACTGGCGCAGCGAGACGTGAGCGGCCCTTTCGCAAGGCTGGACGCCCGCCGATCGGTGACCGACCAGCTAGAAGCGGGCGACCTGCCGGCAGGGCCGATTTGCCTGCGGGTTGAGGACACCCTGGCAGCTCTGCAAAAATTGGCCGGCGCCTGGCGCGACCGCTTCCCGGATGTGCGCGTCATTGGCATTACCGGCAGCGTGGGCAAGACGACCACGAAGGAACTGATCGCATCGGTGCTGGAACGACGCTTCCAAACCCTCAAGTCGGCCGGCAACCTTAACAACGAGATCGGGCTGCCGCTCACCTTGTTAAAGCTGCGGCCGTGGCACCGGCGCGCCGTGTTAGAGATGGGCATGTACGCCGAAGGCGAAATCCGGCTGCTCTGCGAGCTGGCCCGGCCGCAGGTGGGAGTCGTAACACTGGTGGGCGCGGTGCACATGGAGCGGCTGGGCAGCATAGAGGCCATCGCGGCCGCCAAGCGCGAGCTGATCGAGGCCCTGCCGCCCGCCCCCGAGGGGGTGGCAGTCCTGAACCGCGACGATCCTCTTGTCATGGCTATGGCCGAGCACACCCAGGCCCGCATCGTCACCTATGGCCTGGAAGAAGGGGCTGACCTGTGGGCCGACCAGATCAGCTCCATGGGCCTGGAAGGTATTCGCTTTCGCTTGCACTACGGCTCCGAGGTCATTCAGGTGCAGGCGCCTCTTCTCGGCCGCCACAGCGTTCAGACGGCCCTGCGAGCGACGGCAATCGGCCTGCTTGAGGGCCTGTCGTGGGACGAGATCATCGCTGGGCTGCACGGCCTCAGCTCCCAACTGCGGCTGGTGGTATCTTCGGGCCCGAAAAGCTCGATCATTTTGGACGACACCTATAATTCCAGTCCGGAGTCGGCCGTGGCCGCCCTAAATCTGCTGGCCGACTTGAACGGCCGGCGCATTGCCGTCCTGGGTGATATGTTGGAGCTAGGCCCGGTGGAAGAGGAGTCCCACCGCCTGGTCGGCCGGCGGGCGCGCGAGGTGGCCGATGTGCTGGTGGCGGTCGGGGAGCTTGGGCATCTGATCGGCGACGAGGCGCGTGAAGCGGGCATGGCGGCCGACGATGTCCTCTACGCCACCGATTCGGAGTCGGCCGCCGCTCTGCTGCGAGAGATGATACGCCCGGCCGACGTCATCCTGATCAAGGCTTCGCGCGGCGCCCGGCTTGACCGGCTGGTTAGCGCTCTGGAGGCCGGCTAATGCCGTTTGCGCTCACGCTTGGCGGGGTGACCTTTATCCTGGCCGTCATCTGGGGCAGCCCCCTGGTTGAGCTGATGCGCCGGCTGGGGTTGGGTAAGCAGATTCGTATCGAAGGGCCGGAAACCCACATGGTCAAGATGGGCACGCCTGCGATGGGTGGCATCTTGATCGTCGGCTGGGTGCTGCTGGTGAACTCTGTGGTTAACGGCGTCCAGTTCGTCCAAAACCTCGAGATAGCCGAGAGCGTGGTGATTCCCCTGGGCGTAATGCTCTCTTATGCCGTGTTGGGCGGCGTGGATGACTACCAGGGCCTACGCCAGCGGCCGGGCGAAGGGATGTTGGCCCGCTATAAGATCTGGTATCAGGTGGCCATCGCCGGCCTGGCGGCCGTCCTGCTGTATACCGTGGTCAACGGCGGCCGGGGTTTTATGGCCGTGCCGACCGTACCGGTGCTGCTCGACATCGGCCTTTGGTATCTACCCATCGCCGCCTTCGTAATCGCGGCCGCGGCCAACGCCGTTAACCTGACGGACGGCCTGGACGGCCTGGCCGGCATTATCTCAGCCACCGCCTTCGCCGCCTACGGCATCATCGCTTTATTGCAGGATCAGCAGTTCCTGCTGACCTTCAGCTTTGTCGTGGTCGGCGCCTGTTTCGCCTTCCTGTGGTTCAACGCCCACCCGGCCCAGATGTTCATGGGCGACGTAGGCTCCCAGGCGCTCGGCGGCGCGTTGGGCGTGGTGGCCCTGATGACCAACCAGTGGCTAATCCTGCCGGTCATCGCCTTAGTTCCGGTGGCTACAACGCTGTCCACGATGTTGCAGGTGGCTTCGGCCGTGCTCAGTCGGCGCTTTCTGGGGCGCGACCTGCGGCCGTTCAAGATGGCGCCACTGCATAACCACTTCGTGTTGGGAGGCTGGAGCGAGACCCAGATCGTGCAGCGCTGGTGGCTGATCGGCCTGTTAGCCGCCATGGTGGGCATCGCCCTGGCCCTGATTTAATGGATGAAGGATGAACTCGCCGGCAAGCGTGTGGTCATTTTGGGCCTCGCCCGTCAGGGCAAGGCGCTGGCGCGCTTTGCGGCCGGCGTGGGAGCGCGCGTCGTGATCTCTGACATCCGCCTGGCCGAGCAACTCGGCGCCCAGCTCGACGAGGCCGAAGGCCTGGCGGCCGAGCTCGTCCTTGGCGGCCATCCAGTCTCTTTGCTGGACGGAGCCGACGTGCTGGCGATCAGTGGCGGGGTGCCAGCCGACGCGCCTATTGTGCAGGCTGCTCACCGCCTGGGCATCCAGGTGACGAATGACTCATTGGAGTTCATGCGGCGCTGCCCGGCGACGGTGGTTGGCATTACCGGATCGGCCGGCAAAACGACGACAACGGCCCTGACCGGTGAAATGCTGAGGGCCGCCGGCCGGACCACCTGGGTAGGCGGCAACATTGGCAACCCGTTGATTAGCGAGCTGGATCGCGTCGGGCCTGAGGACGTGGTCGTTATCGAACTGTCGAGCTTCCAGCTGGAGCTGTGGGACGTGAGCCCGCCGGCCGCGGCTGTCCTCAACGTCACGCCAA
The DNA here is from genome assembly GCA_050696115.1 of Promineifilaceae bacterium (SeqCode). GTDB lineage: Bacteria > Chloroflexota > Anaerolineae > Promineifilales > Promineifilaceae > UBA11865. The sequence continues at coordinate 17,590 of JBOGUG010000272.1, read as the reverse complement.
ATCACCTGGATCGACACGGGACAATGGAGGCCTACGCCAGTGCCAAGGCCAACATTTTACGCCACCAGTCGCCAAGCGACGTGGCCGTTCTCTCCTGGGACGATCTCGGCGCGCGCTCTCTGGCGGGCGCGACCTCCGGGCGCTTGCGCTGGTTCAGCGCCGAAGGGCCGGTGCCGGACGGGGCCTATTTGGAGGACGACACCTTCTGGCTTCAAGATGCGGAGGGTTGCCGGCCGGTCGGCCGGCTGAGCGACCTTCGGCTGCGCGGACGGCACAACGCTGCTAACGCGTTGGCGGCACTGGCTCTGGCCGATTCGTTGGCGGCGCCGGCCGAGGCCATGCGCCAAGCCCTGCTCGCCTTTAGGGGCGTCGAACACCGCCTGGAGGAGGTGCGCCGGCTGCGCGGCGTCCTGTACGTCAACGATTCGATAGCCACTGCGCCGGAGCGGGCCCTGGCGGCCTTGTCTTCGTTTTCCGAACCACTGATCATGTTGGCCGGCGGCCGGGACAAACGAATGCGCTGGGAAGAATGGGCGCGGCGCGTGAACCGGCGCGTCAAGGCGGTGGTGCTCTTCGGCGAGCTGGGCGAAGCGCTGGCGGCGCATTTGGTCCAGGCGGCCGCTGAAAGCACTGCGCCGCCGGCCGTGACGCGGGCCGATTCACTGGCGGAGGCGGTGGCTGCGGCCGCTGCCCTGGCCGAGAGGGGCGACGTGGTGCTGCTTTCGCCTGGCGGCACCAGTTACGACGCTTTCGCCGATTTTGTGGAACGAGGCGAAGCGTTTCGGCGGCTGGTCCACGGGCTTACTTAGGGATTGCGAGACCACGCTGGTTACTTAAATTGAGAAAGCACACATGACAACAGTTAACGTCATTCGAAGGTCAAACACTCGGGTGCGGCCGGCCGCCTTACTGCAATTCGATCATTGGCTGGCGCTTTCGATTGGCGGGCTGGCTCTTCTTGGCCTCCTGATGGTATACAGCACCACTTTTGACCTGGGTCTGCTGGTTCAGGACGAGCCGACCTATTATTTCAAGCGCCAGTTGGGCGCGGCCGCGCTGGGCTTGGTCGCGGTCCTGGTCGGGCTGCGCTTTGACTACCACATCTTGCGCCGCTTTTCGGTGCCGGTGCTGCTCGGCACCCTCGCCATGCTCGCCTTCGTCCTTTTCTTCGGCGAAGCCATGTTCGGCTCGCGCCGTGGGCTGTTTGGTGGCTCGGTGCAACCTTCGGAAGTGGCCAAGTTGGCGACGATCCTATACATCGCCCACTGGGTTTCGTCCAAGGGCGAGCGTATCAAGGACCTGACATACGGGCTGCTGCCCTTCTCGATTATCCTGGCTGCGGTCTGCGGCCTGATCGTGCGTCAACCTGATCTGGGCACGGCGACCTTGATCGCCCTGGTGGGGCTGACCCTCTTTTTTGTCGCCGGGGCCGACCTGCGCCAGTTCGCCATGGCCGGCGCGCTGGGCGCGGCCGCCTTCATGCTGCTGATTACGGTATTGCCCCACGCCCCGGCCCGCATTGACGCCTTCAGACTAGCTTGGGAGGATCCGGCCAGCGCTGGCTGGCACACGCAGCAATTCGTGGTCGCTTTAGGCACGGGCGGCCTATTTGGCGTCGGCCTGGGCGAAGGTACTCAGAAGTTTGGCCCGCTGCCGGCCGCCCACACCGATGGCGTGTTCGCCATCCTGGGCGAAGAGTTGGGTCTGATTGGCTGCCTGTTCGCAATTGGGCTGTGGGCCTTGTTCGCGACGCGCGGCATTCGGACGGCGCTGCGGGCGCGCGACCAGTACGGCTTTTTGCTGGCGGCCGGGATTACCTGCTGGCTGTCCTATCAGGCGCTGATAAACATGGCGGTCACCACGGCTGTGGTTCCCATAACCGGTATGCCGTTGCCATTCCTGAGTTACGGCGGCACGTCTATGGCCATGTCGCTGGCGGCCGTGGGCATCCTGCTGAATATCTCCCGCGACGCCGCCACGCGGGTCAGGGTTCAGGATCCTAAACCGATGCGAGAGTTAATGCGTGAAAGTCTTGATTTGCGGCGGCGGAACGGGCGGCCACATATATCCCGCCCTGGCCGTGGCTAAGCGGCTCCTAACCATGGGCCTGGCGTCCGCTGATCTCCAGTGGGTCGGCGTTCGTGGTGAAATGGAAGAGCAGATCATCCCGCGCGCTGGCCTTGAACTGGCCACCATTCCGGCCGGCCAAATAGCGGGCGTCTCCTGGCCGCAGCGGCTGCGTAACAGCGGCCGGTTGGCGCGCGGCCTGCTGGCGGCCTGGCGGCTGATGGCTCGCTTTGGCCCGGATGTGGCCCTCCTGACCGGGGGCTACGTCAGCGTGCCGGTTGCCCTGGCGGCCTGGTTGAGGCGTGTGCCGGCCGCCGTTTATCTGCCCGACATTGAGCCGGGCTTGGCGATCCGCCGGCTGAGCCGCATTGTGGACAAGGTGGCCTGCACGGCCTCGCCGTCAGCCGCAGCCTTCCCGGCCGGCAAGGCTGTGGTGACTGGCTATCCCGTCCGGCCGGCGCTGCGTGCGGCCGTGGAAATGCCCAAGGCTGAGGCGCTGGCCCGCTTTGATTTGCAGGCTGGCCGGCCTACACTGTTCGCCTTTGGCGGCAGCCGGGGTGCGCGCAGCATAAACCGGGCTCTTTCGGCGGCGCTGCCCGGCCTTTTGGAAAGTGTGCAGGTCATCCACATCAGCGGTGAACTCGATTGGCAGCAGGTCGAGGCCGGGACGGACGGGCTGCCGGCCGAGCAGCGCGCCTATTATCGGGCCTACCCCTATTTGCATGCGGAAATGGGCGCCGCGTTCCGGGCGGCCGACCTGGCCGTGGCCCGCGCTGGAGCCAGCATGTTAGGCGAATGTCCGGCCTTTGGCCTGCCGGCCATTCTGGTGCCGTACCCCTATGCCTGGCGCTACCAGAAGGTCAATGCCGATTACTTGGCCGAGCGGGGCGCGGCCGTGCGCCTGGACGACGCGGGGTTGGCAACCCGCCTGGGCCCGCTCGTGCTGGAATTGGTTCACGATAAGGCCCGACTGGAGGGCATGGCGGCCGCCGCCCGGGTGCTGGACGTGCCCGACGCCGATGCCCGGCTGGCGGCACTGTTGCTGAAGATGGGGCAAAGGACTCCGGTATGCTAGACCTATTCCTCTTTTTCTGGGTGATCCTTATTCTGTTTGCCATCATCGGTGCCGTGCGTGGCTGGAGCAAGGAGGTTATCGCCATGGCCGGCCTGATCCTGGCCCTATTTGCCATCAACATGTTCGGCGAGACGCTCGTGCGCCTCGTCGCCGGCCTGGGCGACGCGCCGCCGACCGATTTCATGGCCGGCATGCGCGAGCAATTTTTCCTGCTGGGCGGCATTTTGGTGGTCATCGCTTTTTTCAGCTACCAGAGCGTGCAACTATTGAGCGGCCGGCTGTCCGGCCGCGAGCGCTTCCAGGAGCGGCTTTTGGGGTTGATCTTTGGGGCCGCCAACGGCTATCTGGTTGTCGGCGGCTTGTGGTCGCTGCTGGAGTTCCGCGTGGGCGGGCCTGAAGGCTGGACGCGTTTGCCGCCGGGCGTTCCTTATGTTTTTGCTCCTCAGATCACGCGGCCGATTAGCCAAACGCCCGGACTGGAACTCCTGCTGACGCATCTGCCTTTGCCCTGGCTCGATCCCTGGCTGCCCATCTTGATCATCCTGATCTTCCTGTTTTTGATCGTGGCAATAATTTGATCCCGCCCCTATTAAGCCAGCCAATTATGACCTCGCCGGCCCTACCCGATGCTCCCAAACCCTTCCGGCTCGAACCCGGCATGCGCGTCCATCTGGTCGGCATAGGCGGCTTTGGCCTGTCGGCCATCGCCCGCGTATTGCTGGGCAAGGGCTATCGGGTGAGCGGCTCGGATCAGCAGGTAAGCCAGCTGAGCGATGAACTGGCTCGGGACGGGGCGACCGTGTACCTTGGCCACCGGGCGGAGCAAGTTGCCGGCGCCGAGTTGGTGCTGGTTTCCTCGGCCGTGCCGGCGGGCAACCCCGAGATCCGCGCCGCCCGCAAGGCGGGCATCCCGGTGGTCAATCGGGCGGAATTCTTGGGCCAGCTCATGGCTGGACAGCGTGGCATCGCGGTAGCCGGCTCGCACGGCAAGACGACCACAACGGGCATGATCGCCCAGGTCTTGGTCGCGGCCGGCCTGGACCCCAGCGTCATCATGGGCGGCCTGTCGCCCAGCCTGGGCGGCAACGGCCGGGCGGGCAATGGCCCGCACTTCCTGGTCGAGGCGGACGAGTACGATTTCATGTTTCATGGCCTGCGGCCGCAGGTGGCTGTCATCACCAACGTGGATTACGACCACCCCGATCAGTACGAGTCGCCAGAGGCCTACCGGCGCGCTTTTGAGCAGTTCGCCACGCTTGTGCCGGCCGCCGGCGGGCTTGTCGTGTGCAGCGACAACCAGGCCGCGCTCGAGGTGGCCCAGGCCAGCGGGCTGCCGGCCGAGGCCATCACCAGCTACGGCCTGGCATCCGGCAACTGGCAGGCGAGTGAGATTCGCCTGAACCAGCTAGGCGGCTCCGACTTCCTGGTTGAGCGCGACGGCATGGTCGTTGGCCTGGTGCGCATCCGCGTTCCGGGGGAGCACAACATTCGGAACGCGCTGGCAGCCATCGCCGTCGCCAGCCACGAAGGGGTCGAATTGGGCGTAATTCGCCAGGCGCTGGCGACCTTTGGCGGCGTCAACCGGCGCTTTCAGGTGGTGGGCGAGGCCGGCGACGTAGTGATCGTGGATGATTATGCCCACCACCCGACCGAAATCCGGGCCACGCTAGCGGCCGCCCGGCAGCGGTTCGCCGGCCGGCGCTTATGGGCGGTGTGGGAGCCGCACACCTTCAGCCGCACCCAGAAGCTGCTGGCCGACTTTGCTGCCAGCTTTGAGGCGGCCGACCGCCTGGTAGCGCTGGACATCTATCGCAGCCGGGAGACGGACACGCTGGGCGTTGACACCGCCCAGGTACTAAAGGCCATGAAGCGTCCGGATGCCAGCCACCAACCGACGGTGGAAGCGGCCGCGCAACACATCCTGGAGCGAGCGCGGCCGGGCGATGTGATCATCATGTTGACGGCCGGCGAAGGCAATCGTGTCGGCTGGTTGGTGCTGGCGGGCTTACGCCGGCGGTTGGGCGCGGCCGGGGCGGTGACGCGCAAGCTGCGGCCGGACGCGGACAGTCCGAGACGTTAACCTGAGGGAAGGTCTGGGAATCATCTGTGGAAGAGAAAATGGATCCGGAAACTACTGTCATTGATGCCATTCACTTGCGCTTCCGCGAAGTCTTTGCCGACCGTTTCCAACTGGACGTGCCTTTGGCCCGCTACACATCGGCGCGGGTCGGCGGCCCGGCCGAGATGCTGGTAACCGTGCAAAACACGACCGAGCTGCTCAGCGCGGTCGAACTGGCCTACGCCCAGCGCATCCCCTTCATGATTTTAGGCGGCGGCTCGAATATCCTGGCGGCCGACGGCGGTTTCGCCGGCCTGGTTGTGTTGAACAAGGCGCGTCAGGTGCAGTTCCGCCACACAGGGCTGAACGTGGTCTGCACGGCCGGTTCAGGCATGAATCTCTCGTCGCTGGCGCGCCAGTGCATCGCCAAAGGCTTGGGCGGGCTGGAATGGGCAGTCAGCGTGCCGGGGACGGTTGGCGGGGCGGTGGTGGGCAACTCCGGCGCGCACGGCGGCGACATGAACGGCAACTTGTTGGCGGCCGCGGTCTGGGAGACGAGTACGGGCGTGCGCATCTACAGCAATGAGGAGTTGGAATTCGGCTACCGCGACAGCGTCTTGAAGCGCGAACAGGGCGGCCGGTCAGCCCGGCGGGTGGTGTTGTCGGCCGAACTGGAATTGAAGGAGGAGGCCGCCAACGTGTTGATTGCCCGGGCCGACGCATTTGTGGCCCAGCGCAAGCAGACTCAGCCCAGCGGGGCCAGTGTCGGCTCGATGTTCAAGAATCCGCCCAATTATTACGCCGGCTATTTGATTGAGGCCGCCGGCCTGAAGGGCTTTCGCGTGGGCGGGGCGGCCATTTCGGAAAAGCACGCCAATTTCTTCGTCAACGAAGCCCAGGCCAGCGCTGAGGACGTGCGCGCCCTGATCGCCGAGGCCTGGAACGCCGTGCGCGAGCGCTTCGGCATCGAGCTGGACCTGGAAGTTGAGCTGGTGGGCGACTGGCGCTTCGAAGAGGAGGAGGGTTGAGGCGCATGACGCAGCCAGAGCCGGGCGACAAGAAGATCCGCGTGGGCGTCATCTTTGGCGGCCGCTCCGGCGAGCACGAGGTCTCCCTGATGTCGGCCCGCTCTGTTATCCAGGCGCTGGACCCGGAGAAGTACGCCGTGACCCTAATCGGCATCAGCAAGGACGGCCGCTGGCTGACCGGCGATGTGACCGCCGCGCTGGAGTCCGGCCGGCCGGCGGCGGCGCGCCCGGCGACATTGCTGCCCGATCCCCAGGCATCTGGCCTGATGGCCCTGAACGGCGCGGCGACTGGGCCGACCGGGCTGTCACGCGTGACCGAACTAGACGTCGTGTTTCCCGTCCTCCATGGCACCTACGGCGAGGACGGCGCGATGCAGGGGCTACTCGAGCTGGCCGGTTTGCCTTACGTGGGCGCTGGCGTGCTGGGCTCGGCTGTGGGCATGGATAAAGCGCTCTTCAAGGCGGTGATGGTGGCGCATGGCCTGCCGGTATCGCCTTGGAAGCTGGCGCTTAAATCGGAGTGGCAGGCGCGGCCAGACGGGCTGCTTGACGAAATCGAGGCGGCCCTGACCTATCCCCTGTTCACCAAACCAGCCAATCTCGGCTCAAGCGTGGGGGTGAGCAAATGCCGCGACCGGGCCGAATTGGTCGCCGGGCTGGACGAAGCGGGCCGGTACGATCGCCGCATTGTGATCGAGCAGGGCGTTCCGGCGCGCGAACTGGAGGTCTCCGTGCTGGGCAACGAGCGGCCGGAGGCCAGCGTGATCGGCGAGGTGCGGCCGCGGCGCGACTATTACGATTACGTCGCCAAATACGTGAGCGACGATTCGGAGCTGTTCATCCCGGCGAAAATCGAGCCAGAGTTGGCCGAGCAAGTGCGCAGGCTGGCCATTCAAGCCTTCAAGGCGATTGACGCCGCCGGCCTGGCCCGGGTGGATTTCTTGCTCGACAAGGAGACCGGCCGGCTTTACATCAGCGAGCTGAACACCATGCCCGGCTTCACTCAGATCTCGATGTACGCCAAGCTCTGGCAGGCATCCGGGCTTAGTTACGCGGCCCTGCTTGACCGGCTCATCACACTGGCCTTGGAGCGACACCAGACGCGCTCAGAGCTGGAGACAATCTACCGGCCGGGTTCACCAACTAACGAAGCCCAGGAGGATGACGGCGCATGAAGCCCACCCGTAGACCGCAAAGCCGCCGGGCGCTTAGCCGCAACCCACGCCGGCTTCGCCAACAGCCACGGCTGCGCCGCATTCAGACGGCCGGCGTGCTGCCCTTGCCGGAAATTGTTGTGCCGCCCACGGCGCGCCAGCGGCGCAAGCGCAACCGGGCGCAATTCAACCGGCCCTGGCTGGCCTTCAAGCATCTGGCGGCTTCATCCCGCTGGATCAGCTTGGGCCTGTTATCCGTTTGTGTTTGGGCGCTGGCGATCATTGGCGGCGACCCAGGCTTTTACTTGACTACCATTCCCGTGGCAGGGGCGCGCGCCATTCCGGCCAGCGAGGTAGTGGCCGCCAGCGGGCTGGGCGGGGCGCACATTTTCGCCGTTGACCCCGGCGAGGCGGCCGTCCGCATCGGCGAATTGCCGGGCGTCATCAGCGCCACCGTGACGCTCGAATGGCCCAATACGGTAAGCATTGCCATTGGCGAGGACGTGCCGCTGCTGGTCTGGGAACAAGCCAGCCGGCAGTTCTGGGTCAACGACGCCGGTCAAATGGCCCCGGCGCGGGTCAACAGCGCCGGCCTGTTGCGCGTCGAGGCGGAGAGCGACGAGCGGGTCGAGGAAGACGCTTTCGTGGCTGAGGACGTGCTTGTCGGCGCGCTCAAGCTGAAGGAATTGCGGCCGAACATCGAGGGCCTGTATTACAGGCCGGGCGAGGGACTAAGTTACCAGGACGGCCGGGGCTGGCGCGTCTTCTTTGGCAGTGGGCCTGAGATGGCCCAGAAGCTGGCGGTCTACGAAACGCTGGTCCAGCGCCTGGTGGCGGCCAACATTCAGCCCGAATACGTCAGTGTCGTCAATCAATTCAAGCCGTATTACAAGGTTGCCGGCGGCTAAGGACGGTGTCGCGGCCGTCCCGTTTACTTTTTTAGTAGGGTGCGAACATGGATCAAGTCATATTTGGGATAGATATTGGCACCACCAAGGTTTGCGCCTTGGTGGGCGAGGTTCGCGATGGCACTCTCCAAATCATAGGCCTGGGCCAGGAGACGGCCCGCGGCATGCGCAAGGGCATGATCGTGGATGTTGCTGAGGCGACCCTGGCGATCTCAAAGGCGCTGGAAGCGGCCGAGCAGACCTCCGGCTACAACCTGGCGCAGGCGCTGGTCAGCATGGCCGGCGAGCACATCAGCTCGACCAATAGCAAGGGGGCGGTGGCCATCGGCCGGAACGGCGATGGAGTGGATCACGAGGACGTCGAGCGCGCCCTCGACGCGGCCCAGGCTATCTCGCTGCCTCACAATCGAGAGATTGTCCACGTGGTGCCGCGCGCTTACACGCTCGACGACCAGGAGGAAGTGCGCAGCCCAATTGGGCTGCACGGCTACCGGCTGGAGGTGGAGGCCCACGTGGTGACCGCGTCCAGCCCGGCGCTGATGAACCTGAGCCGGACGATGGACAACGTGGGCATCCAGGTCGAGGAGTTCGTGCTGAACGCGCTGGCTTCAGGCGAGGCGGTGCTGGATGCGACCGAGAAGGAGATGGGCGTGGTGGTGGCGGACATCGGCGGGGGCACGACCGACATCGCCTTGTACACCAACGGCGAGGTGTGGCACACGCGGGTGCTGCCGGTGGGTGGCTTCCACATCACAAACGACATCGCCATTGGCCTGCGCGTGCCCTACGCCGCCGCCGAGCAGGTGAAGATCAAGTACGGCGACTGCCGGCCAGATCAGCTTGATCCCAGCATGGTCTTTACCGTCGAGCCGTTTGGGGGCGACAAGATCCAAGTCGGCCGGCAGGATCTGGCCCAGGTCATTGAGGCCAGGGTGGAGGAGATCTTCCAGCTCATCTTGCAGGAGATCCGGCGCTCTGGCTACGACGGCCTGCTGCCGGCCGGCATCGTCCTGGCCGGAGGCGCCTCTCAGTTGCGCGGCATTACAGCCGTGGCCCAAAAGGTGCTGGGCGTCTCGGCGCGTGTGGCCCGGCCGAAGAACTTGCTGGGACTGGTCGAGTCGCTGCAAAGCCCGGCCTTCGCCACCAGCGTGGGGCTGCTGCAATGGGCGGTGAGTGGACAGAATATCTACCGGCCGCGGCCGCGAAACGGCGAGCTCAGCCGAAAGCTGGGCGGCATCTTAAAGGCGCTGTTGCCAAGCTGAGCGCCTCCCGGCCGGCCCGCAATCGTGTGTTGTATTGGCTTCAGTTCGTGATGTGACAAGAGAGGGTGTGGAACATGAGCATTCGAGTGGGAAACAATGAATTGCCCAGAATGGCCCAACGGGTGCCGGACATTGAGGGTTCGGCGCTGATCCGCGTGGTCGGCGTGGGCGGGGGTGGCAGCAACGCTGTTGACCGCATGATTGGGGAAGGCATTATCGGGGTCGAGTTCATCGCGATGAACACCGATGGCCAGGCGTTGATGCGCAGCCAGGCGTCCAAGCGGGTGCGGCTGGGCGACAAGGCGACGCGCGGCCTGGGGGCCGGCGGCGATCCGGAGGTTGGCGAACGGGCGGCCGAGGAGTCCATCGAGGAGCTTTATGGCCTGTTGCAGGGGTCGGATATGGTCTTTGTCACAGCCGGCATGGGTGGCGGAACGGGCACTGGCGCCACGCCTTCTATTGCCAAGGTGGCGCGCGAGCTGGGCGCGCTGACCATTGGCGTGGTGACGCGGCCGTTCACCTTTGAGGGGGCGCAGCGGGCACGAGCGGCCGAGGCGGGCATCGATCGGCTCAAAGAGCACGTGGATACCCTGATCGTCATCCCCAACGACAAGCTGCTGGAGATGGCCGACAAGCGAGTCACGCTGGTTGAGTCGTTCGGCATGGCCGACGACGTGCTGCGCCAGGGCATCCAGGGCATCAGTGAGCTGATCACGGTGCCGGGTCTGATCAACCTGGACTTCGCCGACGTGAAAGCGATCATGTCCATTGGCGGCGCGGCGCTGATGGCCGTCGGCCGGGGCGCGGGCGACGACCGGGCGCGCATCGCGGCCGAACAGGCGCTCTCCAGCCGGCTGCTGGACGTCACCATTGACGGGGCGCGCGGTATTCTGTTCAACGTCACCGGCGGGCCAAGCATGGGCCTGTACGAGATCAATCAGGCGGCGTCTATCATCCGCGAAACGGCCCACCCGGACGTCAATCTGATCTTTGGCGCCGTCATTGACGAGCATCTGGCCGACGAGATCCGCATCATCGTGATCGCCACCGGCTTCGAGCGCCAGGTGCCGCAATTCCGGCCGATGGCTCAGCGGGTGGAGCGGCCGCTCCCAAAAGGCCGGCCGGTGCGCGAGACGGTATCGGTCTCTAGCGCGGCGCCTGCCAGGGCAGAGCAGAGCGCAACGCCACCGGCCGCCAGCCCGACCGAGCGGCCGACGTTCCGCTTTGACGACCTGGACGTGCCTGCCTTTTTGCGGAAGCGGCGTTAGCCGGACGCCGGCCGCCAGGGCGGCCTGTAAACTGAATCAGGGCCAGATTCCGAGGGAGAGGGCGGCCGATCTTTTAAGGTCGGGCGGGCGACTTTTGCTTGTCTGGCCTCTGTGGCCATGCTATAATGCCGGTCTATTTCGGCATATGTGGGGGATTCGTCCGGCATTCGCCTATATCTGGCACGCCAGGGCGGGGCTCTGCCTGGTTGGTATAGAGTCGGCAACTTTATGAAGTGCCCGTATTGCGGCGACGACAAGACCCGGGTGATAGACACCAGCCCCGATGCGCGCGGAGGGGTGCGCCGCCGCCGGGTTTGTTCGCATTGCGGGCAACGCTTCACCAGTTATGAGCGGGCGGTGATGGCAACTCCGATGCTGGTGAAGCGCGATGGCACGCGGGAAGAGTTCTCGCGCGACAAGCTGACGGCCGGCATCCGGGTGGCGTGCGCCAAACGGCCGGTGGCGGCGGCCGACGTCGAGCGCATGGTGGGGGAAATTGAGGCCGAGTTGCAGCAGATGGGCAAGTCCGAGGTGCCCAGCCGGCTAGTTGGCGACCGGATCATCAAGCAGCTGAAGGAGCTAGATCAGGTGGCCTACATCCGGTATGCGATTGTCTACCTCCAGCTTGACGACCTGGCCTCGATCCGCGAAGAAATCGATCACCTACTGGTTGAATGAAATTGGTATCTTGGCCGCGGGCGGCTGCGCCTGTGGGCTCTTGGCTTTTCCTAACTTTATTGCACACGGAGGCTATCATGTCTACACCCACAGTTCGTAACGCGGAAGCCAGGGAGGCGGCAGACAGACGGCCAGTTACGCTGTCGGACAACAGCCGGGCCGTGCTGGAGCGGCGCTACCTGCGCCGCGGGCCGGACGGCAAGCCCATCGAGGGCGTCGAGGAAATGTTTGACCGAGTGGCGACGCACGTGGCGGCGGCCGAAGCGGAGCATGGCGGCGCAGTGACTAAGACGGCCGATGCCTTTTACGAACTGTTGGGCAGTTTCTTGTTCATGCCTAACAGTCCCACCTTTACGGGCGCTGGCACGCCGTTGGGCCAACTGGCGGCCTGCTTCGTGCTGCCGATTGAAGACGACATGGGCCGCCACGCTTCGGGCATCTTCCAGACGCTGCGTGACGCGGCTCTGATTCAGCAAACTGGCGGCGGCAACGGCTTTGCGTTCTCGCGCCTGCGGCCGAAGGGCGCCCTGGTGCACTCCTCGGCCGGGCGGGCCACCGGCCCGGTTGGCTTTCTGCGGGTCTATGACCAAGCCTTTGGCGAGATTGCCCAGGGAGGCACGCGGCGCGGCGCGAACATGGCTGTCTTGCGGGTGGATCACCCTGACATTCGCGAGTTCATCGCTTGTAAGACAGACGAGAATCAGATTACGAACTTCAACATCAGCGTGGGCATAACCGACAGTTTCATGCAGGCCGTCGTCGCCGATAGTGAGTATGAGCTGGTCAATCCCCATGACGGCGAGGTGTGGGAAAGGGTGCGGGCGCGCGAGCTCTTCCATTTGATCGTCAAACAGGCCCACCACAACGGCGAACCGGGGCTTCTGTTCCTGGACGCCGCCAACCGGCAGAACCCGGTGCCCCAGCTGTATGCGCTCGAGGCCACCAATCCGTGCGGCGAGCAGTGGCTGGGGCCCTACGAGAACTGTTGCTTGGGTTCTGTGAACCTGGCTGAGCATTCTGGGCCGAATAGCACTGTGGATTGGGAAAAGTTAGAACGAACTGTGGCCCTGTCCGCCCGCTTTCTGGACGATGTGGTCTCGGCCAACGCTTACGTGCCGGCCGTGCCCCAACTTCAGGAGGCGGCCTACCGCGCCCGCCGCATCGGGCTGGGCATCATGGGGCTGGCTGACCTCATGTACCATATGGGCATCCGCTATGGCTCTGAGGAGGGCCAGGAGTTCGCTGGCCAATTGATGGAGTTCATCCGTTATCACACGATGCTGACGAGCGTCGAACTGGCGCGTGAGCGCGGCCCATTTCTGGCTATCGAGGGCAGCCTCTACGACCCGCAGGCGCTGGCTTGGCAGCCACCCCGGCCGTTGTTTGCCTACAGCCGCGACTTTGGCCGGCCGACGCTTGATTGGGAGGCGGTCGTGGCTGGCATCAGGCAGCACGGCATTCGCAACGCGGCCCAGACGACGGTGGCCCCTACAGGCACGATCGCCACGGTGGCAGCCTGCGAGGGCTATGGCTGCGAGCCGGTTTTTGCGCTGGCTTACACGCGCCACGTTAACGACCACGGGCGCGACCTGGAGCTGCACTATACCAGTCCCCTATTCGAGCGCGGCCTCATCGAGGCCGGGCTGTCCGCGACCGAGCGCGAGGCGATCGTGGCCGAGGTAGCCCGGCATGGCACTTGCCAGCACATCGAGGCGCTGCCAGCGGCCGTACGCGGCACTTTCGTGGTGGCGGCTGACATCACGCCGGAGGAGCACGTCCGCATGCAGGCCGCCATTCAGGCGTTTGTGGACAACAGCATCTCTAAGACGTGCAATTTCCCGGCCTCGGCCACCGAGGAAGACGTCGCCCAGGCGTATCAACTCGCCTGGCAGTTGGGCTGCAAGGGGCTTACGGTGTACGTCACCGGCTCGCGCGAGAAGGTCGTCCTGGAGACGCAAGCGACGAGGGCAGAAAAGGCCAGCCAGGAGCCGGCCCAGGCGACCTTGTGGCCGGAGGCCAAAAGGCCGCGGGCGGCCGTGCTGCGCGGCCAGACCCATCGCTTGAATACGCCTCTTGGCAAGACCTATGTCACCATTAATGAGAATGGCGCCAACCAGCCATTTGAGGTCTTTATCCAGACGTCGAAGGCGGGCAGCGACACGGCCGCCGTCTCTGACGCCATCGGCCGGCTGATCAGCCTGGTACTGCGGCTGGCCTCCCCTGTTCTGCCGCAAGAGAGGCTGCGCGAGGTGGTGAGCCAGCTCAGCGGCATCGGCGGCGGCCGGCCCTTGGGCTTTGGCTCTAACCGGGTGTTGTCGCTGCCGGATGGCGTCGGCCAGGCGCTCAACGAATACCTGAGCCAGGGCGAAGACGAAGCGGCCGGAGCCCGGCCCCTGGATCTGAACGGCCAAATGTTGTTCGGCGACCTGTGCCCCGAGTGCGGTGAAGCGACACTGGTTAACGAAGAGGGCTGCCGCAAGTGCTACTCCTGTGGTTTCAGTGAGTGCTAGGTTGAGCGGCCCCCGGCTGCGTGTTGCACTTTAGCAAGGCATTACCCTATATCCCCGACCCGCGGCCGATTCGGGCGGCGGACTGGCCGGCGGCCCTGCGGCCGACGCTGCCGGAGCCACTGGGCTGGATTCTTAGCTACGGCTATCTAAGCCCGATCACCATCAGCGGCCGTCGCGAGGGCCAGATCCGGGTGCACAACCTGGAAGTGTTGATTCAGGAGACGGGCCAGCCCCATGTAGTAGATCAGTTCGCGCCGGGCCATTTCGGCATCGGCGTAGGCCTGACTTTGCAGACAGCGGCCGGCGTTCAGGCGCTTTTCACGGCCGTGCCTGAGCCGTTGCCTGGCCTGGAAGCCGTCACCGGTTTAATAGAGACGGATTGGTATCCGCGCCAACTTTTCCTCGTCTTCCGCGTTCCGCAGGAGGGCAGCCAGGTCAGGCTGGAGCGCGGCGCGCCGCTGGCGGCCGTGTTCTTGCTGGGCCGACCGGGAGAGGACGACGCCAATTCCCCCAAGGGCCACTTTACAAGGGGAGTGTAATTTGGATTTATTGTGCACTTTGGCGGAGTGATGTATCATAGGAAGGCAATACTAGCCCAGTCGTGGTGACTGCCCGTTCATGTCGGGCGACACTCGGGAACGCACTTGGGGCGATTGATTTGGAGGGTTCATTGATGTCTTTCTCGCACGCCAGGCCTGATCCGCGTTCAGCTGAAGAGCCGGAAGTGCCGGTCTATGAGCCACCGGCGATCACATATGAAGGCAAGGTCAGCATCCGTGCCGGATCGCCAATTGGCCTGGGCCCGTACACGCCCTGGGACAACCCCGACCCCGCCAATCGCCAGTAAAGCCCTCCTTGAAGGCCGATCGCACCCGCCCGGCCGCCGTTGCGCCCCGCCTGGCGCGTGCCAGGCCCCAAGTGACAGAGGCAGATCGCCAGCGCGCGGCCGAGCAGCCTCCCCATCCCGTCCCATTTCATTGTAAGCCCTGGCTTGACGGCCAGTCGGCCGGCTGGACGTTGCTCTTCGGCTATCGGGCCGGGGTCACCCTGAGGGCCGGCGGCGACGGCCGGCTGGACATCGTTAACAAGGAGGCGCTGGCGGCCGAGGCCGGTGGGCTTCCCATCCGGCCGCTGGCGGCCGGTCAATTCTTCGAGATTGTCACCTCCTACCGCCTGTCAACCGAACCGAGTGAGGTGTGTTTGCTGATCGCGGCCAACCGTCCCCCAACTGGCCTGGAGCTGGCGCCCTCGCTCTGGGAGGCGAACCGGCCGGGGGAGCAACTCAGGCTGGCGTTCCGCTGGCCGGCGGCCGGCAGCCAGGTTGCCCTAGACGCCGAGAGCGAATTGGCTCGCGTCATCCTCCTCCAGCGCCGTCACCACCGTGTGAGCCGCGCGTTGGCAGCGGCCGAGCAGGAGGCTCTGAACGCTCGCGAGGCTGCCTACCTGGCCGCAGAACAGGCCACGCCCAGCCGGTGGCAGGCAGCCAACGGTGAGACCTTCACCCATCTCTACAAAGAGTGGTCGGCCCGCCTGAGGCGGTTACGGCCGGAGGCCAACGGCCAGGGCGACAACGGCCGGCCGCCGCTCTAATCTGGCGTCTGTCTCGGCCCGGCCGTGATCTGATAGTAGGTGTATTGCGCCTCCGAGCCTCCATTTGGGCCTGCCAGCTTCAGGCGCAGCCGTTCGTTGTCGGGCAGCACAGCCCCCTCGAGGCTGGCCGCGGCCGCCAACTGTTCGCTGGTGACTTTGGCGGCCGACAGATAAGCGCCACTCAAGTCAGTCCCCTCGAGGCGCGCGTCGCTCAGGTCGGCGTCACTCAAGTTGGCGCCCCTCAGGCTTGCCCCGCTCAAGTCCGCGCCTTTCAAATTGGCCTTGTACAAGAACGCCTCCGGGAGGCGCGCCCCGGCCAGATTGGCATGGCTCAGGTCCGCCTGGCGCAGATTCGCCTGCCACAGGTCGGCTCCCCTAAGCTGCGCCCCGGCGAGGTGGGCGTGGCCCAACTTAGCGCCGCTGAGTCGAGCGGCGGTAAGGAGCGCCTGGCTCAGGTCAGCGCCCTCCAATTGGGCCGAGCGTAGGTCGGCGTGGGCTAATGAGGCTTCGCGCAGGCTGGCGTTCTGGAGCCGGGCGGCTTGCAAGTCGGCCCCGTCCAGGCGGGCGCCGTTTAACGACGCGGCCGTCAGGTCAGCGCCGGCCAGGGAGGCGGCCGGCAAATTGGACTGGTTCAGGGTGGCTCGGCGCAGGTTAGGCGGCCGCCAGCCATTGGGCTGGCTGGCATCAGGCGCCAGAGCGCCGCTCAAGTTGGCCCCGGACAGGTCGGCTGCGCCCAGGTCGGCCAGGTGCAGCCGGGCATTTGTCAGGTCTGCTTTGACCAGCTGAACGTGGCGCAGATCGGCTTCGGTGAGGTTCACGCCGGCGAGCTGGGCGGCCGACAGATTCGCCCCGGCCAGTGGGATGACGGGATCGGGATGGCGGATCAACTCCATCTCGTAAAGGAACCGGGTCAAGTTGGCCTTGCGGGCCCCGTCCAGCCCCCAGAGCACGGTGAGGGTGTAGGCCCGGGCCAGGCGGCGGGCCTCCGTTTCGCGGCCGGCCCGGCGCAGATTATTCACCAATAACAGGCCGGCGATGCGGTTAAAATAGGCGTGGAGGCGCTGCTCCTGCTGCCAGGCGCCGTGGCCGGCGGCCGGGCTGCGCGCAGCGGGTGTGGTGGCCGGACCGGACGGCGCTGTTGGGGGCAGACGCCGGGCGAGCCACCAGGCGGCAATGATGACGGCAACCGGCAGCAGCAACAATTGCAGCCATTCCCACAGGGTTATGGCAAGCAAGGGTTGCGCGAAAGTCGGCATTAAGCTGTCCTGAACGCTCGCCTAGCCGGCCGGCGGCCGCGACACTAGTGTGTGGAAGGGCCTGGCAAAGGCGCAGCATGAGCCGCCGTGGCAGGTCAAATTAAGCCGGCTGCGCCTGTGATGTGGGCTTGGAATGTAACCGAATTCAGTTGGGGAAGGGATAGATCAGGCGCAGATTTCACCCGATCTTCACCGACCGGCGGGCTGGCGCGGCCGGGGTCTAATTGACGTCGGCCGGGATGCGTGATTCGAGATCGGCAAGGACCTGACGAAAGCGGGCCGGATGGACGAATGGCAACCAGTTCATTAGCTGCGGATCGGGAAGTTCAATGAGCGCGCCACAGTTTGGGCACTCGGCTAGGGGGCCATCCGAACAGATAAAGTAAGCGTGCCGGCCGGAGCTCATCTCCCTTTTCAGCCGCTCGACATGCGCGACCGGCCGCTGGCCGTCGGGCGTGTCCCCCAGGCACCACAAAGTTGTGCCGCACTCGCAGAGCAAGTTTATCACCCCGGCTGAACTCATGTCGTCCGAACCCCGCTTGAGTCTATGTGTCTCGGCCGCGTCGCTGGCGGGCATCGCATTCCAGCCACGGCCACGAGAGCGACTGTCACATCTAGGGGAGACTACCCTCTCAGCCTCCCTATTTAGCATACATAATAAACTATTTATGTCAAAGCGGCAAGCCTTACCTGGGTATTTGTTATTGTTCAGTGAATGTGACACCGGTTAATTGT
>JBOGUG010000271.1:0-1825 GCA_050696115.1 Promineifilaceae bacterium (SeqCode) | reverse complement strand
GTCGCGCCCAGCGCCAGCAGCCAGGCCGGCCGCGGCCCGCGCCGCCAGAGGCGGATCAGTTGCCACAGCGCCAGCGAAGCCAGCATGACCACCGGCGGGTCATTGCTGATCGAGGCGTGCAAGAAGGCGAATTGGGGCAGAAAAGCGACCAGCGCCGCCGCCAGCCAGCCCCGGCCGGGCCGGGCCGGCCACAGCTCCCGGCCGGCGGCCGCGATCGCCAGCAGCGTGCCCAGGCCAAAGACGGCCGACAGGCCGCGCAGCAGATGGGCCGCCAGCGCCGGGCCGCGCCAGGGCCACGCCTCGGCCTCCGTGTGGACAAAGTGGTTGATGTTGGCCGGCAGGGCCGCGTTGCCCAGCCGCGCGTAGGGGTTCAGCCGCAGCAAGTCGGCCGCCGGCCAGCCGTCGAAGGGAGCGATCAGCGCCGCTGCCAGCAGGTAATACAGCGGCGGCTGGGCCGCTTCCTGCCGCCCCAGGGCGAAGGCCGGGTCGCGGCTCGAGGGCAGCCGGCCGGTTTGGGCCACGGCCGCGGCCGTCAGGTAGTGATAATGCTCGTCCGGGGCCTCAAAGAGCGGGTTGGCCACGCCGAAGCCCAACGCCAGGGCCAGATAAAGCAGCAGGAGCAGGCCCGGCCGCCGGCGCCGGGATTTGGGGCGTGGGGGATTCATTCCGCTTGGCACCTATTTATCCCCGATCGCCCAATCCCGGCCACCTCGCCCCCGGCCGGCTTCTCCCTTTGTGGGACGGGCTTCCAGCCCGTCTGCGGGCGCCAGCCCGCCCCTGTAGGGGCAGCCCCCCGTGCCTGCCCTCCGTCAGCCCCCCGTGCCTGCCCTCCGTCAGCCCCCCGCGCCTGCCCAATTCTTAGGGCTGCGGCCGCTGGCCGATTCGTAGGGGCCCGTTGCAACGTGCCCCTTCGGCCGCACATCCCGGCCGCCATTCCCCGTTTGTGAATTGTTGGACAAAAGGATTTGGCTGGGGTAAACTCCTCCGGCCGACAGCAGCCGGCCCCCGGCCGGCCCCAGCCCACTCTCAGCAGAGAAGCGAGCGTAATGGACGCAACCGAGAACTTCCTCAAGGCCCTCACCGAGGCCCACGGCGTGCCCGGCTACGAGAGCGAAGTCCGCCAAGTGCTGCGCGACTACCTCCAGCCCCTGGGCGAAGTCAGCCAGGACCGGCTGGGCAGCCTCATCTGCCGCCAGCAAGGCGACGGCCCCAAGGTCATGTTGGCCGGCCACATGGACGAGATCGGCTTTGTTATCAACTATATTGATAAGAACGGCTACCTCAAATTCCTGCAATTGGGCGGCTGGTGGGACCAGGTCTTGCTCGGCCACCGGGTGGTGGTCAAAACCCGCAGCGGTGACCTCACCGGCGTCATCGGGGCCAAGCCACCCCACATGCTCGACGCCGACGAGCGCAAGAAGGTTGTCGAAAAAAAGGCCATGTACATTGATATTGGGGCCACCTCCAAGGCCGAGGCCGAAGCGGCCGGCGTGCGCGTCGGCGACCCGGCCGTGCCCCAGGCCGGCTTCGAAATCCTGGCCGGCGGCAAGAGCTATCTCTCCAAGGCCTTCGACAACCGCATCGGCTGCGCCCTGGCCATTGACGTCCTGCGCCGCTTCGCCGACGCGGACCATCCCAACGAGCTGTACGGCGTGATGACCGTCATGGAGGAGGTCGGCCTGCGCGGGGCCACCACCAGCGTGCGCCTGGTAGACCCCGACGTCGCCATCATCCTGGAATCGGACATCGCCGGCGACGTGCCCGGCATCAAGCCCGAACAGTCGGACGTCAAGCTGGGCGGCGGGCCGACCGTTATCCTGTATGA
>JBOGUG010000270.1:0-5147 GCA_050696115.1 Promineifilaceae bacterium (SeqCode) | reverse complement strand
GGGCGCAGGGCGGGCCCCAACGTCATCTGCTGGAGGGCCTCAGCCGGCCAGAGCGGCGGCCGCGATCTGGGCCGCCAGCTCGCGGCTGGGGGCGCGCACCAACAGGGACGCTTCGCCCGGCAGGTACAAGCAGACCACGTCACCGGCCGTCCAGCACAAGCCGCCGTCCGCGCCGGCGGCGCCGGCGGCGCCGGTACGCGCCTCCTGGTAAGCGGTCAGGCCGGCCGCAAATTCGTCGCGGTCGCCGGCCGAATCCCACGTTTGGCGCAGCGCCAGAGCAAGTTGGCCCTGGCCCTCGTTCCAGTAGGCCCGGTAGCGATCGCCGCCCCAGCCGGTGGCGGCCGTCTCGACCGCCTCGTCGTCCAACTGCTGGCCGAGATATTGGCGCAGGTAGAACTCGCCCAGCGAGTCCTCGTCAATCTGGGCCCAGCCGGAACCCAGGGTGTCGGTCAGTGGGGCGACGGCCACGACCTGGGGCGTGTCGCCGGCCCGGTAGCGATCCAGGTGAATGATATGCTCGCTGGACTCGGGCAAGTTCGCCCAGGCATCGGCGACAGCCGCGAAGCCGCCCTGGTCGTAGAGCGCCTGGACGAAGGCCAGCCCCTGGTCGTACGCAAAGGCCAGGTCGGCCCGGATGACCGGCGGGGCGCTGTCCAGCACGGCTGTGTCAACCTCGCCCAAGCTGGCCAACAATTCAAGCACCTCTTGCTGGCTGAAATAACCTTCCTGGAGGTAGAGGAGTTGCAACAGGGTGGCCTCGCCCTCAGCCAGGGCCCGGACGGCGAAGCGGCGCTCCGAGTCGAGCGCGTGGTCCTCCAACAGCGCCAGGTCGTAATGCTGATCTTGGAGAGCGTGCATGTATTCGTGGGCGTGGGTCAGTTGCTCAATGCCGTCGAACTCGTCGTCGTCGCTGACAATCACAAATTCGTCAGCCTCGATGTCGTAGAAGCCGGCCACCTGCTCGGTGAGCAGGTCCAGGGTCAGGGTATACAGGTCGTAGTCGGCCGGCAGGAAGTCGAAGGCGCTCAGCACCAGCGTGTCATAACGCGCCTCTTGTGGGCCGTACTCCTCGCCGCTGTCGGCCTCCAGGCGCTGGCGCAACTCCTCGGTGTCGAGAAAGGCAACTTCGACCGGCTCTAGGGCCTCCAGGCCGCGCAGGTCGCTCACGTTGGCCTCGATCTCCTCCCTTTCTTCGGCAAAAGGCCCTTGGGCCGCCGGACGGGTGGACGAGGCGACGGGCGTGGCCGTCTGGGCCGGCACTCGGGTTGGGCTGGGAAAGGGAGTGGCGGCCGGCGTGGTTTCGTCCGCTTCACGGCTTGGCGTGGCGGTCAATTCGGGTGGCGGCTGAGGCGTCGCAGCCTGAACGGTCGACAGCGGCGCTTGGCCACCCTGGCGCGCAGCCCGGTTGATGACAAAAACGCTGGCGGCCAGGATCAAAAAGCTGCACAGGCACAGCCCAACCAGGGCGCCGGCCACGCAGGCCAACCAGATGGGGCGTTTCGGGGCCGAGGGTTCGTTTTCCATATCGTTATGCCGCCCAGCACTTGCCAGAGTGGCTCAACTAGGCGCTAGGGGCCGGCCGAGAGGGTGACTGTGGCCGCCGGGCTGCTGTTGCCCTCGACGTCGAAGGCCACGGCCCGAATCTGGTAGTCGCCGGCCAGCGGCGGGCTCCAATCCTGGCGCAAGGTAAAAAGTTGCTCGCCCTGGGCGGCGAAGCTCTCCGGCTGGCCGCCGTTGAAGCTCAGCTCAACGCGTTCAACGCCGGCATCGGCCCAGGCGCCGATCAAGATGGTCACTAGCTGATTGACGCTCACCAGGCTGCCGTCGCGGGGCGAAAAGATGTAGGCGCGCAGGCCGGCCGCGCTGGCGGTGGCCTCGGCCGCAACCAGGCGCTCGTTCTGGCGGGTTGCCTCGGTTTCCAGGGCGTCCACCTTGGCCGCCAGCGCCCGACGGGTCGCCTCGGCCGACTGATAGGCAGCGTCGCGCACGGCCAGGTCAGCCTCTAACTGGTCGCGGGTGGCGGCCAGGCCTGGCTCGGCCGTGACGGCCGGCTGGGCGCTTTCCAGGGCCTGGTTGCGCTGGGCTAAAAAGGCGACGGCCGCCAGGGAGACGAGCAAGAGGGCAAGTAGGGCCAGAAACGCGCGCGCCACGCCTGAAGCTTACCCTCTGGCCGGCGAAGGGACAACTGAGAAAGCTAGGAGCTGCGGCCGGTAAGCGGGTATAATCGGCTGCATGAATCAGCCTGTGCGAACAAGAGTCTGCTTGGGCCTCGCCTGGCTGGCGCTGGCGCTGCTGGCGGCCGGCTGTGCCAGCCCAGCCGAGGAGCCAACCGCGCCCGCCCCGACGCCGGCCGGGCCGAGCGCCCTCCAGGTGGCGGTGGTCACCGACGACTTCCCGGCTGGCTCGCCGCGCGTGCCCTTCGTCCTTTTCGCCGGCCAAGACAAGGTGGCCGACGCCCAGGCCGTCACCATTACAGCCTACGACCTGTCGGCCGGCACGCCAACGGCCGGCTGGAGCGGCTCGGCCGTCAGCTACAGCGATTACGAGGTGCCCTATTGGGTGGCGCGGCCGGAGCTGCCCCACGCTGGGGCCTGGGGGCTGGCGGCCGAGATCACGGCCGCCGATGGGACGACCAGCCAGGCCCAATTTGCCATCCAGGTGACGGACGACAGCCCAGCCCCGGCCGTGGGCGAACTGGCGCCCAGCAGCCAGAACCGGACGACGGCCGATCAGCCCGACCTCAGTCTGCTGACCTCGGACGCTGAGCCTGAGCCGGCGCTGTACGAGATGACGGTGGCCGAGGCCATCGCCAGCGGCAAGCCGACTGTCGTCAGCCTGGCGACGCCGGGCTTTTGCCAGACCGACATCTGCGTGCCGGTGCTGGACACAATCAAGGCCGTTTTTCGCGACCGCGGGGAGGAGGCGAATTTCATTCATATTGAGATCTACACCGACTTCGAAGAGTTAACAGTGGCCCCCGAAGTCGAGGAATGGGGCCTGAGCAGCGAGCCCTGGACATTTGTGCTCGACGGTGACGGCCGGGTCATGGCTCGCTTCGGCGGCCCGCTCTCGCCGCGCGAATTAGAAGCGGCGCTGGCGCCGCTGCTGGCGTGAAAACCCGCCTCTGGCCCTTGCTGGCGGTGATTCTGCTCGGCCTGGCGGCCGCCGGAGGAGCGGCCGCCCACGCCGAGCTGCTGGCGGCCGAGCCGGCACCGGGCGCGAACTTGGACGAGGCGCCAGCCGTCATTCGACTTACCTTCAGCGAGCCGCTGGGCGCGCAAAGCGGGCTCACCCTATTTCGCGGCGGCTTTGAAGAGGTGGCAGGCGTGACGGCCGCCGTTGACCCGGCCGAACCGGCCGTGCTGCAAGCCACGCTGCCCGAATTGGAGCCGGGCGACTATATGGTGCAGTGGCGCGCGGCCGGGCCGGACGGCCATGCGGTCAGCGGCAGCTACCAGTTCAGACTGCGGGAAAGCAACGCTTCAAGCCTGCCGGCGGCCGTGTTGTTGCTGGCGGCCGTGGGCCTGCTTGTAATCGGCTCGGCAATTGCGCGCGGGAATCGCCGGCCGGGCTAGGGCTCGGCCGCCTCAGGGCAGCAGGTTGAAGCTGTCTATGAGTTCGCCGCTCCGGCTGATGAATTGGAAGAGCATGTGGGTCTCGCTGGCCTCGACCAGCATCGCGCCGTAATCGTCGTTGTAGCGCACCTGGCTGCCGGGCAGCGGCTCGCCGAAGTCGTACAGGCTGCGGCCGCCCAGGCCGTTAACGAAGTAGGGGAAGCCGGCCACGCTGAGGCGCTCGTAAACGTGGTCATGGCCGGCCAGAACGGCCGACGCGCCCCATTCGGCAAACGGCCACTGCATGCGCACGGTGGAGCCGTGGGCGGCGGACGAATAGGGCGGGTGGTGAAAGTAGACCACCTGCCAGGGTTCCTCGGCCGCCGCCAGTTGCGCCTGAAGCCAAGCCGCCTGGTCTGAATCCGCGGCCGTGCCATCCGGCTCGTGCGGGTCGCTGTCCAGGGCATAGAAATGCACTGCGCCCCAGACGAAGTCGTAATAACGCTCGTTGTGAGGCAGGCTGAAGTACTCCAGGTACGGCACTAGATTACCCGGCGCCCAATCGTGGTTGCCCGGGCTGGGGAAGAAGCGGTTGACGGCCGCGCCAGCGCCGTAATCGCCCTGATAAGCGCCGATATACTCCGCGTAATAATGGCCTATGTTAACGTCTATGGTGCTGGCCGCGCCGCTGGGGTAGTTGTTGTCGCCGGTGGTGATCACCAGCGCCGGCTGCCAACTGTCCACCAGCGCGGCCACGTCGGCCTCGGCCGGGCCGGCTTCGCCATAATCGCCGATGACGGCAAAACGCAGGGCGGCCGGCCGGAAGGCGGCCAGGGGCAGGAAAACGCGATCGGCCCCGGCCGGGTCGCCCGGTCCGGCCGGCACGGCGGCTTGGGGCGGCCGCGCAGCGCCCAAAAGCAGCGCGACCAGGATGAGGAGCAGCGGGCCGCCCGGCCGCGGGGCGAGCCAGGGCTGGCGGGGTTGGCGGCGCATGATTTAGCAGGGAATGTGACTCAGCGGCCGGCAGGCTAGCACGGAAGGCGCGCTTGCGCAATCGGCCAAAGCGGGCTACATCTTGCGGCCCAAGACATTCGCCGACCACCGAGGTCGGTTAGCAGGAAGAGAGCCTATGAACGCCCAACTCTACATTGCCACCCGCGACGGGGTCGCGGCTGCCGAGCGCAACGGCCGCGATTGGCGGCTGACCGGCCGCAGCCTTGAGGGCCGCGAGATCACCAGCATTATCACCCGCGAAGGCGTGATTCTGGCCGGGACGCGCCAGGGCGTGCTGCGCTCGGACGACGGCGGCCGGAGTTGGACCACAGCCAGCGACGGCCTCAGCCAGCCCTACGTGCGCTGGCTGGCGTACCACCCGGACATCTCGGACGTGGAGCTTGCCGGCACCGAACCGGCCAGCATTTTCGTTTCGGCCGACGGGGGCGACAGCTGGTCGGCCCGGCCGGAGGTGGCCGAGCTGCGCGACCGCTTCGGCTGGTGGCTGCCCTACTCGCCAGGGGCCGGCTGCGTGCGCGGCTTCGCCTTCCACGGCCGGCGGGCCTACGCGGCCGTCGAAGTCGGCGGGCTGCTGCGCTC
>JBOGUG010000269.1:0-2195 GCA_050696115.1 Promineifilaceae bacterium (SeqCode) | reverse complement strand
GTCAGCAGCGTGTAGGGATGATCCAGCGCCCAATGCACCTCAAACCAGATGCGCGTGTCCAGCCGGCCGCGCGTCTGGTGCAGGTGGTGGCGGGCGTAAAAGCGGTCGTCACGGAGTTGATACCAGCGGTTGTTGCCCAGCCGTTCCAGCAACTCCAGGCTGGCCCCGACTTGCTCGGCGCGGGTCAGCAGGTCAATGTCGCCGCCCGGCCGCATGGCCTGCTGGCCGTAAATGTCGAGCGAGAGGGCCAGCCCCTTGATGACGACCGTTTCCAGCCCGGCGGCCGCGGCCAGCTCCAGATAGGCGGACAGCGCGGCCGCGTAGCCGGCGGCCGTGGCGCGCATGCACTCCGCCTCTGCTTCCAGCGCCTGCCAGGCGCTTGCGGGCAGGCCGCCGGCCGCCCCGGCCGGGCTGAGGCAGTGCCACAGCAGGTAGCCCAGCTTGTTGGCCCTGGCCAGGGCCAGCGCCCGGCCCCAATCCAGCCCGGCCGGGATTGCAATCTCGGCCGGCGCGCGCCAGTTGCGGGCGACCTGCCACAGGAACGCGTCTGGGTTTACTTGCCGCTCCATTCGGGCGGCCGCTTGGCCAGGAAAGCCTCCATGCCCTCCTTTTGATCCTGGGTGGCGAACAGCATGTAAAAGAGCCGCCGCTCGAAGGCCAGGCCGCTCTGCAGGCTGGTCTCGAAGGCCGCGTTGACCGCCTCCTTGGCCAGGCGCACGGCCACAGGCGCGCTGGCGGCGATCTCGGCCGCCAGGCTGATTGCCTCTTCCAGGTACAGCTCGACCGGGACCACCCGGTTCACCAGCCCACAGCCCAGGGCTTCCTCGGCCGTGAGCAGCCGGCCGTTAAGCACCATCTCCATCGCCAGCGCCTTGCCCACCGCCCGCGTCAGGCGCTGGGTGCCGCCCGCGCCGGGCATGACGCCAATGGTGATCTCCGGCTGGCCGAAGCGGGCCGATTCGCTGGCGACGATCATGTCGCAGGCCATCGCCAGCTCGCAGCCGCCGCCCAGGGCGTAGCCGGAGACGGCTGCGATCACCGGCCGGGCAATGCGCCGCAGCCGATCCCAATAATCAATAAAGGGGTTGTCGAGCATGCTCACCGGCGTCGCGCCGGCCATTTGCTGGATGTCGGCCCCGGCCGCGAAGGCGCGCTCGTCGCCCGTGAGCACCAGACAGCCGACGTCGGCCGAGGCGTCGAACGCCTCCAGCGCGCTGATGAGCTCAGCCATTGTCTCGCGGTTGAGGGCGTTGCGCACGCGCGGCCGGTTGATCTGGACCACGCCCACTCGCCCCTCCGTCCGTGTCAGGATATTCTCGTACGTGTCAGCCATAGGCTGCATTTCCTCCTCAGCTAGAGCCGCCGCAGGTCGCCGGCCTGCGGCAACCTTCTATTAAACCGGCGCCTAAACCCGGTAGTCATCCTCCCGCCGGGGCCACAGCCGCCAGACCAACACAGCGTAAACGGCCGTCGCCAGCAGATAGAGGTTAGTCAGGTTTCCTGGCGCCGGCTGGGGCGGCGGCTGCATCAGTTGCCAGGCCGTCCAGCTTTGCAGCGCCTGCACAAGCGTCAGGCCGACCAGGCTGCCCGTGCGCAGCCGGATCACGCCGTACAACACGCCCCAGGCGGCAAAGAAAAGCAGCGCGGCCGGCGTGGTGACGAACGATTCCCGAAACAAGATGAAGCCAACCGCGCCGAACAGCAGCCCGGCCGCAACGGCCGCCGTCAGCCCGCCGCTGGCGTCGGCCGCGGCGCGGAAGAAGAGGCCATAGGCCCACAATTGGGCGCAAAAGGCCTCGAAGAGCAGCAGGTAAACAAAGGTCTGGAAGCCGTCGGCCGCGCCGAAAGCGATGATTGGCACGGCCGCAAAGCGCAGGATCAGGAAAGCCAGCCAGGTCAGCGAGGCGAAGCCGATGCCAGCGTACAGCGGCCGGCGGCCGCGCAGCCCCAGGCCGGGCAGGCCGTACCAGCGCCAGCCTAGATACCAGGCCGCCAGGCCGGCCCCGGCCAACTGCACGGCCGGCTGGCCCTGGCGGCCGGTGAGCAGGGGGAACAGAATGGCGGCCGCGGCCGGCGCAATCAGGGCCAGCAGGACGCGCGGCACGAGGGCAGGGGGGCGCGAGCCGGGCATGGGGGCCGATTATAGCACCGGCCGGGCCCCATTTTGTGGCGCGGGCATCTTGCCCGCGGCCGGG
>JBOGUG010000268.1:0-8131 GCA_050696115.1 Promineifilaceae bacterium (SeqCode) | reverse complement strand
GCGCGGGTGGCAATGGTGCTCGACGTCTGCTTACCGATTGACGATCCGGTACCCAGGTTTCACTTTACGTAAAGCAAGCAGCATGCTATATTCGGCCCATCGCGAATGGTTGGCCCGCCGCCGCAAGTACGACCCTCTGGAGGTGTTAAGATGTTGGCAGAACACCGTGTACGCAAGCTCCTTCTCCCTCTGCTCGTTGCCAGCGCCGTCCTGACAGCGTGCGAGCGGCCTTTGTCTCAGGTCGCCAACACCAATGCGCAAGTGACCGCGCTGCCCAGCCCAGGCATCGAGCCCACGGTCGAGGGCGCCCCGGCCGGCAACGAAAACGAGGCTGGCACGCCGGCTGAAGACGAGCCCACGCGCGCCGAGGGACCAACGGCCGAAGCGACCCAAGAGGCCACGGCCGAGGCTACGGAAGAAGCGACCCAGGAGGCGACCGCAGAGGCGACGGCGGAAGCGACCGAGGCCGCCACAGCCGAGACCACGGAGGCGCCTAGCCCTGAAGCCACCCAAGAGCCGACGGCTGTTCCGACTTCGTCGGCCACCGCCAGCCCAGAGCCGAGCGCCTCGCCCACGCCGGCCGCCACCGCGACGCCGGCCGTCACTGCGCATACGGTGGCCGAAGGCGAAAATCTGTACCGGATCGGCCTCCTCTACGGCGTCTCGTGGCTGGTGATCGCCGATTTCAACGACCTGACCGATGCCGACGCGATCGCGGCCGGGCAGGTGCTGTTGATTCCTCCAGCCGAACAGCCAGAGGCCACGCCGCCAGCCGGAACACCGCCAGCGACGCCGCCGGCCCCGCCTTCGGCCGGCGTGAATTACACCGTGCAGCCGGGCGACAACCTATATCGCATCGGCCTGGCCTTTAGCGTCAGCTGGATCCAGATCGCCGAAGCCAACGGTATCATTAACCCCAACCAGATTTACCCCGGTCAGGTCCTAAAAATTCCGTCCAGCATGCCCGGCCCAGCGCCTCAGTTCACCCACGTTGTCCAGCCCGGCGAGAGCTTGTTCCGCCTGTCGCTGCGCTACGGCATTGCCTGGATGCGGATTGCCCAGGCCAACGAAATAGCCTCACCTTACGTCATCTACCCCGGTCAGACGCTTGTAATTCCGGGTGGGTGAGGTCGAGTGGGCTGGGGTCATTGAGGCATACCGGGCCTATTTCAACTTCCCACCGGACATTCGCATAGTCAGCCTGAAGGAGGGGCGCACGCCGTTCATTCGGGCCGAGCGCCTGGCTGAGCAAATTGCGCCTGGGGTGGGCCTCAAGTTATTCCTCAAGGTCGAAGGGCAGAACCCGACCGGCTCGTTCAAAGATCGCGGCATGACGGCCGCCATCAGCCAGGCGCTCTATGAGGGGGCGGGCACGGTTCTTTGCGCGAGTACCGGCAACACGGCCGCCAGTGCGGCGGCCTACGCGGCCCGGGCCGGGCTGCGATGCCTGGTGCTGGTGCCCGAAGGCAAGGTCGCCCTGGGCAAATTGGCCGCCACACTTGCCTATGGGGCCGAAGTGCTGGCGATCCAGGGCAATTTTGACAGAGGGTTGCGGCTGGCGCGCCAGCTCTGCCAGCGCCATCCAATTACGCTTGTCAACTCGCTCAACCCCTGGCGCATTCAGGGCCAGAAGACGGCCGCTTTCGAGGTGTGCGACCAGCTCGGCGGGCGGGCGCCGGATTGGCTCTGCTTGCCGGTAGGCAACGCAGGCAACATCAGCGCCTATTGGCTGGGCTTCAGCGAATATAGACGCGGCTGGCCGCGACTACTGGGCGCACAGGCGGCCGGGGCTGCCCCGCTGGTCAGGGGTGGCGTTGTCGCCCGACCGGAAACGGTCGCAAGCGCCATTCGCATTGGCGATCCGGCCCGGCGTAACGAGGCGCTGCAGGCGCGCGATGAGAGCGGCGGCCGGATTGTTGCGGTAAGCGACGCAGAGATCCTGGCGTGCTGGCGCATGCTGTCCAGGGTCGAAGGCGTCTTTGTGGAGCCGGCCTCAGCGGCCGGCCTTGCGGCGCTGCGGCAACAGATCGAGCTGGGGAAAATCGAAGCGGCCGGGATGACGGCCGTCGTGGTGCTCACCGGGCATGGGCTGAAGGACCCCGGCGCAGCCATAGCCCAGGCGACGGCGCCGCCATCGCTGCCGGC
This sequence comes from Promineifilaceae bacterium (SeqCode), assembly GCA_050696115.1. GTDB lineage: Bacteria > Chloroflexota > Anaerolineae > Promineifilales > Promineifilaceae > UBA11865. The sequence continues at coordinate 5,986 of JBOGUG010000268.1, read as the reverse complement.
CGAGCTAGACGCGCTGGAAGCTTACGTGGTCAGGTAATCGGCCCGCATCCAGCCAGAGATCCCCTCCAGGCTGCTTACTTCCCGCCATAGATCGCCAGCATAGCTGGCGTGGCCTGGCAATAACAGCACGGTGGCGCCATTTTGGAGCAGAACAAGGTTTTCGCCGCCGGGCGCGCGCTTGATCCAGGCGGCGCCGGCCGCGACGGAAACCACGGCCGTCTCGCCGCTGACCGAGGTGGGCGTGATGCTGGGCAGGGGCGTGGCCGTGGGCGTCGGCGTGTCGGTGGGACTGGGGGTGGAGCTGGGCGCCGGGGTCCGCGTCTGCGTTGGGGGCGCTGGCTCATCGGTGGCAGTGCCGGCCGGCCCCCCTTCGGCCGTGGCGCTCCCGGTCCCTGCCAGCGGCCCGGACGCCGTCAGGACGGCATCGGGCGCGGGCGGGCCACCGAAGGCGCCCGTGGCCGGCGTGGCTGGCGGCCGGCCGGGGGCTTCCGTCTCTTCTGGCGTGGGCACGTCGGTCGCTTCCCGGCTCGAACTTGGCTGGGGCGTCGGGCCGGAGCCGGCCACGGCCGGCTGGCGGCCGACCGGCACGCCGGCCAGAAAAAAGCCTAGGACCAGCAGCAGACAGGCGAAGGCGTAGCCGCTCATGGCCCGGCCGCGGCGCACCAGGTAGCGCAGGCCCACCCGGCGCGCCAACCCTGGCGACTGGGCAATCAGGGCCAGCAGCAAGAAGAAAAGCGCTCCGACGGACGCCAGGCCCATGCCCCACAGCGTCCAGGCTGGAAATGACATCGGGCCGGATTATAGTCGTCGCCAGCGCGGCCGGCACCTGAGAGGCGCCCGCCGCCGCCAGCTCGGCGCGGGATGCGCCCGCCTTCTCATGCCGCTATAATCGGCCTGAAGCGAGCGCATTGGCTTCCGCCTCATCATGACCACCCTCCCCAAAAGGAAGACACTCCATGGCTGACAAATACGACGTTGTCGTGCTTGGCTCCGGGCCTGGCGGCTACGTGGCCGCTATCCGAGCCTCCCAGTTGGGCCACAAGACCGCAATTGTGGAAAAGGATGCCCTAGGCGGCGTGTGCCTCAACGTGGGCTGCATCCCGTCCAAGGCGCTTTTGCGCAACGCCGAGCTGGCCAATACGCTTAGCCAGCGTGCGGCCGAATTTGGCTTCAGCTTTGACAACCTGAAGCTCGACTATGGCGTGGCCTTCAAGCGCAGCCGCCAGGCAACCGACCGCCAGGTGCGCGGCGTGGCTTATCTGATGCGCAAGAACAAGATTGACGTCGTCGAAGGCTACGGCCGGCTGGCAGGCCCAAACAGCCTCAAGATTGACCTGAAGGCCGGCGACACGGCCGAGTTGGCCTTCGACAACCTGATTATTGCCACCGGTGCCCGGCCGCGCACTTTGCCGGGTGTGGAATTTGACGGCCAGCGAATCATCTCCTACGTGGAGGGCATCCTGGCCGAGAAGCCGCCTGAGCGGGTCGTGATCATCGGCGGCGGGGTGATCGGCGTCGAGTTCGCCTACATGTGGGCCAATTACGGTGTCGAGATCACGATTTTGGAGATGCTGCCGCACCTGCTTCCGGCCGAAGAGCCAGAGGTCAGCGAAGTGATTGAAAAGGCTTACCGCAAACTGGGCGTGAAATTCCAGACGGGGACGGCGGTCAAGGGCGTGGCCAAAGGCGACGACGGGGTGACCATCAGCTTGGAGGAAGGCGATCCGATCCAGGCCGACCAAGCCATGTTGGCAATTAACTTCGCGCCCAACGTGGAGGACATTGGCCTGGACGCGGCCGGCGTGGCGCTTGGGCCGCGCAACGTCATTGCGGTTGACGAGCGTATGCGCACCAACGTGGCCAACATTTACGCCATTGGTGACGTGGCCACGGAGCTGCGCTTGGCGCACGTTGCCTCGGCGATGGGCATCGTGGCGGCCGAAGCCATCGCCGGCCAGCCCACTCAGACGCTGGACTATAAGATGATGCCGCGCTGCACTTATTGCGTGCCCCAGGTCGCCAGTTTTGGCTACACAGAAGCCGAAGCGAAGGAGGCCGGTTACGAGCTGAATATCGGCCGATTTCCCTTCCAGCCAAACGGCAAGGCGGTTGGGCTGGGTGAGAAAGAAGGCTTCGTCAAGATCATCGCCGATGCGCGTTACGGCGAGATTCTCGGCGCCCATCTGGTTGGGCCGGACGTGACCGAGCTTCTGCCTGAGCTGACGCTGGCCCACATGGCCGAATTGACGGCCGAGCAGATCGCCCGCAACGTCCATGCCCATCCCACCTTGAGTGAGGCCCTGATGGAGGCAGCGCACGGCGTGGAGGGCCAGCCGATTCACCTGTAGCCAAGCAAACAAAAAGCCGCGGGCGCGGCTCTGGATGGGCGGTAGAAGACTCGAACTTCTGACCTCTACGATGTCAACGTAGCGCTCTAACCAACTGAGCTAACCGCCCCGAAAACGCCATTATAGCCAGGCGGAAATGGCTTGTCAAAGCGCATTAGGGGCCGAATGGGCCGCGCAACCTTGACAATAAGCGGCGCGAACTTGATGTAAGCCGTGGCAGCGGAGGGCCGTTGAAGGCGAGGCGAAGCAGAACCAGGAAAAAGGCCGGCAGGAAGGGCATTGGCGAGCTGGCCGTGCTGGGCGCAGCCATCGGTCTGGCGCTCTTTGCTGCTATCTTGCGGGACGCATTCGGCGCGCGTTACGGCCTCGACGGCAGTTGCGTTTGGGGCGGCGTGTTCGTGCTCTCATTCCTGCTTGGCAGCTTCTATTACGCCCAGTTCCTGCTGCCCCTGCCGTGGCAAGATGGTTGGTACGAGGCCCAGCGGCTGCTCTTTCGCTACAACTTCCCTTTTCTGGCCGGGCTGGCTAAGCGCCCTCCGGGCAGCGCTGCCAAGAAGGCATTGCCGGCCGGCATCCCGCCATCGCTGAGCGTACACGGGGCCGGGCTGGTTGAGAGTCATTATGCGCTTGTGCTCACCCGCGGCGGCGCCTTCTCGCGGCCGGCCGGGCCGGGCTACGTGGCCCTGAATCCGGGCGAGCGGGCCAGCCAGGCTGTCGACCTGCGGCGCCAACGCCGTCTTGGCACGGCCCAGGCCACCACCCGTGACGGTATATCCCTGGAGCTGGCGGTCGAGGTGGTATTCCAGATTCAGCAGGTGGCCGAGCCGGACCCGGCCGTGCCTTATCCCTACGAATCACAGATTATTTTCCAAGTGACCTACCTGGGCGAGCTGAATACGGGCCAGGGCACTCTCAGCTGGGCGGACCACGTCGGCCGTCAGGCGGCCATCCTCTTGGCGAATGAGGTCGCGACCTACACCCTGGATGAGCTGTTTGTTGCCAAGCCCGACCACCCGCCACGCATCGAAAACGTACAGGCCGGCCTGAAGCGGGCTTTAATCGAACAGTTCGAGCCGGAAGGCATTATCATATTTGGCGTTTCCATTGTAGGCGTCGAAGCCCAGGAGGAAGTGATCGCCGGCCGCATCGCCGACTGGCAGGCCGGCTGGCAGCGGCGGATGGAGGCCGCCGGCCGCGAGGTGGAGGCTGAGCGGCAGCGGCGCATTGGCCTGGCCCGCGCTCGGGCCCAAGTAGAGCTGATCCAGACGATAGCCAACAATATTGACAGCCTACGCCAGAGCGGCGAGGCGACCTTGGCCCAGGTCGTCAACCTGCGCATGATCGAGGCGATGGAGGAGGCCGCCGCCCACCAACGCTTACAAGAACAGCCAACGAAGCCGGAGTTGGCGCCTAAACAGTTGCCCGATCGGGCGCCCGAGGGGGAAACGTGAGCCGCTTGCGGCCGGCACTCGCGGCGGTCGGAGAGGGAGAGCGCAGCGCGGCGCTCAGCCGGCTCTTTATCGCGCTCTTCGTGTTGGCCTACTGGGGTTTTGCCTGGCGGCTGGAGCGGGTGGACTTCGTGGCCTCCCCGCCGGGCCACTTGCAAAGCCTAACCCAGGTGTTTCCCTTATTCGGCCTGTTGAGCGAGCAATTTGCGACTGTGGCCGAGCTGCTGGCGCCCAGTGTGCTGCGCCATTTCATTCCGCTGGCCGTAGGCTGGTGGCTGGCGGCTTCGGCCGCGAGCCGGTTTTTGGAGTCCTTTTACGATCTGGCCGACCGCCCGGCCGGGGCTGGCCTTCGCGGCCGGCTGGCATCGGTGGCCGGCGGCCGGGCCAAGACGCTGTCGCTGAACCACGCAAGCTTTGCGGCCGACCGTCTGGCCCAGCCGCTGCTGCGCGTCGGTGGGCCTGGCCTGGTGGCCGTCAGCCCCAGCGAGGCGGCCGTGACCGAACGCAACGGCCGTTTTTGGCGCGTACTTGGACCAGGAAGGCACCGCCTCAAACGGTTCGAATATGTCTATGCGGTGCTCGACCTGCGCCGGCAGGAGCGCGACGCGCAAGAAATCCCCCTGGTGACCGGGGACGGCATCACGATCCATGCAGCGTTGAGCGCAAACTTTCAAATTGCGCGCAGCGAGGGCCGGCCGGCGCGCGACAAGCCATATCCTTTTGAGCATGACGCAGCCCGCCGCGCCGCCTACGCTCACGCCAACGCTGGCGACGACCGGATCGTCGCCTGGGACGAGCTGCCCCTGGTGCTGGTGGCTGACGAATTACAGGTGCTTGCGCCGGAATACCGCCTCGACGAGCTTGTCTTTGCCGAGGAGCGCGACATCCTCGGCCGAAGCAAGCTTCGGGCCGAAATGGAACGGCGGGCCAGGGAGCGCCTGGCGCCATTTGGCGTCCAACTGCTGAGCGCTCGGATCGTGGGTTTCAAGCTCCCGGGGGGTGTCTCGCAGCAGCAAGTCGAGGTGTGGCGGGCCCATTGGGAACGGTTACGCAGGGCGCAGGGCGGCGAGGATGAGGCCCGCGCGGTCGAGGAGGCCAGAGTGGCGCGGGCTGAGGCCGAAGCCATCATGCTGCAGGCGATCGCGGAAGGTTTGCAGCGCGCGCAGCGGGCCGGGTCAGCGGCCGAGGACGACCAATTGCTGGCGCTGCGGCTGATTCAGGCCTTGGATAGCCTGGCGCATCAACCGGAATACGTCCAGGTCCTATCGGATAATTTGACCTCCTGGCTCGATAACATGCTCTACCTTCTGGGTGCAGGCGAAGACGATGCTGGGGCGGCCGAGGAATAACGATCCGCCGGCCGGCGACTTGCGCCGCCTGCTGGAGCAGCTTGAGCTGGGGCCGGGGCTGCCGCTTACGCTGGAGCCGCTGCAGCAGCTACGCGAACAGGCGCCGGATGCGCCCGTGCCAGAGGCGCTACAGGAGACAATCCGCCTCGCTCGCAGCCTGGCTGACCGCAGCCGGGACTTCCGTCTCAGCGGCCTCTTTGAGTTTCAACTGGCCCTTATCTTGTTGGAGGCGGGCCGTTTCCGGCCGGCAGCCGAACGCTTTGAGCAGGCGGCCCGTCAGTGGCGCTTGCTCAGCCGGCGCGATCTGCCGCTGCTGGCCGATTTTGCTCAGGGGCTTGCGCTGCAACAGGCCCACGATTACGAGGGGGCGACCGACCTATGCGTGGCCGTCCAACAGGCCATTGAGGCGGCTGAGGAGCGCGCGGGTAGGGGCAGCAGCGAGGAAGAGGCCGGCGCTGAGCTGCGCTTCCTGCGCCAGCTGCGCCTCCGCTTGGTTGAGGCGGCCGAGCAGCTTAAGGGCGAGCTGCGCCGAACGGGCGCGGAAACACTGCCGGCGGGCGAAGCTATCGCGCCGCCCATTATCAAGGACGCGCTGAAGTAGACGGCCGGCTCAAAGCGATCCTGTTCGACCTTGACGGCACGTTGGTGGACACCGACGACCTGGCGGCCGCCAGGTTGGCCGAGCGCCTGCGGCCCTGGTTTGGCGAGGCAGCCGGCGCCCGTGCGCGGCGCATGCTGATGTGGGCCGAGACGCCGGGCAATTGGCTGGTCACCCTCTTTGACGCGCTGGGGCTGGACGGCCGAATGATGGGACTGACCGACCGGCTGCGAAGGCGGCGGG
>JBOGUG010000267.1:0-3552 GCA_050696115.1 Promineifilaceae bacterium (SeqCode) | reverse complement strand
GGCCAGGCTCTGCAAGGTGCGGCTGGCGACTGTCAGGGCGTCGCAGTGGCGCAGCCCCCAGCTTTCCTGCCAGGCGAAGAAGCGCTTCTGGGCCCAGGAGTAGGGGGCGCGCTCGTTCCAGCCGCCGCGCCCCTCCCAATCGTCGCTGTCGGTCACCAGCGGCAGGCCCGGCTGGGCGTGCCACAGCCACCAGGCCAGCAGGCCGGTGTAGGCTTTGGGCTTGAAGGCGTGGACGATGTCCGGCCGCCAGGCCAGCACGCGCCGAGCCAGGCGGGCGGCCGTTCCCAGCCGGCCGGGGCCTAGGCGAACGTACTCAACGGCCACGCCGTCTTCGAGCCAGCTCCGGCCGGCCTGCTGGGGCGTCTGCCAGGGGGGCATGAACAGCTTGGGGCTGTGGCCGCGGCTGGCCAGGGCGCGCGCCAGGGGCAGCGCCCGGCTGCGCATTGTCTTATTGGGGTGGAAGCCGAAAGGGCCGACGAGGGCCACGCGCATGGGCGGGTTTGTATCACACTTCGGCCGGGAAGAATTGCGGCCGGGATTGGGGATTTGGCGGCGTAGGGGCGGACCCCTGTGCCCGCCCTGGTTCTGGGCCGCCACCGGCCGGCGCCCATTTTGTGGCGCGGGCATCTTGCCCCGGCCGGGCCTCAGGCCCGGGGCGTGGGGACGCGGGCTGCGCCCGCCGACGGGCTGGAAGCCCGTCCCACATGCAGAAGCGGCCGGGCAGCCACGGGGGCTGCCCCTACATGATTGGTTCAGGACTTCGGGGTCGGCGACGGGGTGGCCCTGGGCGCGCCGGTCGGGCTTGGGCTGGGCGTGAGGGACGGCGTGGCGCTCGGCGTGGGGCTGGGCGTCAGCGTGGCCGTCGGGGTGGCGCTGGCCGTCGGGGTGGCGCTGGCCGTCGGGGTCGGCGTGGCCGTCGGCGCCAGCAGGAAAATGGGCAGGCGCGCCTCCAGCGCCACCGGGTCGTTCTCCGGCGTGTAGGGGTTGTCCGGCCCGTAGATGATCAGGCGGATGGTGGCCGGGCCGCCGGCGTCGGCCGCGCCGCTGTCCCAGCGGGCCAGCAGGTTGTTGGCCACGGCGAACGGCTGGCGCGGCTGGATCAGGCCCCAGCCCTGCGGGTCGTGGCTCAGGCCGTACTCCAGGGCGAAGCCGGCGTAGTTCGGCCCCATGGCCGTGCCCCAGATCTCGACCTCGCCGCCGACCTGCTCCAAGGGCGCCGGCCGGGCAATGGCGGCCTGCGGCCGGGGCAAATTCGGGTCGCATTCGGCCGTTGGCGGCAGGCGCAAGGGCAGGCCGATCCCCTGCTCTTGGGCCCAGGCCCGGCCGGCGGCCGTGCCCTCGATCCACTGGCGGGCGTTCTCCTGCTCGCGGGCGAGCTGCTCCGGCCGGGCGCTGACCAGCGGGTTGAAGAAGCGCGCCTCGTAGACCGACTCCAGGCAGGCGTCGCTGGCGCGGGTATGGGTCCAGAGGTCCACGAAGACGGTCTGCAAGAAGTCCTGGCCGGCCGGCAGCGGCGGCTGGTCGGCTGCGAACAGCTCGACGACCGTGTTGGGGCAGGTGAGGCCGGCCAGGGTGCCGGAGCCGGTGCAAATGGTCTGTTCGCTGACCCCGGCCGGGCGGCTGAAGGCCACGTCGGGCCGGCCGGCCAGATAGGCGTTCATGAAGGCGTTCCAGACCGGGGCTGCCATTTGGTAGCCCGATTGGCCGGGGGCGACCGGCTGGTTGTCGGTGTTGCCCACCCAGACGGCCGCCACCACCTCCGGCGTGTAACCCACCGTCCAGCCGTCGCGCACGTCGTTGCGGTCGGCGCCGGAGGTGCCGGTCTTGACGGCGACGGTATGGCCGGGGATGAGCAGCAAGCTGTTGGCGCCGAACTCGGTCGCGCGGGCGTTATTGTCGGCCAGGATGTGGCTGAGCAGGTAGGCGTGCTCCGGCCGGATGACCTGGCTGGCGTCGGCGGCCGGCGGCTGGTGCTCAGAAGTGATTTCGCCCTGGCGGTTCTCGATGCGGCTGATGGTGTAGGGCGGCATGAAACGGCCCTGGTTGGCGAGGGCGCCGAAAGCGCCGGCCAGGTCGAGCGGCGGCACGGCCCCGCCGCCCAGGGCCAGCGACAGGCCGAAGTCGCGCGGCTGGCCCACTTCGGCGCAGCCGGAATCCTGCAATTCGTCGAAGCCGACCTTCTGCACGTTGGCGATGAAATTGCACACGCCGACGTATTCCAGCGTCTTGACGGCCGGCACGTTATACGAGTTGCCCAGCGCCGGCCGGACGCGCATGGGGCCGTGGAACTGGTCGTCGAAGTTCTTGGGCGCGTAGGGGGCGGCCGGTGGCCCAAACTGGGTGGGCACATCCCAAATCAGGGTGGCCGGCGTCCAGCCCTGCTCGAAGGCCGTCAGGTAGACCAGCGGCTTGATGGCCGAGCCGGGCTGGCGCGGGGCCAGGGCCATGTTGACCTGGCCGCTGATGGCCTCGTCGTTGAAGTCCAGGCTGCCGACCAGGGCCAGCACCTCGCCGCTGCGCGGGTCGAGGGCCACCAGGGCGGCGTTGTTGGCCCCGGCGCCGTTGATGGCCCCGCGCCGGCCGGCGAGCGTCTCCTCGGCCAGCCCTTGGGCGGCCGGATCGAGGGTGGTGAAGACGCGCAGCCCGCCGCGGTAAATGGCCTGAGCGCCGATCTGGGCCTCCAATTGCTGCAGGACGGTGAAGACGAAGTGGGGGTGGCGGATGACGACTTCGGGCGGGGTCAGGTTGCGCACAATGGGGGCCGAAGCCTCGATGGCCGCCTGGGCCTCCTCGGCCGTGATGTAGCCGTTGGCGACCATCAGGCCCAGCACCTGGCGCTGGCGGCCGAGGGCGCTTTCGGGGGCGCTGAAGGGGTCCCAGAGAGCGGGCGCCTGGGGCAGACCGGCCAGCAGCGATGCCTCGGCCAGGCTGAGGTCGGCGGCCGATTTGCCGAAATAGGTCTGGGCGGCCGCCTCGACGCCGTAGGCCCGGTTGCCGTAGTAAATCTCGTTCAGGTAGAGCTCCAGCACCTGGTCTTTGGTGTACTGGCCGCCGCGCGAGATCTCGGCCGCCAGGATGATCTCTTTCAGCTTGCGGCTGAAAGTCTGCCGGCTGCGCTCCTCCTCGTCCAGCAGCAGGGCGCGGGCCAACTGCTGGGTGATGGTGCTGGCGCCGGAGACGACCTCGCCTTCCTGGGCGGCCTGAAGCACGGCCCGGCCGATGGCGATCGGGTCGAAGCCGGGGTTGGTGTAGAAGCGCGAATCCTCGGTGGCGATGGTGGCGTCAATCAGGTCCTGGTCAATGTTGGCCAGGGTCACGTAGCTGCGGTTACCGGTCTGCGGGTCGGCCAGGGCATAGAGCAACTGGCCGTTGCGATCCAGGATCTGGGCGGTCTCGAAGCTGCTGGCGCGGGCGCGCAATTCGCTGGGCGGCGGCAACTGGCTGGCGATGACGACGTAGCCCAGGCTCAGGCCGGCCAACAGCAGCGCCAGGCCGACCACGCTGGTGATAAGCGTCACGGCCACCAGGCGCAGCAGGCAGCCGCCCCAATCG
>JBOGUG010000266.1:0-21949 GCA_050696115.1 Promineifilaceae bacterium (SeqCode) | reverse complement strand
TGGCCGTCTTCCGCGGCGGCCGCTCGCTGGAAGCCATCGAGGCCGTCTGTGCCCAAGGGCTGCCCATTGACGCGCTCGACGGGCTGGCGTCGCTGGTGGATAAGGACCTGGTCCAGCAGAAGGAGCTGGCCGGCGGTGAGGCCCGCTTTGTGCTGCTGGAAATGATCCACGCCTACGCCCGCGAGCTGCTGCAAGCCGGCGGCGAGGCTGAGCAGATGCGCCGCCGGCACGCCGCCTATTTCGTCGCCCTGGCCGAGCGGGCGTCGCCAGAGCTGCGCCGGGCCGGCTACGACGCCTGGTGCCGGCGTTTCGAGCTGGAGCTGGATAATTTGCGGGCGGTGCTGGAATGGGCCCTTGGCCCCGGCGACTTGAGCCTGGGCGTGCGCCTGGCGGCCGCCCTCGGCCTGTTCTGGTACGGCAAGGGGCATCACGCCGAGGGGCTGCGCTGGACGCAGGCGCTGCTGGCCCGCCTGGACGAAGCGCCATTGGCCCAGCGGCCGCCTTTCCTGATCAGCGCCGGCCACATGGCCTGGATGGTCGATCTCGGCCGGGCCCAAGGCCTGTTCAGCCAGGCGCTGGCCCTCTCGCGCCAGCTCGAGGATAAGCTGCAGAGCGCCTGGGCGTTGACCTTCCTGGGCTACGCCAGGCAGCGCGAGCCTGAAGCCGCCCTGGCGCTGGCCGAAGAGGGGTTGGCGCTCTTCAGGGAGCTAGATGATCAGCCGGGGATTGCCCAGACGCTGAACGTGATCGGCGAAGTGGCCCGGCTGAGCGGTGAAGACGGCCGGGCCCGGCGCGCCTATGAGGCGTGCCTGGCCGTGTGCCAGCAAACGGGCGAAGCGCGCCGCATCGGCTATATGTACAATAACCTCACCTACATCGCCCAGCACGAAGGCGATCACGAGCAGGCCCTGGAGCTGGCGCGCCGGTCGGCCCTTTTAGCCCGCGAGCGGCAAGACCGCTTCGACCTGGCCGTGGCGCTGCTGCCCAGCGCGGAGTCGGTCGCCGCCCTGGGCCGGCCGGGGCTGGCGGCCCGCATTCTGGCCGCGGCCGAGGCCGAGTTGGAGGGCATGGGCGCCTTCCACCAACCTAGCGACCGGCCGGAGTACGAACGGGTCGCGGCCGCCGTGCGCGCCCGGCTCGACCCGGCCGCCTTCGAGGCGGCCGCGTCCCAGGGGCGCGCGCTGGGCTTGGAGGCGGCCGCGGCCGCGCTGTTGGCGGAGGCGGGCTGATCCGGCCGTCGAGCGAGGAGGCAAGCATGGCCCACAAGCAATCAGAGACGGCCGAGGGCCAGCGCCTGGCCGAGACCCAGGCCGGTTGGAGCGGCTGGCGCTACTGGGGCCCCTACGTCGCCGAGCGCGCCTGGGGCACGGCGCGCGAGGATTACAGCCCCAACGGCTCAGCCTGGGACTACTTCCCCCACGACCAGGCCCGCAGCCGCGCCTACCGCTGGAACGAGGACGGCCTGGCCGGCTTCTGCAACCGCTACCAGAACATCTGCCTGGCAGTCGGGCTGTGGAACGAGCGCGACCCCATCCTCAAGGAGCGCTTCTTTGGCCTGACCGGCCCGCAAGGCAACCACGGCGAGGATGTCAAGGAGTATTACTTCTACCTGGACAGCACCCCGACCCATTCCTACTGCAAGCTGCTGTACAAGTACCCCCAGGTGGCCTACCCCTATGGCGAGCTGGTGGCCGAAAACGGCCGGCGCGACCGGGCGGCCGACGAGTTCGAGCTGATCCACGCCCTCGGCCGCGCCTGGGCCGAGAACCGCTACTTCGACGTCTTTATCGAGTACGCCAAGGCGGCCGACGAGGACATCCTGTGCCGCATCACGGCCGTCAACCGCGGCCCCGAAGCCGCCCCGCTGCACATCCTGCCCCACCTCTGGTACCGCAACAACTGGTCCTGGGGCTGGCCCTACCCGCGGCCGGTCATCGCCACCCAGCCGGCCGCGCCGGGCTGGGGCCAGGGGGTGGCGGCCGCCTTCACCGAGGGCCGCCATGTCGGCCCGCGCTGGTGGCTGACCAGCGACGATTCCGGCCAGGCCCCGCCGCTGCTCTTCACCGAGAACGAAACCAACAACGAGCGGCTGTGGGGCGCGCCCAACGCTTCCCCCCACGTTAAGGACGCCATCGGCCGGGCAGTGGTCAACGGCGAAACAACGGCCGTCAACCCGGCCGGCCAGGGCAGCAAGGTGGCCGCCCACTACCGGGCGGAGGTCGCGCCGGGCGAAAGTTACACCGTCCGGCTGCGCTTCAGCAACCTCGAGCCGGAGGCGCCCTTCGCCGACTTTGAGGCCATCTTCGCGCAGCGCTTGGCCGAGGCCGACGAGTTTTACGCCGCCGTCCAGCGGCCCGACCTCAGCCCCGACGAGCGCGCCGTCCAGCGCCAGGCGTTCGCCAGCCTGCTGTGGAGCAAGCAGTTCTACCATTACACCGTCGAGCTGTGGCTGGAGGGCGATCCGGCCGGGCCGCGGCCGCCGGCCTCTCGCCTGGCCGGCCGCAACCACGATTGGCAGCATCTCGACAGCCTGGACGTGCTAAGCATGCCCGACAAATGGGAATACCCCTGGTTCGCCGCCTGGGACCTGGCCTTTCACACCCTGCCCATCGCCATGATTGACCCCGAATTTGCCAAAGCGCAACTGATCCTGCTGCTGCGCGAATGGTATATGCACCCCAACGGCCAGTTGCCGGCCTACGAATGGGCCTTCAGCGACGTCAATCCGCCGGTGCACGCCTGGGCCGCCTGGCGCGTTTACAAGATTGACCGCGGCCTGACCGGCCGGGCCGACGTGGCTTTCCTGGAGCGCGTCTTTCACAAGCTGCTGCTCAATTTCACCTGGTGGGTCAACCGCAAAGACCGCGACGGCCGGAACATCTTCCAGGGCGGCTTCCTGGGGCTGGACAACATCGGCGTCTTCGACCGCAGCGCCCCGCTACCCACCGGCGGCTACCTGGAGCAGGCCGACGGCACCGCCTGGATGGGCATGTATTGCCTCAACCTGCTGGCCATTGCCCTGGAGCTGGCCAGCCACCGGCCGGCCTACGAGGACGTGGCCACCAAGTTCTTCGAGCATTTCATCTACATCGCCAACGCCCTCAACCGGCCGACCGGCCGCCTGGGCCTGTGGGACGAGGGGGACGGCTTTTACTACGACGCCATTCGCCTGCCCGACGGCCGGCGCTTCCCGCTCAAGATCCGCTCCTTTGTCGGCCTCATCCCCCTCTTTGCCGTCGAGACGCTGGAGCCCGACCTGCTGGAGAAGCTGCCCGGCTTCAAAGGCCGGCTGGAGTGGTTCCTGAAATACCGTCAGGGGCTGGTCGAGAACATCGCCTCACTGACCACGCCGGGGGAGGGCGGCCGGCGGCTCTTGTCGCTGATGGGCGCTGAGCAGCTCGGCCGGGTGCTGAGCCGGGTTTTCGACCCGGCCCAATTTTTATCCGACTACGGCCTGCGCTCGCTGTCGAAGGAGCATGAGGCCGAGCCCTACGTCTTGGAGCTCGACGGCCAGCGGCGGGTGGTGCGCTACGAGCCGGCCGAATCGCGCAGCGGCCTGTTCGGCGGCAACTCCAATTGGCGCGGCCCGATCTGGTTTCCGGTCAACTACCTGCTCATCGAGGCGCTGCAAAAGTACCACCACTACTACGGCCCTGAGCTGCGGCTGGAGCTGCCGGCCGGTTCCGGCCAGACGGTCAGCTTGTGGGGCGCGGCGGCCGACCTTTCGCGCCGCCTGATCCGCATCTTCAGCCGTGACGAGACCGGCCGGCGCGCCTTCAACGGCGACCTGGACTACTTCCAGAGCGACCCCCACTGGCGCGACCACATCCTGTTCCACGAATATTTCCACGGCGACAGCGGCGCGGGCGTCGGCGCCAGCCACCAGACCGGCTGGACGGGCCTGGTGGCCAAGCTGATCCAGCAAAGCGGCGGCGCCTCGCTTGCTCCAGACGGTGGGCCGGCGCCAGGCGGCGGTTGAAAGCGGCCCGTTCGTCGGTGTGAAGGATTTTCGCCCCAACTGGCAGCCATACTTGGTTTTGCCCACCGGCCGCACGGCTTCAGGCCGCGGCTGCCCCGGCGCAGATTCGTTGACCTGGTTACGCAGGCCGCGGCCTGGGCTACAATTGGGCCCTAGACATCCAATTTGCCCTGAGCCCTGGAGGACAAGAGATGCGCAACGAGTTTACGGCGATCATTGAGCAGGATGGAGAGTGGCTCATTGCCTACAGCCCCGAAGTTCCGGGCTCTAATGGGCAAGGACGCACAAAGGAGGAATGCTTGAACAACCTGGCTGAGGCCATCGAGCTGATCCTCCAGGATCGCCGCGGACTATCGGTACCGGAGATCGGCCCATAATCGCTCTTGGCCGCGAGGTCTGCCGCAGCTACCCGGCCGCCAGCGGCCGCGAGTGGCTGGTCACCAACGCCATCGGTGGCTTCGCGGCCGGCACCGTCGCCGGCGCCCTGACCCGCCGCTATCATGGCCTGCTGGTCGCCGCCCTCCGGCCGCCCCTCGGCCGCACCCTGCTGGTTGCCAAGCTGGACGACACGGCCGCCTACGACGGCCAAACCTACCCCCTGCACGCCAACCGCTGGCAGGCGGAGCTGGTTGACCCCAACGGCTTCCACCACCTGGAGCGTTTCTACCTGGATGGCGCGACGCCGGTCTGGGAATACGCCCTGGCCGACGCCCTGCTGGAAAAGCGCATCTGGATGGAACACGGGGCCAACACCACCTACGTGCGCTACCGGCTGCTGCGCGCCTCCCGGCCGCTCAGCCTGACTCTCAAGGCGCTGGTTAATTACCGCGATTACCACAGCCTGACCCAGGCCGCCGGCTGGCACATGTACGTCGAGCCGGTGGCCAACGGCCTGCGCCTCAGCCCCCAGCAGGGCGGCGCCTCCTTTTACCTGCTCAGCCCGCAGGCCCAGGCCACGGCCGTGCACGACTGGTACCGCAATTTCTACCTGAGCCTGGAGGCCGAGCGCGGCCTGGACGCCCTCGAAGACCATCTGCTGGTCGGCCTGTTCCAGGCCAGCCTGGAACCGGAGGCGAGCCTGAGCCTGGTCGCCAGCACCGAGCCGGCCGCCAGCCTGGACGCCGAGGCGGCCCTGGCGCGCCACAACGCCCGCCAGGAGGAGCTGCTTAAACAGGCCGGCAACCCGCGCCAGCCGGCCGTGGCCCAATTGGCGCTGGCGGCCGACCAGTTCATCGTCCGCCGGGCGGCCGGCGAAATTTCCGACGGCCGCTCGATCATCGCCGGCTACCCCTGGTTTGGCGATTGGGGCCGAGACACCATGATCGCCTTGCCGGGCCTGACGCTGCCCACCGGCCGGGCGGCCGAGGCCAAGAGTATCCTGCGCACCTACGCCCAGTGTGTCGATCAGGGCATGTTGCCCAACCGCTTCCCCGACGCCGGCGACGAGCCCGAATACAACACCGCCGACGCCAGCCTGTGGTTCTTCGAGGCCCTGCGCGCCGTTGACGCCGCCGGCCGCGACAAGAAACTGCTGCGCGAGCTGTTCCCCGTCTTGGTCGAAATTATTGACGCGCACCGGCGCGGCGCCCGCTACAACATCCACGTGGACCCGGCCGACGGGCTGCTCTACGCCGGCGAGCCGGGCGTCCAGCTCACCTGGATGGACGCCAAGGTGGGCGACTGGGTGGTGACGCCGCGCATCGGCAAGCCGGTTGAGCTGAGCGCGCTGTGGCACAACGCCCTGCTGGTCACGGCCGCCTTTGCCCGGGCACTGGGCCGATCAGATCGCGCCTATCGCCAGGCGGCCGAACAGACCCGCCTGGGCTTCGCCCGCTTCTGGAACCAGGAGGCCGGCTGCTGCTACGACGTGCTCGACGGACCGGACGGCGACGAGGCGGCCCTGCGGCCGAACCAGTTGCTGGCCGTGTCACTGCCCCACGGCGGGCCGGCCCACGCCGAGCCGCTGTTGCCGGCCGAGCGCCAGCAGGCAGTCGTCGAGCTCTGCCAGCGCCGCCTGCTGACACCGCTGGGGCTGCGCAGCCTGGAACCAGGCCACCACGCCTACCGCGGCCGGTATGCGGGCGACCTGCGCAGCCGGGACGGCGCCTACCACCAGGGCACGGCCTGGTCCTGGCTGATAGGGCCGTTTGCGGCCGCCCACCTGCGCGTGTATGGCCAGCCGGCCCTGACGCGGGCCTACCTGGAGCCGCTGCTGCGCCACCTGGCCGACTACGGCCTGGGCTCTATCGCCGAGATCTTCGACGGCGACGCCCCCTTCGAGCCGCGCGGCTGCTTCGCCCAGGCCTGGGGTGTGGCCGAGCTGTTGCGGGCCTGGACGGCCGTCAGTTAGACGACCGGCCGGCGCTCAGCGCCAGGCGCCCAGGATGGCGCCTGAAACCAGCAGATTGAGCAGGTGGTGGCCCAGGTTGATCCAATACAACTGGCGCGAGCGGCCCTCGAACAGGTGGTTGGTGCTCATCGTCGTGGCCACGAAGCCGACGCCGGCCAGCAGCCCCACCAGTAAGCCGTTCGCCAGCGAAGGCGCAGCTAGCCAGCCGATGATGATGGCTAGGGCCGTGTTGGCGATGAGATGGCCCACGGCCGCGCCCACGTATTCCATGCCGCCGCTGCCGGCGCCTTCGATATCCGCCCGCGTCTTGCCCTGCGCCCGCAGCCAGGCGTCGCCCAGTGTCGTGTACCAGCCGGCCCCGAGAGCCATGTTGACCACCGTGGCCACCAGAACAGCCAGCCAATTGATAGGCCCAAATTCCATTCCTTTCTCTCCTGATTGGGGGACGATTTAGAATGATAACCCGCCCGGCCGGCGGAAGGTGCGGCCGCTCAACCTCGCGGCGGCTCCAAGCGCTTCGGGAGCCTGGCAGGCGGCTGGGCTTGATGCCGCGCTACCAATGCCAGATCTGGTTCCAGGCCGTCAGCCAATCCTCGGCCCGGCTGATCACCCGCAGGCTGTCCACAATCTCCACCCCCGGCCGGCCGACCCACTGCGCCGCCTGGTCCACCGTCGTCAGCTCGATGGTCAGGGTCACCGGCCGGGCGGGCGCGTACGGCTTGACCGCTTTCAGGTCGCCCAGGGCCTGCCTGGCCCCCGCCTCGATCAGCTGCCGGGCGCGCGCCGGCGCGATGTGGCGCGCCGAATAGCGGCCCAGGCCGCGCTTGACCGCCACCGTCGTCAGCCCTCCGCCGAGCAGGTCGCGCGCCTCGACGCAAGTCGCCTCGTCGCCCGTCACCAGCAGCACCGGCGCGCCGTAATGGCCGCACACGGCCGCGTTAATGCCCGTCTCGCCGACCGGCGTGTCGTTAAACCACAGGTTGCGCCAGTTGGTCGAAGAGACTGTGTGGGACAGCACCCCGGCCGGCGTGCCGGCTCTGGCGTGCATGCCCACCAGCAAGACGGCGTCGCAGCCCTCTTCCAGCAGCTCGGTGTAGCGGCTCCAGGGGTGGTGCGAGACCCAGTCCACGGCCGGGTCGAGCAGTTCGGGCACGAAAGAGTTGAAGTTCCAGCCCTTGCCGGCCCCGTGGCAGTCCACGGCCACGATCTCGGTCGCCCCGGCCGCCTTGGCCCCGCGCACGGCCGCGTTGATCTCCTCGGTGTATAGCCGGCGGCCCTCCTCGTACAGCGGCGCGCCGCCGTTCACCTGCTCCCAAACGACGATCCCGCTGACCCCCTCCATGTCCGACATGATCAAGACGCGCATGCTTCCTCCTGGACCTAATGCCGGCAATCTTACCTCGACCGGCTTCAGGGCCGGTAACTAGAAGATCAGCTTATTGTCCGCCCCGCGTTGTCCCCCCGGCACGGTTGGGAGCGGCCGTTTCAGGCGATGGCCGCCCTTGGCGAAGATCGGCTGCTAGACGACGCTATTTCGCTCTCGTCCTGGGACAAGACAGATTGGGAATGGTAGTCAAGCGAAACCGGCCGGATCACATGAGCCGGCGCAGCGTCTGGGTCGTCAGCGCGGTCGCCAGGCCGTAGGCCAGGTGGGCCCCCAACCGGTGCAGGTGCTGCAGGCCCGAAACGGACGTCGGCCCGCCTTGCAGCCCCAGCAGCGGCACGATCAGCTCATCCCCCAGCAGCCACAGACCGGCCCCAAACAGCATCCCCCCGGCCGGGTCCAGCCCGCCGGCCGCGGTATGGGTCACCCCATAGACGCCCCCCTGGGCGACGCCGTAGCCCCAATGCACCAGGTAACTGAGCGCCTCTTTGAGCTCTTTGTTCGGCTCCGAGCCGCTGACCTCGGTGTAGAGCAGCCGGCCGAGCGCCGCCGTAGACGACTCGTCACCGCGATATTGTTTGCCGACCAAAGAGATGCCTTCCAGCTCGGCCGGAGCTTCGCCCTCGTCTGATCCGCGGCCGTTACCCTCCTGGCCGGGCAGCAGTGGCTCCAGCCGGTTCCAGTAGAAGCGCATCGCCAGCAGGCCGGCCGCGCCGCCAACCAGGCCCAGGACAAGGCCCTTCCAGGCGTTCTCGTCGGAGGTGTGATGGGACATTCTGTAGCTCCCTGCCAGATATTGGCCCCAGCATAGCACGGCCGCGCCGGCCGCGGGCAGAGGATAGTCCGGCCGGCGCCCCAAATAGTAGCCTGCTACCAGCGGCTTGTCTTGATGGACTCCCCAGCTTCGCCGGCCGGTTTAGCCCCCATTGGCCTGCCGATCATAGAGCTGGCAGGTTAGTTGCATGTGGCCTAGGTGCAGCCCGGTGTGCTCGACGGCGTGCAGCAGCGCCCAGCCCACCGTCACCTCGCGCTCCTGCATGGGCGCCCAGCGGCCGGCGCTCAGGTCGTCGGCCGTCAGGCCGGCCAGCACCTGGCGCGTGTCTGCCAGGGCGCTGTCCAGTTTGGCGGCCAACTCGGCCGCGTCCAGGCCGGCGGTGCGAAACTCGGCCGGCCGGTCGCGCTCAAGCGGCTGTTGGCCGGCCACCCGGCCGACCCAGTAGCGCTGCGAGCCGGCCGTGTGGGCCACCAACACCGCCAGCGAGTTCATCTCCGGCCCCGGCGACCAGTCGAGCGCCTCGGCCGGCGCCTCGCTGATCAGCTCGCCGATGCGCTCGTGCAGCCGGCTCAAGGTCTGCTCGTAGTCGGTCAACCATTGTTGCATGTCGTTTACTCCTTCAGTGCCGCCTCCAGGCCGAAGACGTAGACCCTTTCGCCGCTGAATTTGGCCGCCTCAGCGTCCCAGGGGAAAAGGATCAGGACGTCGAAAGCAATGGCCCGGCCGCTGGGTGGGTAGCCCAGCCAGGGCCCCTGGTGGGTGGCGGTCACGTGGGCCTCTTCAAAGACGCCCTGGGGGCCGATGACGATATTTTGCAGCTCGAAGTGGATATCCGGGAAGGCGCCCAGCAGCTCCAGGTAGAACTGGGTCGCCCCCTCTTTGCCCCGCCAGACGGCCCCGAATTGGGGAATTTCGTAGACGCAATCGTCGGTCAGGGTGGACATCAGGCCGGCAATGTCGCGGCCGTCCTCGGCCAGCGAGTGCGTCTTCCACTCCTGGCGGATCTGCTTGTACAGCTCCGGCGTGAACTGGCGGCGGTATTGGGCGATGACGGGCTGGGGTTGCATGTCTAATTCTGGCCGGCCGTAAGCCCGGCGCGCGCCAGGCTTACTGACGCGCAGCCTCAACTTTACTCGCGATCCAGCTTTGAGGCACCTACCCCGGCCGGGCCTCACAGAATTCGGCCGTCAGCCCGCCTGAGGCGCGGCCGCGCCAAGGGTGAGGATGACCTCCTCGACCTGCCGGCCGCGGGCGTTCGAATAGCCCTTGTCCTCACCGGAAATGGTGAAGCCACATTTTTGCAGCACCCGGATAGAGGCGATGTTGTCTTTGGCGGCCCGCGCGTAGAGCGGCCGGGCCTTTTGCTCGGCTAAGAAAGCCGCCAGCGCCCAGGTGGCAATGCCCCGGCCCCAAAACCCCTTCCCCAGCCAGTAGCTGACTTCCGGCTCGCCGAACCAGGCGTGGCTCAAGACGTAGCCTGCGACCCGCCCCTGGAAAAGGATCGTCCGGATCGCGATGCCGGGATCGGCCAGGATCTCGGCCCAGTGCGCCATGAAGGCGTCCCGGTCGGCCGGGTCTTTGGCCGTGAAGGCGGCCATGTGGTTGGCGGCCGGGTCGAGTTGCTGCTCGAAGAAGATGGCCAGGTCGTCTTCGGCCAACCCCCGCAGTTGGACTCCGTCATTCATGGGCGCGTGCAGGCCATGACCATCCGGTCCGCCTCCCTGCTGCAGTCACGGCAACAGGCGCGCGATTCGTGACGCATTGTGAGCCTGGCCTACACCCCCGGCCGGAAGCTGTCGTACTCCAGCGCCCGCTGCTGGCGGAACTGGCGCGTGTACAAGCCGTAATAATGGCCTCGCGCCCGGATCAGCTCAGCGTGGCTGCCCATCTCAACGATCCGGCCGTCGTCAATCACCAGGATGCGGTCGGCCCGCTTGATGGTGGACAGCCGGTGGGCGATGATGAAGCTGGTGCAGTCGGTCATCACCGCCTCCATGCCGCGCTGGATGAGCACCTCGGTCAGCGTGTCCACCGAGCTGGTCGCCTCGTCCATGATGAAGATCTCCGGCCGGGCCAGCACCGCCCGCGCCAGGCTAATCAACTGCTTCTGGCCGACCGACAACAGGTTGCCCCCTTCGCCCACCTCTTGGTCGTAACCGTCGTCCAGCGTCACGATGAAGTCGTGCGCCCCGGCCGTTTTGGCCGCCGCCACCACCTCCTCGTCGCTCGCCTCCAGCCGGCCGTAGCGAATGTTCTCGCGCACGCTGCCGGAGAAGAGGTGCGGCGTCTGCAAGACCATGCCGATGCGCGACTGGATGGCGCGCAGAGTCAGCTCCCGGTAGTCGCGGCCGTTAAAGGTGATCCGGCCGCCGGTCGGCTCGTAAAAGCGGGCCACCAGGTTGACGATGGTGGACTTGCCGGCGCCCGTCGGGCCGACCAGGGCGATGGCCTCGCCCGGCCGGACGCGCAGGTTGAAAGCGCTCAGCACCGGCTTGTCCGGCTCGTAATAAAAGTCCACGTCCTCGAAGACGATCTCGCCGCGCACCGTGTCCGCCGCCACCGCCCCCGGCCGGTCGCGCACCTCCGGCACCGAGTCGGCCAGCGAGAAGACGCGCTCGGCCGAGGCGATGGCCTGCTGCATCTCGGCGTAGACGCGGGCCAAATCCTCAATCGGCCACAGCATAAAAGTCACGTAGCTTATAAAGGCCTGGATGCCGCCGATGGTCATCGCGCCCACCTGGGCCTGCAGGCCGCCGTACCACGCGATCAGGCCGATGGCGACGGCGCTGATGACCTGCACCACCGGCAGGAACAGGGCCGACAGCCAGGCGGCGCGGAAGCCGGCCCGGTACATCTGGCCGGTCAGCTCGCTGAACTCGTCCAGGTTCGACTTCTCGCGCACCAGCGCCTTGGCCACCCGCACGCCGCTGATGTTCTCGTTGTAGGCCCCGGTGATCATCGAGTTCATCTTGCGCACCTCACGGTATTCGACCAGGATGCGCTTCTTGAACTCGCCGGCAATCACGACCAGGATCGGGATGATGGTGACCACCAGCAGGGCCAGCTTCCAGTTGATCGCCAGCATGAAGGCGAAGGCGGCCAAGATGCGGGTCGCGCCCCAGGTCACGTCCAGCCAGCCCCAGGAGACCAGCTCGGCGATGCGCTGGGTATCGGAGGTGACCCGCGACATGATCCAGCCCACCGGCGTGCGGTCGAAATAGGCGAACGAGAGCTCCTGGAGCTTGTCGAACAGGCGCTGGCGCAGGTCGTAGCTGATCTGCTCGCCCAGCAGGCCGGCAAAATAGATGAAGCCGAAAATGCCGATGGCCTGCAGGATGAACAGGATGGCGTAGCGCCCCAGGATCCGGCCGAGCGCCTCGCGGTCGCCGGGGATGATGGCCTGGTCAATCAACTGCTTGTCCACAAACGTAATGGTGGACTCGACAATGGCCACGCCGATGATGAAAAAAAGGAAGGCCGCTACCAGCTTCCAGTGCGGCCGGGTCTGGGACAAGATGCGCAGCAGCGTCCGGCCGTTGAACTGGGTGGTGAATTCTTCCTCCTCGAACTCGAAGGTGTCGCTCATCTGCCAGCCCCTTCCGCCAGCGCCAGCTCGGCCGCCAGCTCGTCCTCGATGCGCGCTTGCAGGTCGTAAATCTGGCGGTAGATGCCGGGCACGGCCAGCAACTCCTCGTGCCGGCCGCGCTGGACGATGCGCCCCTTGTCCAGCACCAGGATCAGGTCGGCGTTCATCACGCTCTGGATGCGGTGGGCGATGATAAACGTCGTCCGGTTGCGCATCAGCCCTTCCAGCGCCTCGCGAATGGCGGCCTCGGTCTGGGTGTCCACCGACGAGGTGGCGTCGTCCAGAATCAGAATGCGTGGGTTCTTAAGCAGGGTGCGGGCAATGGCGATGCGTTGCTTCTGGCCGCCGGACAGGGTGACGCCGCGCTCGCCGACCAGGGTGTTGTAGCCGTCGGGGAAGCCCAGAATGACGTCGTGGATGGCGGCCGCCTGAGCCGCCGCGCCCACCTCGGCCTCGCTCACCCGCCGGCCGGCCCCGTAGGCGATGTTCTCCCGGATGGTGCGCGAGAAAAGGAACGGCTCCTGCTCGACGATCCCGATCTGGCGGCGCAGGTAGTGGCGCGGGTAATGCTGGATCTCGACCCCGTCCAGCAGCAGCCGGCCGCTGCTCAGGTCGTAGAAGCGGGGCAGCAGGTTGACCAGCGAGGTCTTGCCGGAGCCGGTGAAGCCCAACAGGGCCACCGTCTCGCCCGGCCGGACGTGGAAGCGGATGTCGCGCAGCACCGGCGCGCTGCCGTCCTCGTAGCCAAAGCAGACGTCCTCAAAGCGGACGTCGCCCCGGACCCCGGCCGGCGGGGCCACGCTGCCGGCCGTCAGCGGCTCGCGCTCCTCGCGGACGATCTCCATCACCCGGCCGTGGGAGACGAACGCCTGCGACATCTGGACGATGAGCCGGCCCAGGATGCGCAGTGGCTGGATGATCCAGATGATCAGGCCGGCGTAGGCCAAATAGCTGCCGACGCTGATCTGGCCGTTGATCACCAGCAGAGCGCCAAACAGGTAGCCGCCGATGAGCTGGGCCCCGGTGATGACGTTCGAGACCGGCCAATACAGGGTGTGATAGAGCAGCAAGCGCCGGCCGCGCCGGTAGCGCTCGCGGCTGTCGGCTTCAAACTTACCCTTTTCGTATTCCTGGCGGGCGAAGGCCTTCACCACCCGCACGCCGCTCAGGTTCTCCTGGAGGGTGGTCGAGACGACCGCGTCCTGCTCCTGGTAGGCCTCGTAGGCCCGGTTGATGCGGCCGAAGAAGAAATAGGACAAGACCACCACCAGCGGCACGACGACCACCGAGACCAGCGCCAGTTGGGCGTGGATCGTCAGGATGGCGACGAAGTTAATAGCGAACAGCAGGATGATGCGGCCGAAGCCGATGGCCTCCTGGGCGAAGAAACGCCGGATGGCGTCCACGTCGGAGGTGGAGCGCTGGATCAGCTCGCCGGTGCGCGTCTGGTCGTGGTAGCTGAAGGTCAGGCGCTGGATGTGGTCGAACAGGTAGTTGCGCAGGCGCTGGGCGACGCTCTCCGAGGTCTGGGCCGCCAGCCGGCCGGAGAGGAAGCTGAAGCCGCCCTCCAGCAGCGCCAGGGCGACGAAGCCCAAGGCCACCAGCGCCAGCCGGTCGGCAAAGCGGCCGGCGATCAGCACCTCGTCCACAAAATAGCGAAGCAGGTAATAGGTGGCCGTCTTCATGATGGCCGCCAGCCCCAGGAAGCCGACCGCGCCCAGGTAGACAAGTTGGAAGCCGGCCGCCAGCCGCCATAGCCCACCCAGGCGGCTGGTCGCGGCCGCGCTGGCCTGAAGGTCGAAGTCCGTCTGCATAGCTCCAGCTTCCGGCCGGCCGCTCCGGGCCGGCCGAAACGCATAAGTTTACGCGGCCGGGGGCCGGCCGGCAAACTTGGAACCGGCTCTGGCGGATGGCAGGCGCGCTGAATAGAGTTGCGGCAGGTTAGGGCTACTTGACAGCCCCCTGGGGAAGCCTTACACTTGAGGCCAACAATTGAACCAGGGAGGGCGATCAGCGCCCTTCCGCTCATCCAGAGAGGCGGAGGGACCGGCCCGATGAAGCCTCGGCAACCACTGCCCGCCGCAGTAGGTGCCAATTCCGGCAGCGCCCCGCCAGGAGTGGGGTTCTGGAAGATGAGGGATGACAGACGCGCCGCTGCTCAAACCTCTCTTCCGAGAGGTTTTTGTTTATGGATCGCAGCCAACAACTCAAACAACTGCTCCAGGAGCGCATCCTGGTCCTGGACGGGGCTATGGGCACGGTCATCCAGAGCTACCACCTGACCGAGGCCGACTTTCGCGGCCGGCAGTTTGCCGACTACCCGCGCGACCTGCGCGGCAATCTCGACCTGCTGTGCCTGACCCAGCCCGAGATCATCGCCAGCATCCACGCCGCCTACCTGGAGGCCGGGGCGGACATCATCGAGACCAACACCTTTAACGCCACGGCTATCTCCCAGGGCGACTACGGCCTGCAGGCTCACTGCTACGACATTAACCTGGCGGCCGCCCGCCTGGCCGTCGGCGCCCGCGACGCCTTCGCGGCCGCCAACCCCGGCTCGCCGCGCTTCGTGGCCGGCGCGCTCGGCCCGACCAACCGCACTGCCTCGCTGTCGCCCGACGTGAGCGACGCCAGCGCCCGCAACGTCACCTTCGACCAATTAGCGGCCGCCTACAGCGACGCCGCCCGCGGCCTGCTCGACGGCGGGGTGGACCTGCTGCTCATCGAGACGGTCTACGACACCCTCAACGCCAAGGCGGCCATCTTCGGCGTCGAGACCCTGTTTGAGGCGCGCGGCGAGCGCCGGCCGCTGATGATCTCCGGCACCATCGTAGACCTGAGCGGCCGCACCCTGGCCGGCCAGACCACGGGCGCCTTCTGGAACTCGGTTCGCCACGCCCGGCCGCTGATCGTCGGCCTTAACTGCGCCTTGGGGGCCGAGGCCTTCCGCGAATATATCGGCGAGCTGGCGCGCGTCGCCGACACCTACGTCAGCATCTACCCCAACGCCGGCCTGCCCAACGAATTTGGCGAGCACACCGACTCGGCCGACTACATGGCCGAGATACTGCGCGACTACGCCGAGAGCGGCTTCGTCAACATCGTGGGCGGCTGCTGCGGCACCACGCCCAGCTACATCCGCCTGTTCGCCGACAGCGTCCGCGGCTTGCAGCCGCGCCAGATCCCCCACCTCCCGCGCCGGCTGCGGCTGGCCGGGCTGGAGCCGCTCAACTTCAACCCCGACATGAATTTCGTCAACATCGGCGAGCGCACCAACGTGACCGGCTCGCGCCGCTTCGCCCGCCTCATCCTGGATGGCCGCTTCGAGGAGGCGGTCGAAGTCGCCCGGCAGCAGGTGGCCAGCGGCGCCCAAATGATTGACGTTAATATGGACGAAGGCATGTTGGACGCCGAGGCGGCCATGGTCAAGTTCCTGAAACTGATCGCCACCGAGCCGGATGTGGCCCGCGTGCCGTTCGTTGTGGACTCCTCGCGCTGGTCGGTCATCGAGGCCGGCCTCAAGTGCGTCCAGGGCAAGCCGGTGGTCAACTCCATCAGCCTGAAGGAGGGGGAGGCCGAGTTTGTGCGCCAGGCGCGCTTGGCGCGGCGCTACGGCGCGGCCGTCATCGTCATGGCCTTCGACGAACAGGGCCAGGCTGACACGGCCGAGCGCAAGCTCGCCATCTGCGCCCGCGCCTACCGCGTCCTGACCGAACAGGTGGGCTTCCCACCCGAAGAGATCATCTTCGACCCCAACATCTTCGCCGTGGCGACCGGCATCGAGGAACACAACGAATACGGCCGGGCCTACATCCAGGCGACGCGCCAGATCAAGGCCAGCCTGCCCCACGCCCTGGTCAGCGGCGGGGTGAGCAACATCTCTTTCTCTTTCCGGGGCAACGAGGTGGTGCGCGAGGCCATCCACTCCGCCTTCCTCTACCACGCCATCCAGGCAGGCATGGACATGGGCATCGTCAACGCCGGCCAGCTGGCCGTCTACGAGGAGGTCGGGCCGGAGCTGTTGGAGCGGGTTGAGGGCGTGTTGTTCAACCGCCGGCCGGACGCCACCGAGCGCCTGGTGCGTTACGCCGAGACGGTCGAAGGCGGCCCCAAACGCGAGGCGGCCGACCTGGATTGGCGTCAGGCCCCGGTCGGGCAGCGCCTCAGCCACGCCCTGGTGCAGGGCATTTCGGAGTACATCATCGCCGACACCGAGGAGGCGCGCCAGGCGGCCGCCCGGCCGTTGGACGTCATTGAAGGGCCGCTCATGGCCGGCATGAACGTGGTCGGCGACCTGTTTGGCTCCGGCAAGATGTTCTTGCCCCAGGTGGTCAAGAGCGCCCGCTTCATGAAGCAGGCCGTTGCCTACCTGGTGCCCTTCCTGGAGGCCGAGAAGGCCACTGCCGGCGCCAGGGGTAAAGTTCTGTTGGCGACGGTCAAAGGCGACGTGCATGACATCGGCAAGAACATCGTCGGCGTCGTCTTGCAGTGCAACAACTACGAGGTGATTGACCTGGGCGTGATGACGCCGGCCAACAAGATCTTGGAGACAGCCCGCCGCGAGGGAGTGGACATCATCGGTCTGAGCGGGCTGATCACCCCATCGCTCGAGGAGATGCGCCACGTGGCGGCCGAGATGCAGCGCGCCGGCTTCGACCACCCGCTGCTGATCGGCGGCGCGACCACCTCCAAGGCCCACACGGCCGTCAAGATCGAGCCCAACTACTCGCGCGGGCCGGTGGTGCACGTCCTGGACGCCTCGCGCGCCGTGGGCGTGGTCGCCAATTTGCTCAACAAGGCCGGCCGGGAGCAGTTTGCGGCCGAAGTGCGGGCCGAGTATGAGACCGTGCGCCGCCAGCACGCCGGCCGGCGCGCCGGCCGGCCGCTGGCCAGCCTGGAAGAGGCCCGCCGCCAGCGTTTCCGGCCCGATTGGGACGCCTATCGGCCGCCCCAGCCCAATCTTTCCGGTCTACGTGTCTTCGACGACTACGACCTGGCCGAGTTGGCGGAATACATTGACTGGACGCCCTTCTTCAAGGCCTGGGAGCTGGCCGGCAAGTTCCCCGACATCCTGGACGACGAGCGGGTAGGCGAGGCGGCCCGCAGCCTGTACACGGACGCTCAGGCGCTGTTGAATCAGATCATCGGCCACAAGTGGCTCTGCGCCCGCGGCGTGGTTGGCCTCTTCCCGGCCAACAGCGCCGGCGACGACATCGAGGTCTACGCCCCCGGTCGGCGCAGCCGGCCAATCGCGGTCATCCACAGCCTGCGCCAGCAGATGGAGAAGCCGCCCGGCCGGCCGAACTTGGCCCTGGCCGACTTCATCGCCCCCAAAGACAGCGGCCTGGCCGACCACATCGGCGCCTTCGCCGTCACAACCGGCCTTGGCCTGGCCGACCTGGTGGCGGGCTTCGAGGCCGAGCGCGACGACTACCACGCCATTTTGGCCAAGGCCCTGGCCGACCGCCTGGCCGAGGCCTTCGCCGAGCGCCTGCACGAGCGGGTGCGCCGTGACCTGTGGGGCTATGCGCCCGAAGAGCGTCTCGACAACCAGGCGCTGGTCGCCGAGGCCTACCGCGGCATCCGGCCCGCGCCGGGCTATCCGGCCTGCCCCGATCACACCGAAAAGGCATCCTTGTTCCGGCTGCTGGACGCCGAGACGACGGCCGGCATCCGGCTGACGGAGAATTTCGCCATGCAGCCGGCCGCGTCCGTCAGCGGCTACTACATCGCCCAGCCTGGGGCCCACTACTTCGGCGTCGGCCGGATCGGCCGCGACCAACTGGAGGATTACGCCCGGCGCAAGGGGATGGAGCTGGAGGCGGCCGAGCGCTGGCTGGCCCCCTTGTTGGATTCCTAGCCGCCCTGGGCCAGGTCGCGCCATTTTGCTTGTCTCTTGCCCTGGTTTGGGGATAATCCCGTTTCCCGGTGGCGGTTGCGCCGCCGGCCGGATCGTTAGCAGCGCCAGAGCTCAGCCCGACGGCGCCAGCCCTGGGAGGCAAGGGGCATCCGTGCTCACAGCGTTTTTCCGCATCCCGTTCTGCGTCCCAACGTAATTGAGGGCCCATGAAAGCCACCTCTGAGCTGCCGGCCGAATACCAGCCGGCCGGCGAAATTAACCTGGCCGCCAACCGCCCGCTGGCCATCGGCCTCAACCTGTTTGGGCTGGCCCTCTTCTTTGCCGCCGGCTGGCTCTTCTGGCAGGCCGCGCGCGCCATCCGGCCGGAGCTGGGGGCCCGGCTGGCGCTGGTCTTCAGCGCGCCCGGCGTGCTTGCCATCCTGCTGACGCTGGCGGGCGTGGTCGTGCTGCACGAGCTGGCCCACGCCCTCTTCTTCTGGATCTACACCGGCACCCGGCCAAAGCTGGGCCTGGGCCCATTTTATGCCTTCGCGGCCGCGCCGGACTGGTACCTGCCGCGCAACCAATTCCTGGTCACCGGCCTGGCGCCGCTCGTCTTACTCAGTCTGCTTGGGCTGGCCGCGTTGGTTCCGGCTCCGCTGGCGGCCGCGCCTATCCTGGTGCTGGCGTTGGCGGCCAACGCCGCCGGGGCGATCGGCGATCTCTGGGTGGCCGGCTGGTTGCTGCGCTTCCCGCCGCTGGCCCTAGCCCGCGACAGTGGGCCGGAGATCGCCATTTATGCCCCGCCGGCCGCCGGCCGGCCGGCCATGGCCGAGCGCTGGCGCCGCCTGATGGCCGGCCTGGGGGCCGAGCCGGCCGCGGCTGAAGCGCTTTTCGCCGAGCTGGAGCGCCGCTACACGGCCAGCGAGCGCCATTACCACAACTTCAGGCACATTGGGAGCGTCCTGGAGATGCTCGACGAATTACGGCCGCTGGCGTGCAACTTCTCGGCCGTCCAATTGGCCGCCTGGTTTCATGACGTGATCTACGACGCCCGGGCCAACGACAACGAGGCCCAGAGCGCGGCTTTCGCCCGGGCCGCCCTCGACAGGCTGGGGCTGCCGGCCGAGCTGGCCCTGCGGGTGAGCCAGCTCATCCTGGCCACGACCCACCAGGCGCCTTCAGACGACGTGGACGCCCAATTGCTGATGGACGCCGATCTGGCCAGCTTCGCCTCCGACGAGATTACCTTCGGCCGCCAGAACGCCGCCATCCGGCGCGAGTTCGACTGGGTGCCGGAGGACGAGTACCGGGCCGGCCGGCTGGAGATGCTCGGCCGCTTCTTGGATCGCGACCGCATTTACCTCACCGACCGCTTCCACAAGAAGCTGGAGGCCAGGGCCCGGCGCAACATCGCCCGCCAGATGCGCGAGTTGGCCCACTAGGCCCGGCCGCCGCCGCCGAGGCGGGCTAAATCCCGCCTTGCGCATACCGCCCATGACGCCCCAAAAGGAGATCGGCCGCTTCGCCAAGTACCACGCCCTGGGCAATGACATGCTGGTGCTCGACCCGCTAGATTGCCCGTTTGAGCTGACGGCCGCGGCCGCCCGGCTGCTGTGTGACCGGCACGCCGGCTTGGGCGCCGACGGCCTGTGCTATGGGCCGCTGAACGGCGGCCGCGAGCCGTTCGAGATGCGCTTCTTCAACCCCGACGGCAGCCAGGCGGAGAAGAGCGGCAATGGGCTGCGCATCTTCGGCCGCTACATCTGGGAGCGCGGCTATGCGCCCGGCCGGCGCTTCAATCTCGCCATGAACCAGGAGACGCTGCCGGCCTGGGTCGAAGAGCCGGCCGCCGGCCGGCTGGGCCTGCTTTTGGGCCGGCTCAGCTTCGACGCGGCCGAGATTCCCCTGGCCGGCCGGACAGGGGAGTTCGTCGAGCAGCCCCTACCGGCCGGCGCGGAAGAGGTGCGGGCCACGGCCGTGAGCGCCGGCAACCCCCACTGCGTCGTCTTCGTCCCAGAGACGTCGGCCGAGCTGGCCCGGCGCCTGGGGCCCCTGCTGGAAGCCCAGCCGCTGTTCCCCAAGCGGACCAACGTCCAATTCGTTCAAATTCTCGACCCGCACGCCATCAGGGTGGAGATTTGGGAGCGGGGGGCCGGCTACACCCTGGCGTCTGGCACCTCGGCCGCGGCCGCTGCCGGGGCGGCCGTCAAGACCGGCCGCTGCGCCAGCCCGGTCCAGGTCCACATGCCGGGCGGCGCGCTGGAGGTGGCGCTCGACGCGGCCGGCCAGGTTTCCCTGAGCGGCGCGGTGAGCGCGGTGGCCAGCGGCCGGCTGGCGGCCGAGTTCCTGGGGCGGCTGCTTGAAACGGGCCGGCCGGAATTTGGCGATCAGGGGATGTAAATGCGTAAGGCACGATAGGTCGTGCCCCACCTGTCGGCCCATGGCCATCCACGAAGCCACCATCCACAACCACGCCGAGGTGCGCCGGCCGACGGCCGTAGAGGTGGACCTCGGCCGGCTGACGCGCAACTACCGGGCCATCTGCCAGGCCGTCGCCCCGGCGGCCGTCATGCCCGTCCTCAAGGCTAACGCCTATGGCCACGGCCTGGTGGCCGTCGCCCGCCACCTGCAAAGCCTGGGCGTGGCCTACCTGGGGGTCGCCTTCCTGGAGGAGGGCATGTTGCTGCGCGAATCGGGGGTGACCGTACCCATACTGGTCATGGGCGGCATTCTGGACAACCAGGTGCCCCTCTTCCTGGACTACGACCTGAGCCTGACCGCCTCATCGGTCGAGAAGTTGGCCCAGATCGAGGCCGCAGCCGGCGCCAGCGGCCGCACGGCCAAAGTCCACCTCAAGATTGACACCGGCATGGAGCGCATCGGCGTCCACTATTACAGCGCCGAGGCGCTGCTGGAAGCGGCCCTGCGGGCCGGCCGCTGCCACATCGAAGGCATCTACTCCCACTTCGCCAACAGCGACGCGGCCGACCTGGCTTCGGCCCGGCTGCAACTGGCCCGCTTCCAGGAGGTACTCGAGAGCTTCGCCCGGCGCGGGCTGCGGCCGCCGCTGCGCCACATCGCCAATTCGGGCGCCATCCTGCAACTTCCTGAGAGCCACCTCGACCTGGTGCGGCCGGGCATCCTGTTCTACGGCGTCTACCCCTCGGCCGAAGTCCGGCGCACGATCCCGGTCGAGCCAGCCCTCAATTGGAAATCGCGCGTCGTCTACTTTAAGGTGGTCAAGCCTGGCCATCCGGTCAGCTACGGCTCCACCTGGCAGAGCGACCACCTGGCGCGGCTGGTGACGGTGCCGGTCGGCTACGGCGACGGCTATTTCCGCAGCCTGTCCAACCGGGCCCAGGTGGTCATCCGCGGCCGGAAATACCCGGTCGTAGGCCAGGTGTGCATGGATCAGCTGATGGTCAACATTGAGTGGGACTCGGCCTATAACGGCGACGAGGTCATCCTGTTGGGCGCGGCCGAAAGCGGCGCCGAAATCAGCTGCGCCGACCTGGCCGGCTGGGCTGGCACGGTGGCCTACGAGATCCTGACCAACATCAACACCCGCGTGCCCCGCATTTACACGGGCGCGGACGCCAGCTAGGCCCGGCCGCCGCCGCTCCGGCTGCTACCTGGGCCGGCCGGCGCGGCCAAAGGCCCCGGCGTTTATCTGCCTCCAACACGGCCGTGCTAAGCTGGGCTCGTCGTGTCCGAGGTACGTCTGCTGATCGTCGCTGCCGATCCGCTGGCCCGGGCCGGGCTGGCGACCTTGCTGGCCGAGCTGCCGGGGCTGGTCGTCGCCGGCCGGACGGCCGGCGGCGACGAGCTGGCCGCTGAGCTCGACGTCTACCGGCCGGATGTGGTCGTCTGGGACTTGGGCTGGGAGCCCGAAGAGAGCCTGAGCCAGTTGGGCGAACTGGCGGCCGAGTTAGAAGCCGGCCGGCCGCCGATCGTGGCCCTGCTGGGCGACGAGGAACAGGCGGCCGCCGCCTGGTCGGCCGGCGCGCGCGGGCTGCTGCTGCGCAACGCGGAC
>JBOGUG010000265.1:0-13069 GCA_050696115.1 Promineifilaceae bacterium (SeqCode) | reverse complement strand
CTCCGAATTCCGCTACAACGATCCCCTCATAGACGAGCAGACGGCGGTGCTGGCGATCACTCAGTCGGGCGAGACGGCCGACACGCTGGCCGCCAGCGAGTTGGCCCGTGCGCGGGGCGCCACCCTGTGGGCCATTGTGAACGTCATCGGCAGCCAATCCATGCGCATGGCCGACGGCGTCATCCCAATGCAGGCCGGGCCGGAAATCGGCGTCGCCAGCACCAAGGCGTTCACGACCTCCATTGTGGATCAATTTCTCCTGGCCTGCGTCTTGGGCGAGGCGCGCGGCGTCCTGCCGGCCGGTCAGCGCCGTTCGCTGGTCGAGGCCCTAGCCCAGTTGCCCGACCTGGCCGGCCGGGTTCTGGATCGCGACCACGAACTTCAGGAGTTGGCCGGCCAGTTTTACAAGGTCGAGGATTTCTTGTTCATCGGCCGGGGCATCAACTACCCCGTCGCCCTGGAGGGAGCGCTTAAACTCAAGGAGATCAGCTACATCCACGCCGAAGGCTATCCGGCCGGCGAGATGAAGCACGGCCCCATTGCCCTGATTGACGAAAAGATGCCGGTGCTGGCGGTGGTGACCCGCGATCATCTATACGAAAAAATGGTCAGCCAGATCGAGCAGGCCCGGGCGCGAGGTGGCGTTGTCATTGCCATCGCCACCGAGGGCGACGAAGAAATCGCCGCCAAGGCCGACCACGTCTTTTACGTGCCGGCCACGCCGCCGCTGCTCGCCCCGGCCGTGAACGTGATCCCACTTCAATTGTTGAGCTATCACATTGCGGTCCGCCGGGGCTGCGACGTGGATCAGCCCCGCAATCTGGCCAAGAGCGTGACTGTCGAATAAGCCGGCCGCTCTCCAAGGCGCGCCACTCAGCCGGGCCCAGGCGCGGCCCGGCTAGACCCCCGGCCGGCGTATAAAGTTGAATGAGAGAGGAGCCGGCAACTCTTGGAGGCCAGTCCGAATTCATTATAATGCGTATTGAGCCGTGTCGTGCGGCTCTGGCGGCCGTCGGGCCGACAGTCATGCGAAAGCCCATACGCATCATCGGCGGCGTGCTCATTCTCGCCGCCTTCTCTATTTTGGCCCTGCCCTCGCTCATGGACCTCGTTCCCAGCCGCTACGTGGCCGCCTACGTTCCAGAGCCGATTCAGGCGCTGATGGCGGCCGACCAGCCCGACGTGCTGCCCACGGCCGCCTTGGTCCCGTCCGACGCCTTAAACGCCCGGCCCACTTCAAGGCCGCCAAGCGCCACGCCAGAGCCGGCCGTCACCCAGGAGCAAGCCAAGGCCACACCCAGCCCCAGTCCAACGGCGACAGCAGAACCGACCAACACCCCGATCCCGATCCAGCCGGCGATGCGCGTCGAGCCATTTACCCACCAGTTTCAGACTTGGAATAACTGTGGCCCGGCCACGCTGGCGATGGCCCTGAGCCACTTTGGCCCGACCCTAAGCCAGGAACGGACTGCGGCCGTCCTCAAACCGAATCCGGAAGACCGCAACGTCAGTCCTCAGGAAATGGCCGGCTACGTGAACGAGCAGACCGAGAATCAGGCCATCACCCGCACCAACGGCGACCTGGATCAGTTGCGGCGCTTCCTGTCCCAGGGCATGGCCGTCATCGTGGAGCTTGGGCTGGACCCGCCAGGCGACTACCGTTGGATGGGCTGGTACGGCCACTACTTGCTCCTCGTGGCCTACGATGACGCCAGCCAGACCTTCTGGGCCTATGACTCTTGGCTGGGCACGAGCGGGGTTCCGGGCGAAAATGCCAACGACCTGGGCCGGCCGATCGCCTATGGGGAGCTGGATCGCTATTGGCGCCAGTTCAACCGGAATTACATCGTGCTCTATCGGCCAGAACAGGCAAACGTGGCCGCCGGCATCATCGGCCCGCCGATGGACGACGCTGTAATGTGGCAGCAGTCGTTGGAGCGGGCCGAGGCGGAGCAAGCCGCCGAGCCGAACGACCCATTCCTATGGTTTAATTTGGGCACGATCTATAATGCCCTGGGCGAATACGAGCAGGCGGCCGAGGCGTTTGACCAGGCGCGCACCATTGGGTTACCCTGGCGGATGCTTTGGTATCAATTTGGCCCTTTTCGGGCTTACTTTGAGCTTGGCCGGTATGAGGACGTCATTCTCCTGACCGACCTGACCCTGGACGGCCGGCCCTACTTTGAAGAATCTTTCTACTACCGTGGCCTTGCCTACGAGGCCCTGGGCGAAACTTTTCGGGCGCGCCAGGACTTCGAGCGGGCGTATCAGTTTAATTCCAATTACACGCCCGCGGCCGAGGCGTTGGCCCGGCTGGATGGAGCAGGGTAGCCGAGTCGAACTGGAGCAGATGCGCGCATGAGCAAAAGAACGAGACGAATCATCCTGGCGGTCGTGGCGGCCCAAATTGTGCTCATTCTCGGCTTGCTGGTCTTGCCTCAGGTCGTCCTGGCGATCCCCGGCCGTTACCGCGTCGCCCTGGCCGAGCGCAGCCCGTTTCTGGGCGATATCGCCGAAGAGCTGATTCAGGCCGTCAATCCGGTGGCCACGGCCCTGCCCGCGCCGGCTCAGGCCGCAGCCCCGCGGCCGGTTGTCATCCCAGAGCTGGATTCCAGTCCCAGCGCGCCGCCCTCGCCCACCGCGCCGCCGATTGCCACCCAGGCGTCGGCTGAGGCCAGGCAAACGGCCGCGCCGGCCACGGCCGAGCCTTCGCCGACGGCCAGCCCGACGCCCCCGCCAACCGCCGTCCCTACCTTGGGGCTACTGCCGCCTGCCTTTAGGATAGAAGGCATCGTGCGTATCCAACAGACCTTCAACAATTGCGGCCCGGCCAACCTGACCCAGGTGCTCAATTGGTACGGTGACCCCACGACCCAGGCCGAGGCGGCCGCCTACCTCAAGCCCAACGTCGAAGACCGCAACGTCAGCCCTTGGCAGCTCAGCGACTACGTCAACGATTTCACCGAGCTGCGCTCAACTGTTCACAGCGGCGGTACGCTCGATCTTCTCAAGCGCCTCATCGCCGCCGGCTTCCCCGTGGTCATCGAAAAGGGCTATGAGCCGGTTCGCACGGTGAGCAACGATTGGTATGGCCATTACCTGACCTTGTTTTCCTACGATGAGGCCCAGGGCGTCTTCTACAGCATGGACACCTTCGATTTCGTAGACCCTGCGCTTGGCCGAGTCGACACATATGACGAGATTGAGCGTTATTGGAAGCAGTTCAATCACACCTTCTACGTGGTCTATGAGCCGGCCCAAGAAGAAGAGGTTCATGCCATTCTTGGTCCGGAGATGTTGGATCCGCTTCAGATGTGGCAGAACGCGGCCGAGCGCGCCCAGGCTGCCCTAGAGGAGCAGCCGAATGACGCCTTTGTCTGGTTTAACTTAGGAACAAGCCTGACGCGGCTGGGCGAGCTGACGGGCGAGACGGAATTTTACGAGAACGGCGCGGGCGCCTTCGACCAGGCGCGCCAGCTAGGCATGCCGCCTACTATGCTGTGGTACGAGTTTCGCCCCTACGTCGCCTATATGAAGGTCAGCCGCTACGACGACATGCTGGCGATTTCCAGCGCGATCTTGGCTACCCAGGGTGGCCAGAACGTGGAGGAAACGTACCTCTATCGCGGCCACGCCCTGCTCTACCAGGGGGACGAGGCCGGGGCGGCGGCCGCCTATACGCGCGCGCTGGAACTAAATCAAAACTTCTATCCGGCCCAGATCGCGCTCGATTCGTTAAGCTAGCCATGAGCGATCTGATCGCAGATCTCAGCTACCGGGGCCTGATCTACCAGGCGACTGACCTTGAAGGCCTGAGCGCGCGGCTGGCGAAAGGGCCGATTACGCTGTACATCGGCTTCGACCCAACGGCCGACAGCCTGCACATCGGCAGCTTGTTGCAGATCCTTTTGCTGCGCCGTTTCCAGTTGGCCGGCCACTGCCCCATCGGCGTGGTTGGCGGCGGGACAGGTCTGATTGGCGATCCCAGTGGCAAGAGCCAGGAGCGGCAGTTGAACGATGTTGAGGTCGTGCAAGAGTGGACCGACAGCATCCGCAGCCAGGTCGGCCGCTACCTGGACTTTGACTCCAGTCGAAATGCGGCACGCATCGTGAGCAACTACGATTGGCTGGCAGACCTAAAGCTAGTGCCATTCTTGCGCGAGATTGGCAAGCACTTCTCGGTCAACCAGATGTTGGCCAAGGAGTCGGTCAGCGCACGCCTGGCCACGGGCATCTCCTACACCGAATTCAGTTACATGACCCTGCAAGCCTTCGATTTTCTGCACCTCTTGCGAACCCTTGGCGCCGAGCTGCAATGCGGCGGTAGCGACCAGTGGGGCAATATCACGGCCGGGGCCGATTTGATCCGGCGCGTTACCGGCGAGACGGCGTACGGCTTGACGTTGCCACTGATCACGACGGCGGACGGCAAAAAGTATGGAAAGACCGAGGCAGGCACAATCTGGCTCGACCCGGAGCTCACGTCGCCCTACCGCTTCTACCAGTTCTGGATGCAATCCGACGACGCCGAAGTCATTCCTTTGCTCAAGGCCTTCACCTTTTTGCCGGCCGAGGAAATCGAGCGCCTGGCAGCCGAGGTGGCCGAGCGGCCCAGCGAGCGCGCCGCCCAGCGCCGCCTGGCGGCCGAGGTAACCGACCTGGTGCACGGCCCAGAAGCGGCCGCCAGCGCTGCAAAGGTGTCCCAGGCCCTCTTTTACGGCCGGGTCAGCGACCTCAACCCGGCCGAGCTGGCGCTGGGGCTGAATGATGTCCCCAGTTATGAGCTCCAGGCGGCCGGGCCCGTCGGCCTGGTCGAACTGTTAGTACGCGCCGGCGTCAGCAACTCCAAGCGCCAGGCACGGCACGACATCCAGAATGGCGCCATCAGCGTCAATGACGCCCGCGTCACCGAACCGGGCCGGATAGTAACGCCGGACGAGCGGCTGGCCGGCCGCTATGTCGTTGTGCGTCGGGGCAAGAACAACTATTTCCTGATTGACTGGCGGATTTGAGCGCGGCGCACTGGCTGCTTCTGGTCAAGCATTCCCTGCCTGAGATGGCGGCCGACCGGCCAGCCAGCGACTGGCGCTTGGGTACGGAAGGGGTGCGGCGCTGTGCCTGGCTGGCGGCCGCGCTGGCCCTGTACGAGCCAGCCCAGATCGTCGCCAGCTGCGAGCCCAAGGCTGCAGAAACGGCTGTCCAGGTGAGCCGGTTGCTGGACGTCCAATGGCAGACGACCATGGGGCTGCATGAGCACGAGCGGCCAAGGGCCGGCCTGCTGCCCCAGTCCGAGTTTGAGCGGAAGGTCGCCCAACTTTTTGCTCGGCCGCAGGAACGCGTCTTTGGGGCCGAATCGGGCGCCGAGGCCGGGGCGCGCTTTGCGACTGCGGTCGCCGGCTGCCTGGCGCACTCCGCAGGCCAGAACTTGATCGTCGTCGCGCATGGCACGGTGATCACCCTGCTGGTGGCCGCCCACCAACCAATCGAGCCGTTCGCCTTTTGGCGCACGCTTGGCCTGCCGTCAGTGGTTGCCCTGCGTATGCCGGGCTACGTACTAGCCAGGACGGTGAACCGGCCGGCGGCCGGCCTTGCGGCCTGATTGCCTGCATACTTGGGCCACCACCGCTATAATTGTGAAAGCCTGAACGAAGCGCGAGAGGAGAAACTTCATGGCTGAGAAATTCAAAGTAACCTATTCCACGCTGGCGAGCCCAGATCCGGAGCTTGACGAGATGTTTGAGCGGGCCGCGGAGCGGGCCCGCCAGGGCATGGGCCAGACTTTCCCCATGTTTATTGATGGCGAAGAGCGCACGGCCGGCAGCACTTTCGCCAAGGCAAGTCCGGTGAACAGCGACCTGGTGATGGGCTATTTTCAGAAGGGCACGGCCGAGGATGCCGAGGACGCCGTCGCGGCCGCCAAGGACGCCTTTAACGATTGGCGTAAGACGCGCTGGCAAAAGCGCGTGGACATCCTGCAGAAGGCGGCCAACCTGATCAGCGAGCGGCTCTTCGACATGGCGGCCGTTATGTCGCTGGAGGTGGGCAAGAACCGCCTCGAAGCGCTGGGCGACGTGCAGGAGACGGCCGACCTGATCCGCTACTACTGCGACCAGATGGAAGACAATGAAGGCTTCACTGTGGAGATGAAATCTGAGAGCCGGCGTCATCACAACCGCAGCGTCCTAAAACCTTATGGCGTCTGGGCAGTCATCTCTCCGTTCAATTTTCCGGCCGCCCTCGCCGGCGGCCCGGCCGGTGGGGCAATGGTCGCCGGCAATACTGTCGTATTTAAGCCCGCCTCAGATACACCTTACACCGGCTGGCTGTTGACCACCTGCTTCCGCGACGCCGGCATCCCCGATGGGGTCTTCAATTTCGTCACCGGCGGCGGCCGGACGGTGGGCCAGACGATAATTGACAGCCCCGACGTGGACGGCATTACCTTCACCGGCAGTTACGACGTGGGCATGCACATTATCCGCCAATTTGCCCAGAGTCATTTGCCTCGGCCGGTTATTGCCGAAATGGGGGGCAAGAATCCGACGATCATCAGCAAAAAGGCCGACCTGGACAAGGCCGCCATCGGGGTGATGCGCTCGGCCTTTGGCCTTCAAGGCCAGAAGTGCTCGGCCTGCTCCCGCGTCTACGTCCACGAGGACGTCAAAGACGCGTTCGTCCAGAAGCTGCTGGCGCTGACCGAAAAAATCAACGTCGGCGATCCAACTCGGAAAGAAAATTGGATGGGGCCGGTGATCAACAAGGAAGCCTATGAGGATTACCAGCGATTTGTGGCTGACCTGGCCCGCAACGGCCGGGTGCTGTTCGGCGGCAAAGTGGTAGACGCCAACGGCTACTACGTCTTGCCGACCATCGTAGACGAGCTGCCGCCGAGCCACCCCTTGTGGAAACAGGAGATGTTCCTGCCCATTGTAACGATCACCAGCTTCGACGACCTGGACGAGGCCATGGAGCGGGCCAACGACGTAGACTATGGCCTGACGGCCGGCTTCTACAGCGAGGACGATGACGAGGTTGAGTGGTTCCTTGACAACATTGAGGCTGGTGTGCTGTACGTGAACCGGGAAACTGGGGCGACAACCGGCGCCTGGCCGGGCTACCAGGCCTTCGGCGGCTGGAAAGGCAGCGGTTCGACAGGCAAGGCCGGCGGCAGCGTCCATTACGTCCAGCAATATATGCACGAGCAAAGCCAGACGATCGTTGACTGAGCCGTTCGGCTCGGTTGAGAATAGGGGGACGTGACCGGCCGCTCACGTCCCTTTTTTATGTCCCATGAGCAGCGAGGAACGCAGCAAGATTTTGTCCATGCGCGACGCCGTCGGCCGCTTTGTGAGCGACCGTGCCGTCGTAGCCATCGAAGGATTTACAGCCTTTATCGGCTTCGCGGCCGGCCATGAGATCATCCGCCAGCGCAAGACTGACCTCACCTTGGCCCGGCTGACGCCTGACCTAATCTACGACCAGATGGTGGCGGCCGGCGTGGCCCGCAAGTTGATCTTCAGCTATTTGGGCAACCCCGGCGTCGGCAGCCTGCACTGCATCCGGCGGGCCGTTGAAATGGGAATTCCGCGGCCACTCGAGCTCGAAGAATATTCCCATTTTGGGATGGTCGGCCGCTATCTGGCTGGGGCCAGCGATCTGCCATTTTTCCCGCTGCGCAGCTACGCTGGCAGCGACCTGCCGCGCGCCAATGACAAGATCCGCTTTGTCGCCAGCCCTTATGGTGGCGGCGAGATTGCGGTCGTCCCGCCACTGCGGCCGGACGTTGCCTTCGTTCACGCCCAGCGGGCCGACGCGGCCGGCAACACCCATCTGTGGGGCCTGATCGGCGTCCAGAAGGAGGTGGCATTCGCGGCCGAGAGGGTCGTCGTGGTCGTCGAGGAGATCGTGGGCTCGAGCGTCATTCGCAGCGATCCGAACCGGACCCTCATTCCGGGCCTGATCGTGGACGCCGTGGTCCACGAACCGTTCGGCGCCCATCCAAGCTATGTGCAGGGCTACTACGACCGCGACAACTCCTTTTACCTGGAATGGGACGAGGTCAGCCGCGACCAGGCGCGTACCGAGGCCTGGCTTGGGGAGTGGGTCTATGGGCTGCCGGACCGAGAGGCATACCTGGAAAAGCTCGGCCGGGAGCGCCTGGACACCCTCCGGCCGGGCGAATTCTACGCCGAGGCGGTCAATTATGGCCGCTACGCAGGCGAGGCTTGAGGATGGAAGCTGAGCACCCGCCGATAGACGACTTCGGCCGCGATTACCTGCGCCTGGCGCTCAACATGGATCGCCTGGTGCCGGGCTTCCTAGACGCCTATTACGGCCCGCCCGAGCTAAAGGCCTTGGCCGCGTCCGACCAGCCGAAAAGCCCGACTGCACTGCTGGCTCAGTTGCAAGGACTCGAAGATACGATGTCACTCCTGGCGGCCGAGCGCCAGCCTACCCTGGCGGCCAACCTGCGAGCCATCGGATGGCTGCTGCGCACGCTGAACGGCGAGGAAGCCGACTACCTGGAAGAGGTCCGCCAACTACTTGACGTCGAGCCGCAGCTCCTGGAGGAACAGACCTTTCTTGACGTCCACTGCCGTCTCGACGTTCTGTTGGAGGGAAAAGGCGGCCTGGCGGAGCGAATGATTGCCCGGCGTAAGCGGTATGAGGTGCCAGCCGAGGGGCTGCTGCCTCTGCTGGAACTGGCCCACCGGGAGACGCGCGAGCGAACCCGCGCCCTTTTCGAGCTGCCGGCCGGCGAGGGTGTAGAGCTGGAGCTGGTCAGCCAGCAGGCCTGGAGCGCCTTCAACTTTTACCTGGGCAACGGCCGCTCGCTTATCCAGTTCAACACCGACCTGCCCGCCTCCGCCCCGTTCTTGCTCGAGCTCTTCGCCCACGAGGGCTACCCCGGTCACCACACCGAGGCGACGCTCAAGGACCTGAAGTTCTATCGCGGCCGGGGCTGGGCTGAGGACGCGATTCGGATCTTGCTGGCACCGGAAGCGGTCATTTCCGAGGGGATTGCTACCACGGCCGTTGAGATTATTTGCCCCGCGGACGCGCAGCACCGCTGGAACGCCGAGGTCTTGCTTCCGGCGGCCGGGCTGCCGGCCGAGCCGCTTGCTGTGGCGGCCGCCATCCGCGAGGCCCGGCGGCCGTTGGAGTATGTGGATACCAACGCGGCCTTTCTATACCACACGGGCCAGTTGAATGCAGACCAGACCGTCGAGTACTTCCAAACCTACGGCTTGCTGGACGAGGAGCGGGCCAGGAAGAGCCTAAACTTCATCAGCCACGGACCCTACCGGGCTTACGCCTTCACCTACACGGCGGGCTACGACCTGATAGCGCAGGCAAGCGCTGGCGGCGACAAGCGGGCGATTTTCGAGAAGTTGTTGACCGACAAGGTGCTGCCGTCCCAGCTGGCGGCGATGGCTCGTTGACCGGCCGCTGCCAGGCCCAAGGAACTTCCATGGATTACACCCCGGCCGAGCTCATGATCGTTAGCGCCTCGCGCGCCTTGCAGGGCAGCCAGGTGGTCTTCGTGGGCGTGGGCCTGCCCAACATTGCCTGCAACCTGGCCCGGCGCAGCCACTCGCCCGACCTAGAGTTGGTCTACGAAAGTGGCGTCTTTGGCGCCCACCCTGCCCGCCTGCCGCTTTCGATCGGCGACCCAACGCTGGTCAGTGACGCCACCAGCGTTGTCAGCATGGCCGACTTGTTCATGCTCTATTTGCAGGCCGGCCGGGTGGATGCCGCCCTCTTGGGCGGGGCGCAGATCGATCGATTCGGAAACTTGAACACGACGGTCATTGGCGACTATCAGGCGCCCAAGGTCCGCCTGCCCGGCTCAGGCGGCGCCTGCGAGATCGCACTTAACGCCCGTAAGACGCTGATCATCATGCGCCTGTCCAAACGCGCCTTCGTTGACCGGCTAGACTTTGTGACCAGCCCCGGCCACCTGCAGGGCGGCACGAGCCGCGAGCTACTCAACGTGCCAGGCCGGGGGCCGGAGTTGGTAATTACCGACAAGGCGCTGTTCAACTTCGTAGGGCCAAACCGCGAAATGATGCTGATTGAACTGGCGCCCAACGTCTCGCTGGAGACGGTCCGGGCTGAGGTAGGCTGGCCGCTGCAAGTCGCGGCCGGCGCCCGCGAGATGACGCCGCCCGGCCTGTTGGAGCTGGAGTTGGTCCGCCAGGAGTTAGATCCCAAGGGACTTTATCGCTGATCCGGCCCGGCCGGGACTGGCCGCCAATGAGCCAATATCGCCATCCCCACGGCCACGTCTTTTACCGCAAGATGGGCCACGCCCGGCCGAAGATCGCCTACGGCCAGGGCGTTTACTTATTCGACGAATGGGGCAAGCGCTACCTTGACGGTTCAGGCGGCCCGCTGGTGGTCAACGTCGGCCACGGCCGGCGTGAAGTTGTCGAGGCTATGGCCGCCCAAGCGGCCGCCGCCGGTTACGTGCACGCCATCATGTTCACCAGCGAGGCCGTGGAACGCTATGCGGCCGCACTGGCCACGCTGGTTCCTGTCCCCGATGCGCGCATCTACTTTCTGAGCAGCGGCAGCGAGGTCGTCGAAGGCGCCCTTAAGCTGGCGCGCCAGATCCAGATGGCGCGGGGCGAGAATGAGCGCAAGCTTGTCATCGGCCGGCAGCAGAGTTACCACGGCATGACGCTTGGCGCTCTTGGCGTTAGCGGCCGGCCGGGGCTGCGCGCCCCCTACCTCAGCTGGCTGGCCGACTCGCCGCACATCGAGCCGCCCTACCCCTACCGCGATCCGGCCGGCGGCGAGGAGGCGGCCGCCCGTCTGGAAGAGGCCATCCTAAAAGTCGGCCCGGAGCGGGTGGCGGCCTTCATCGCCGAGCCGATCAGTGGCGCCAGCCTGGGGGCCGTCGTGCCGCCGCCGGACTACTGGCCCGCTGTCCGCCAGATTTGCGACCACTATGGCGTACTCTTGATTGCCGACGAAGTCCTGGTGGGACTTGGGCGCACCGGCCGCTGGTGGGCCATCGAGCATTGGGACGTGCAACCGAACATCCTCGTGAGCTCAAAGGGGGCGGCCGGCGGCTATTTCCCGCTCGGCTTCATCGCCGCCAGCGGCCACGATGTGGAGACCCTGCGCCAAGCGCTCGGTGACTTCAACCACGGCGGTACCTTCAGCCACCACGCCGTGGGCGCGGCCGCCGGCCTGGCAACGCTGAACATTATCCGGGACGAGCAGTTGGTGGCGCGGGCGGCCCGTCTGGGGCCGCTGCTGGGCCAGGCGCTGGCGGCCGCCCTAAGCGATCACCCCCAGGTGGGCGACATTCGCGGGCTCGGCCTTTTCTGGGCACTGGAGCTCGTGGCGGACCGGACAAGCAAGCGCCCGTTCCCGGCCGAGCAAGGCGCGGCCTGGCGTGTTTGGCAGAATGCCTTTGACCTGGGGCTGGTCGTCTATTACTCGCAAGGTTGCGCTGACGGCCGGAATGGCGACTTGGTCATGCTTGGCCCGCCGCTGATTGTTACGGAGGCCGAACTACACGAAATTGTGGCATTGCTTGCCCAGGCTGTGCGGGCAAGCTTCCCCACATAGGAGCCTTATCCCAGGCCCGCGAACCTTCAACACGACATAAGCTATGTTATAATAGCGTGAATGCGGCCAGCCCGCTTCAGTCGCTGATGTCGTTCTCACAGCAGATCATCCACCTTTTGAGCCAGCCGCCGGGCAGCGTGGTGTACCATTTGGTGACGTTGCTGGCCGTACAGGCAGCCCTGGGCCTGGCGCTCTGGCAACGACGGCGAGCGCCCGACGACAGTTTCGCTCGGCGCTTGGTGGCGGCTTGCTTGGGCATACTGCTGGCCCGCTTAAGCGTCCTCCTGGCCCTGCTTGTCGGCAGCGCCGCTTCGGCGCCCGTTGTTTTGCCGGTGTTGGAGCGGGCTATTGACGCGGTCACGGCCGTCATGCTGATCTGGCTGTTTCTGCCCCGCTTGCGCTCCTTCCCGCGCCTGCTCGACATCGGCGCCGCGCTGCTTCTCATCGTCATTGGGCTTCTGGCGGCCTTCTATGCTCAGGATTGGGCGCGCCAAGTTGCAGC
The DNA here is from genome assembly GCA_050696115.1 of Promineifilaceae bacterium (SeqCode). Lineage (GTDB taxonomy): Bacteria > Chloroflexota > Anaerolineae > Promineifilales > Promineifilaceae > UBA11865. The sequence goes on along the minus strand of JBOGUG010000265.1, from coordinate 984 downwards.
CAGCCCTCTGGCAGGCGGCTACCCGGCCTCAAATCAGGCGGCCGCCTGGGACAGCGCCCAGCTGGGTCTCCTGGCGGCCGGCGCGGCCGTCATATTGTGGGTGCAAAGCCCAGGCTGGGGCCTGCGTTCGGCGCTCTTGCTGCTGCTGGCAGGCGGCCACCTGGCCGCCTTGATTGCGCGCGCCCAGCCGGCGCCGGCCGGGACCGACGTCTCCTACTGGGTGCGGTTGGCAGAGTTGATCGCCTTTCCCTTGCTGGCCGTTATCGCCCAGCGGCACAACCTCAGCCAGCTGCTGCCGGCCGGTGGCCAGCGGGCCATGCCGGCCGGCGCTCAGGCGGGCCAAGCGCTCTCCCTAGCCGAAGGGCTGCTCGCCAGCCAATCGGTCGGTGACAGGTTGGAAGCTGCCCTGCTAATGGCCCGAAGCCTCTTGAGCGCGCCGATGGCGGCGCTGGCGCTGGACGTTGGCCCAACGGCCGGTCAGTTGCAGGTCGTCCACCTGCTGCGGGCAGGGCCAGGGGCAGCGGGCCAACCTCAGGTCGAGCAGCGCCGCGCGCTCCGCCTGAACGAGCTGCCAGCCGTCCGGCAGGCGCTGGATGGCGCCGAGCCGGTGCAGCTTAACGCCAACGGAAGCGGCGCGCGCCAGCTGCACTACATCTACACCGAGCTAGACCTCCAGGGGTACGGCGATTTACTGGTCTGCCCGCTCAGCAGCAGCCAAGAGGCGGAGAGCGTTCTGTTGCTCGCCCGGCCGAGCGGCGCGGAGGCATGGCAGCCTCAGGAGCGCGCGTTGGCCGGCCAACTGGCAACCTTTGCGGGCGCGGCCCTGAGGCGCTCGGCCCCGGCAGCGCTCGCGCCAACCGCTCCCACAGCGCACCCGGCCGCGCCGAGGTCCGTCGCTGCCAGGCCGGCCGTCGAGGACGATCGGGGACAGGCGCTAATGCGCGAATGGGACCTGGCCCAGGCCGATTTGGCCCAGCCTAGGCC
>JBOGUG010000264.1:0-10323 GCA_050696115.1 Promineifilaceae bacterium (SeqCode) | reverse complement strand
CTGGCGGCCGTCCCAGTCAGTGTAAACGCCCGGCCAGGGGGTCATGGCGCGCACGCGGCGCTCGAGTGCGGCCGCCGGCTGGCTCCAATCGAGCCGGCCGTCGGCCTTGCGGATAAGGGGCGCGTTGCTGGCAGTCGAGTCGTCCTGGGGCACGGCCGGCAACCGGCCGGCCAGGATGTCGCCCAGGTAGGCGGCCAACATGCCGGCCGCCAGCCGGCTCAGCCGGTCGTGGAGCGAGGCGGCCGTTTCGTCCGGCCGCAGGGGCAGGCCGCGCTGGGCGTAGACCGGGCCCGTGTCCAGGCCCAGATCCATGCGCATCAGGCTGATCCCGCTCTCAGTGTCGCCGGCCAGGATGGCGTGCTGGATGGGCGAAGCGCCGCGCCAGCGCGGCAGCAGGGAGGCGTGCAGGTTGAGGCAGCCGTGGGGGGGCAAGTCGAGCACGTGCGGCCGCAAGATCTGGCCGAAGGCGGCCACCACGATCAGGTCGGGCGCCCAGGCGCGCAGCGGCGCAGCCGCTTCTTCGCTCTTGAGCGAGCGCGGCTGGTAGACGGGCACGCCGGCCTCCTCAGCCAATCGCTTCACCGGCGGAGGTTGCAGCGCCCGGCCGCGGCCGGCCGGCCGGTCGGGCTGGCTAACCACGCCGACGACGGCGTGAGTCGCCAGCAGGGTTTCCAAAGGCTTCAGGGCGAAGGCGGGCGTGCCCATGAAGACGATGCGGACCATGGCCGGCATTGTAGCAAGGCGCGGCCGATAGAGCATGGTTGGCAAAACAGGGCCGGGAGTTGCGCCGCCTTGGAAATACAATTTGGTAGAATGAGCGGCGAGCTGACACCATGGGCGCAACCGACGACCTGCTGGACGACATCTTTGCCGGCCGGCGACCCGCTCTCTATCTTGAGTTTGAGGGCTGGCTGCGCGGCTCACGCCGGTTCAGGGCGTTTGCCGGCGAGCATCGCGCCAAGATCCGCGCCAAACTTAAGAACGCGCCGGACGAAGCCGGCCTGCAAGATGTTCGCGCCGAGCTTGAAACGGCGGCGCTGCTGCTGGGCGACCGGCGCTTCTCGCTCGAATACGAGAAATACGTCGCCTCCAAAGGGCGCGGGCCAGATTTCACGGTCACATACAAGACCCACACCCCCTTCAATGTCGAAGTCCGGCGGCTGCGCCGCGCCGAATTGGAGGGCGTAGATGGCGAAGCGACCACAGGCAAATTTATGGCGCTGCTGGTTGACAAAGTAGGCCAGATGCCGCCAAGCATCGTCAACTTGCTGTGGCTGACGGCCGAAGGCGAACTGGCCGAAGCGGACCTCACGGCCGCGGCCTCGGCGCTGCGCCACTTGGCTGAGCGCAAGGAGGAGGCGTATTTCAGGCGGCGCGGCTTTAAGAGCGCCGCCGACTTCCTAAAGCAATACAGCCGGTTGAGCGGGATTGTGGCGCCCAAGGGGAGCGAGATCCAGGTGTGGCAGAACCCGCTTGCCCGGCACAAGGCGCGGCCGGAAATCGTAACGGCGCTCCGCCGCTTAGCGGCAATTTGAGGCCAGAAGGCCCGCCCCGGCTGGCAAGCCGGATGGAACCCGCCCCTACCTGGCCGGGGTAAGCTCGGCCGGTTCGACCAGCGCCGCGCCGGCCCGCCGGCGGATGAAGGCCGCGATCCGGGGCCAAACCTGGGCGTGGACAGGCTCAAACGGCCGCATTAACTCGTGGCCGGCCGTCTCAAAATAATGGTACGCCTTGTCCGGGTGGGGCAGGGCCGCGAACAGGCGCTCGGTCGTGGCGGAGTCCACGGCGATGTCGCCGCCGCCCTGGAAGACGATGGCCGGCGCGTCCAGGCGTGGCCACAGCCGCCGGCCGGCGTCCAGCACGCGGCGCATCTCGTCAATGGCCCCGGTTGGCACGCGCGAGAGCTCGGGCAGGCGGGCGCGCACGGCCGGGTCGGCGAAGTCCAGCGAAGGGTCATAGTCGCGCAGCCGCTCGTAAACCAGCGGCCGTAGGCGCGGCAGCCAGTGCGGGTAGAACCAGGGCAGCAGGTGCCGGCCGAAGCGCAGCAGGCGGATGGCGCGCCTGGGCACGTCCAGCGCCGGGGCAAGCAGAATCAGGCCGCGCACGGCCGGGTTGCCGGCCGCCAGTTGGGCGCTCAGCACGGCGCCCATGGAGTGGCCCATCAGGAAGATCGGGTCGTGGTCGGCCTGCAGGCCCTCCAGCGCCCCGGCCGCTTCGGCCAGCCAGGCCTGGCGCGGGACGCCGCGCAGCTTGTCTGGCAGCTCGCCGTGGCCGGGCAACAGGGGGCAGTGGACGCTGATGGCCCGGCCGGCGAGGTAGGCGGCCAGCGGCCGCGAGCTGGCCGGGCTGCCCAGAAAACCGTGCAGCATGAGTACGCCGGCCGGCCCGGCTTCCAGAGCGTAGGCCCGGCGGCTGGCGGGAACGGCGTAACTCGGCCGGAAGGGCATGGCGGCCAGTATACTCGCCGCCCTCTATGGCGGCGAAATGGGGCGAGATCGTGGAGTTCGCCCAAGACCTCAGCACCTTCGAACAGCCTCTTGAGTCTGTCTGGGCCGGCCGGTGTGCTAAAATGGGGCCATGCCCATCCGCGTGCTGCCTGACCAACTGGCCTCCCAGATCGCCGCCGGCGAGGTGGTCGAGCGGCCGGCGTCGGTCGTTAAGGAGCTGGTGGAGAACGCCTTGGACGCCGGCGCGCGCGCCATCCGTATCGAGGTGCGCCAGGGCGGCCGGCAACTCGTGCAGGTGGCCGACGACGGGGCCGGCATCCACCCGCAGGAGTTGGAGCTCGCCTTCCAGCGCCACGCCACCTCAAAGCTCGAATCGGCCGAGGGGCTGAACGCCATCCACAGCCTGGGCTTCCGCGGCGAGGCTCTGGCCGCCATTGCTGCCGTGAGCCAGTTGACGGCCGTCAGCCGGCCGGCGGGCGAAGCGGCCGGCCTGCGCCTGGCGTTCGAGGGCGGCAAATTGCGCGGCCAGGAGACGGTCGGCGCTCCCCAGGGCACGCTTATCTCGGTGGCAAACCTGTTTTACAACCTGCCTGCCCGGCTCAAGTTCCTCAAGTCCATCCCCACCGAGCGGCGCCTAATCGACGAGACGGTCAGCCGCTACGCGCTGGCCTACCCCGAGGTGCGTTTCCGCTTAACCCACGATAACCGTGTTACCTTCCAGAGCGCGGGCAGCGGCGACCGGCGCGAAAGCCTGGCGGCCGTGTATGGTCCGGAAGTGGCCCGCGAGTTGCTTGAGCTGGTTGAGGGCCCGGCCGGGCCGGCCCCGGCCGATGAGGCCGAGCGTTGGGCCGGCCTGGAGGTGAGCGGCTTTGTCAGCCCGCCGGGCCGCCATTACGCCAACCGCAGCCACATCAGCCTATTCGTCAACGGCCGCTGGGTGCGCGACAACCAGCTGGCCTACGCCATTATCCAGGCCTACCACACGCTGCTGCCGGCCGGGCGTTACCCGTTGGCGGCCCTCTTTTTGCGCCTGCCGGCCGCGGACGTGGACGTCAACGTCCACCCGGCCAAAACGGAAGTGCGCTTCCGGCGCGGCGAGGCGCCCTTTGGCGCCGTCCAGCGGGCGGTGCGCCAGACTTTGCTGGCGGCCGGGGCCACGCCCCACATCGCCGCGCTGGGCATGCCGGCCGGGGCCGGCTGGGGGCCGGGCCAGGTCGAGGCGGCCAGCGCGCTTGCCCGGCCGCCGGCCCTCAACTTGAGCTGGCCGCTGCCGGCCACGGCTATCCGGGGCCAGGAGGAGGATGCGACCGAGCGGCCGCAGCCGGCCCTCACCGCGGCCGGGTTGCCCATATTGCGTGTGGTTGGCCAGGTGGGCGCGGCCTACATCATCGCCGAAGGGCCGGCTGGCCTGTACCTGATTGACCAGCACGCGGCCCACGAGCGGGTCCTGTACGAGCAGTTTATGGCCGAGCGCGAGGCGGAAGGCCGGCCGGCGGCTCAGGCGCTCGTCAGCCCGGCCGTGGCGCACCTTTCGCCGCCTCAGGCGCGCCTGCTGGAGGGGCATTTGGAGCTGCTCGGCCGGCTGGGCTTCGAGGTCGAACCGTTTGGGGCCAATGCCTTCGTGGTGCGCTCGGTGCCGGCCCTGCTGGCCCTGCTGGAGCCGGGCCGGGCCTTGCTGGACGTGGTCGAGGAACTGGAGCGGGGCGCGGCTCCGCTGCAGGCAGCGCTGGAGGCCCAAATCGCCTTGCGGGTGTGCAAGAGCGCAGCGGTCAAGGCCGGCCGCAGCCTCAGCCCAACCGAAATGGAGGCGCTGGTGCGCCAGCTGGAGCGCTGCGACAACCCGCATACCTGCCCCCACGGCCGGCCGACCCTGATCCATTTGTCGGCCGCCCAGTTGGCGCGCGAGTTCGGCCGGTCGTAAGTAGGGGCGCGCTATAACGTGCCCTACCTTTCGGCCGGCCAGCTGGCGTAGGGGCGCCGTTTGCCGCGCCCGCATTTCCCCTAGCGACTGCCGCGCCGGCCGCCGGCCCGGAGCTCGGTCGAGGAGATGTCGCGCCGGAAGAGGTGGCTGGGGATAGGCGCGAACAGGCTTGCTGGCCCCGGAGGGGCTGGCAAGCTGGCCGCCTCGTGAAAGACCCCTTCGTCATCTTCGCGGCCGGCCACCAGGAAGGAGCAGCCCAGCTCGGCCAGCTCGGCCAGGGCGGCCCGCATCTGGGCCAGGCTGCCGCCATAGTAGCGCGGCGCCAACACCCGGGCCGCCGTGTCGTAACCAACGACAAAGGTCGCGCCCGGATAGAGGCGCGCCTTTTCGACGAAAGTGGCCGCGCCGCTGGCGATGACCGAGTAGCGGCCGGCAAATTGCAGCAGGCGTCCCAAGGTCTGCTCCTGGCTCAGGTCGGGCTTATCCGCGTTGGCCGCCGCCAGTTCGAAGGTGACCGGGCGGCCGAGCAGCTCAGCCCCCACCTGGGCCAGGGCCAAATGGCCGTCGTGAAGCGGGTTAAAGGCGCCCGACAGCACGGCCGCCGGCCTTTCATGCCCGAGCGTGCCCTCTGGCGCGATCCCGAAGGCGGCCAGCCGGCCGGCAAGCAGGCTGGCCGTGGCCGCCTCCAGGTCACACATTTCAGCTCGCAGCGCGTCGCGGCCGCCTAGGTTAAGCTCCAGGCGCTCAGGCAGGCCAAAAGCCTCCGCCAGGGCGTTCAGCATCAGCCGACTGACCACTCCCTCTTCGCCGGCCCGGTCGCGGGCGCCCTTGTCCAATACCAGGTCGTAGCGGCTGACCCGGCCGGCGCACCAGGTCGCCACGTGGGCCCGATGCTGGCCGCGCTTCGGCCGGTCGGTGACGATGGTGGCGGTGCAGGCCAGGCCAATGAGCGGCTCGGCCGCTTCCCCCAGTTGCAGAGCCCTGGTGACGGCCCGGCCGGCCAACAGCCCGGCGGTAAGCGGGGCGACGTATTGGGCCGGCCGTTGGCCAAGAAAGTCGTTGAACGAGGCTTCGGCGTAGGGCACCAGCGCCTCCAGCAGGGTGCGACTGGCGCCGGCTACGCCCAGGAGCCAGGCCAACGCCTGGGTTCCGGCCCCGGCGGCAACCAGCATAACGCGGCCGGGAGCGTCGTGGAGGGCCTGGATGAGCTGGCGCACCTGCGGATCCATCTGTCAGCCATTGTACCAACACCTCAGAGGTGGAGGAAAGGCGGCGGCCGGGCCTGAAGCGGCCGGGATTAGGGGACTAGGGGATTGAATTTTTGCAGGCGCGGCCGGCCGGGCGGCTAGCGGCCGCCCAGAATTAGGTGTGCCAGCCGGCCGCCAGCCGGCGCCAGCTGAAACGGGCGTCGGACAGCAGGTTTTCCGGCCGGAAGAAGCGCGCCGCCAGGGCCACAAACAGGTAGGCGGTGGCTATCAGCCCGACCAGGCTCAACAGCAGCTGCCAGGCGGGCACGTCGGTCAGCGCCAGCCGAGTCACCATCGCACCCGGCGCGCTGAAGGGGAACAGGCTCAGGCCGACCGCCAGCGGGCCATTCGGCTCTTCCAGGATCTGGGTCGAGAAGAGCAGCGTGGGCAACAGCGGCAGGATCAGCAGCCAATTGATGGCCGCCCCCTCGCGGGCGTTGGGCGCGATGGCCCCGGCCGCAGCCGTGATCGCCCCGTACAGCAGGTAGCCGAAGGCCAGATAGAGCAAGATCCAGACAATGAGCGCCGGCGAGAAGGTGAAGGCGCTCATCTGCATGGCCGCCAGCCCGCGGCCGAAGGCCAGATAGCCGCCCAGAAGCCAGAAGCTAAGCTGGATCAGGGCCGCCAGGCCCAGCCCCAGCACCTTGCCCAGCATGAGCTGGCGCGGATTGACGCTCAACAGCAGCACCTCGGCCGTGCGGTTCTCCTTTTCGGCGGTGACGCTCTGCAGCAAGAAGCCGCTGCCGGTGAGCAAGATCATATAGAAGATCAGCGGCATGAACTGGGCCACCAGGATGGCGGTCAGCTGGCTCTCAGCGTCACGCTGCTCAGCCGCCGGCGCCAGCACGACCGCCTCGACCTGGCCGGCCGGCAGCGGATCCAGCACGGCCGCCGCCAGGCCAGCGTCGCCGGCCAGGTTGTAGGCCAACAGGTAATCCAGCAGGCCGCCGTGGGCCGCGCCGGCCAGGCCGGCGCTTGACTGGCTGAATAATTGGAAGCGCTCGGCAATTAAGTCCACCCGGCCGCTGCTCAGGTAGTCGGCCGGAATGATCACGACCTGGTCTACTTCGCCGGCCGCCAGCGCCGCCCGCGCCTCCGCCTCCCCCGGGTAGGGTTGGAAGAGATCGGGCGGCAGCTCGGCCGGGATGCTCCCCATCAGCCCCGACGCGTCTACCAGGGCCACGTGGGGCAACGGCGGAGGCTCGTCATCAGGCGATGGCGGCGCAAACTCGGGGTCCTGGCTGAGGCCGAACAGGTTGGCGCCCACCAGCAGGATGGGCAACAGCACGCTCAGCAGCCAAAAGGAGCGCTTGCGCAGCGTGTTGCAAAATTCGTGCCGGGCGACCAGCCAGATAGTCCGCACGCCTAACCTCGCAGCGCGGCCAGCGTGCCGCGCAGGCTCATCGTCTGGCCGTAGCGCAACATGCCGGCCCGGAAGATGCGCGCCGCCGCCCACAGGCAGAAGCCGGCCGTGGCGACCAATAGCAGCCAGGCGAGGAGGAGCTGCCAGGCCGGCACACTGCCCAGCCCCCAGCGCAGGCTGACCGTCAGCGGCGACGTGGTCGGGAACAACGTCATGGCCACCACCAGTGGACTTTCCGGCTCGCTAATGATGAGCGGGACGATGAACAGGGGCGCCAGGAAGAACAGGTTCAAGACGCCGGCCACCTGCTGGCCCTGCTGGAAGTCGGTCACCGCGCCGCCCAGGGCGATCATCATGCCCGTGATAATGGCGAAGGCGGGCAGGAAGAAGAGCGCCACCACGGCCAGATGGCCCCAGGGGATGGTCAGGCGGCCGAGGTCGGGCAAGAGGTCGGCCGCCAGCCGCAGGCCAAGCAGCGCCGCCAGCAAATAAATGAACAGCAGGCCGAAAACGGCCGCCAACAGGCCGATGGCCTTGCCGCCGATCAGTTGGCCTGGGTCAACCGTGGTGATCATGATCTCCATCGTCCGGTTCTCTTTTTCGTCGGCGACCACCTTGAGCATATAGCCGGCCGCGATCATGGCGGCGACGAAGAAGAGCAGGCTGGCAGCGATGGGCACGGCGATGGCCAGGGCTTGCTCCTGGCTGAACTCGCGGCCGGTGCTTTGATCGTGGATGGCCAGCTGCGGCCCTTCGAGCAGCCGGGTTTGGGCGCCGGCCGGCAGGCCGGCCACCAGATTGGCGCGCAGGAAGGCCTCGAAGTCGTCGCGCGCGTTGCCGCCGAGAGGCTTCGCCAGCGTGATGACCCGCAGGCTCCGTTCGGCCGGATAGCCGGCCGGGACGACGAACAGGGCCTGGATCTGCTCGCTCTCGAGGGCCTGCCGGCCGGCGCCCTCGTCGTCGAAGGCCCGGATTTCGAGCCGAACCTCGTCCGGGGGCAGCGTCGCCAGGGCGTCCCGCCGTAAGCGGCCAGCCTGGTCAACGTAGCCCAGCGGCAGGTCGCTTTCGCTCAGGCTGACGACCAAAATGATCGCGCCGACCAATGCCGCCAGCCCCAGCGGGACTGCCAGCGCGCCAAACAGGAAGCTGCGCCGGCCGGCGGTGGTCAGGAACTGGTGGCGGGCGATGAGCCAGACGTTACGCACCCGGCTCGCTCCCGGCCGCCGGCCGCTCTTGCACCACGCTCACAAAGATGTCCTCCAGCGACGGCTCAGCCACCTCGAAGCGCTCGATCTTGACTCCGTTGCTCACCAGTTGGCGCAGAACGGCCTGGGGGTCGGCTCCTAGCTCCAGCGCCATCTGCCAGCCGCCGTCCTGGCGCCGCGCGTCCAGCACGCCGGCCACGGCCGCGAAATCGCCCTGGCCCTCGACGCGCACGGCGTTACCGGCGAAATTGCGCTTGACCTCGTCCACCGCGCCGTAAAGCACCACCCGCCCTTGGTGGATGAGCACGATGCGCTGGCACATCGCTTCGACCTGGTGCATCTGGTGGGTAGACATGACGATGGTCCGGCCGGCGCGCCCCTGCTCGGCCAGGATCTCCTTGATCAGCCGGGTGTTGACCGGGTCGAGCCCCTGGAAGGGCTCGTCAATGATGATCAGCTCCGGCTCGTGCAGCAGCGTGGCGATGATCTGGGCCTTCTGCTGCATGCCCCGGCTCAGCTCCTGCACCTTCTTGCTGCGGTGCGCGGCCAGGTCGAGCCGCTCCAGCCAGGCCTCCAGCCGCTCGCGCGCCGGCCGCTCGTCCATGCCCTTGAGCCGGGCCAGGTAGAGCAGGACCGCCTCAAGCTTGATGTCCTTGTACAGGCCGCGCTCTTCGGGCAGGTAGCCGATGCGTCGCTTCTTAGCCAGGTCGAGCTCACCGCCAAAGACTGCCGCCCGGCCGCTGTCAGGCTTGAAGATGTCCAGCAGGATGCGGATGGTCGTCGTCTTGCCGGCCCCGTTGGGCCCCAGCAGGCCGAAGGTCTCGCCGGGCTCAACGCTGAATGAAACGTCCTCGACGGCCAGCGTGCGGCCGAAGCTTTTGCTGATGTGGGCGACTTCGATTATGGACAAGGCTTGCCTCTCCTGCTATGGTCCCAATTCTACCACGGACAGCCGGGCAATATGGCCAACCTGCGACCCGGCCGCGCGTGCTGCCCGCCTTTCAGCGCCCGGCCAATGGGGCTACAATGACGGCCGGATGACACGCATCGCCCTCAAAGAACCCCGCGAATTGGCCAAGATGCGCGACGCCGGCCGGCTCGTGGCCGACTGTTTCGCCCTGCTCGGTGAGAGCATCGCCCCCGGCGTCAGCCTGAAGGAGCTGGACGACAAGGTGGACCGTTTCCTGCGTCGCCGCGGCGCTCGGCCCCTGTACAAGGGCTACCGCGGCAGCAGCGACGAGCATCCGCCCTTTCCCGGCGTCATCTGCGCCTCGGTTAACCAGGAGATCTGCCACGGCATCCCCGACGAGCGCCAGCTCGCGGCCGGCGACATCGTCGGCATTGACATCGGCCTGCGCTACAACGGCTGGTCTGGCGACGCCTGCGTGACGTATGCGGTGGGAGAGGTATCGGAGGCGGCCGGGCGGCTGATGCGCGTGGCGCGCGAGTGCCTCCGCCTTGGCGTGGAGGCGGCCCAGCCGGGCAACTACCTGAACGCCATCGGCGCCGCCATCGAAGCTTTCGCCGAGGGCCAGGGCGTGACGGTCGTGCGCGAATGGGGCGGCCACGGCATCGGCCGGCGTCTGCACGAGCCGCCTTCGGTTTCGCACGTGCGCCAGCCGGAGCCTGGGCCCAGGCTCCGGCCGGGCATGGTCTTCACCATCGAGCCGATGATCAATGCCGGCCAGGCCGAATGGCTGCTGTTGGAAGATGGCTGGACGGTGGTCACGGCCGACAGCGCCCTTTCGGCCCAATATGAGCACACGGTGGCCATCACCAAGCAGGGACCAGAGATTTTGACGCCCTGGACGGAGTAGCCTCGGCCGGGATAGGCGGATTCGCCGATTATCCGCTTGACCTCCCGGAGGTTCCAAACCTCCAGGAGGTTTTTCCTGTTAGTTGCCGGCCTGTACCAATGGCCAGGCGGCCGACTGGCCCTCCGGACGGCGCGCGGCCCGCGGCCGGCTGCTAGAATCACGGCTGAAATCGCTTGCCGATACAAGGAGAGTAAGCCATGAACGAAAACAAGGCCGCATTGATCACCGGCGCTTCGCGCGGCCTGGGGCTGGCCCTGGCGCGCGCCCTGGCAAAAAGCGGCTTGCGTCTGCTGATTGACTGACGCGGCCGTCCGGCGCTTGAG
>JBOGUG010000263.1:0-1476 GCA_050696115.1 Promineifilaceae bacterium (SeqCode) | reverse complement strand
GGACCGATAACTGCGTCTTCGTCGCCAATCCTGACCAGGCGGACGCGGACGGCGACGGAATAGGTGACGCCTGCGAGGCGAACAGCCCGCCGCTGCTGGGGCCAATCAGCGGCCCGGCCGAGCCGGTACAGGTGGGTGTGACGGTCAGCCTGTCGGCCGTCTACAGCGATACGGCCGGGGATAGCCTGACGGCCGAGTGGGCCTGGGGCGACGGCCTGACGACCACCCTGGCCCTCAGCGGCAGTTCGGGCACGGCCACCGCCGATCACGCCTACACCGAGCCGGGCGTCTACGCCGTCGGGCTCACCGTGGCGGACAGCGCGGGGGCTTCGGCCTCGGCCGTGTTCCAATACGTCGTGGTTTACGACGCCAGCGGTGGCTTCGTTACTGGGGGCGGCTGGATCGAGTCCCAGCCCGGTTGGTGCACGCTGGACCCAGAGTGCGAAGCGGCCTCCGGCCGGGCCAATTTTGGCTTTTCCTCCAAATATAAGAAGGGCGCTAATGTGCCTACCGGCAACACCGAGTTCCAGTTCCAGGCCGGCAACCTGAGTTTCCATTCCGATGTCTACCACTGGTTGGTGGTCAATCAGGGCGGCGCCAACGCCCAGTTCCGCGGCGAGGGTCAGGTGAACGGCTCGCCCGCGCCCAACGGCCAGAATTACCTGTTCATGGTCTGGGCCACTGATGACGCGCCGGACACTTTTCGGATCAAGATCTGGTGGGAAGAGGGCGGCGTCGAAAATGTCATCTACGACAACGGCGCCCACCAGCCGATCGCCGGCGGGCAGATCTTGGTGCACAAGTGAGGTTGCACTGAGCGGCCGGCGCGGCCGATCCTGAGCGCAAGCTGAGGCCGGCCGGCTGACGGCCAAGCATTATGGAATTCCTGGCCGCCTATATGCCCATGGATCGCCGCCAGGCGCTGGTCGCCGGCCGCGACTTGCCGCACCGCCCCCAGGGGGCAGCGCTCTTCGCCGACATCTCCGGCTTCACCCCGCTGACGGAGCTTTTGGCCCGCGAGTTGGGGCCGAAGCGGGGCGCCGAAGAGCTAACCAGCTACCTCAACCGGGTCTATGAGGCCCTGATCGCCGAGCTGCACCGCTACGGCGGCAGCGTCATCGGCTTCAGCGGCGACGCCATCACCTGCTGGTTCGACGGGGACGACGGCCGGCGCGCCGCCGCCACGGGCCTGGCTATGCAGGCGGCGATGGGCGCCTTCGCCGATCTGGAAGTGGCCGCGGGTCATGTCCACTCGCTGGCAATGAAAGCTTCGGTGGCCGCCGGCCCGGTGTTGCGCTGCGTGGCCGGCGACCCCGAAGACACGTTGGTGGACGCCATCGCCGGCCAGACCGTGCAGCGCTTGGCGGCCGGTGAACACCTGGCGGCCAGAGGCGAAGTGCTCTTGGACGCGGCCGCGGCCGCCACCTTGGGCGACGGGGCGCGCCTGCGCGAATGGCGCCAGGATGAGGCCAGCGG
>JBOGUG010000262.1:0-9040 GCA_050696115.1 Promineifilaceae bacterium (SeqCode) | reverse complement strand
GCCTCTCGCCCCGCTGGGCGGCCGGGCTGCTGGCGCTTGCGGCCGGGCTGCTCTTGGCGCGCCTGGCGCCCAACCGGGAGGCCGTAGCCGGGCCGCTGACCTGGGACTTTGCCCAGCGGGCTTACTTGCACCCCAATCCGGCCGGAGTGCGCTTCGAGAACGGGGCCTGGCTGGCCGATTATGCCTACGCGGCCGAGGCGATCCAGCCCGGCGGCGCCCTTGAAGTAACGCTGGAATGGCGCGCATCCGGGCCGGGTGAAGCCACCCTTGAGTTGCTGACGCCGGCCGCCAACCGGATTGACACTGCGCCCGCTTTCGCCTCCCAGAGCCTGCCCCTCGCCCCCGGCCGGGTGACCTATCGGCTGGCGCTACCGGCCGAGTCGCCGGCCGGCCTGGTGGCGCCCCGGCTGACGCTGAGCGCCGGCCGTGCCCTGACGCCGGACGGCCAGAGCCGTGGCCCGCTCTTTCTGCGGCCGCTGCGGATCACGCCCGGCCGGTCGGCCGGCGCCGCCAGCCCCGCCTCGCTGAACGCCACGGCGACCAGCGTGATTCCCGGCCCGCAAGGGCTTCAGACGCGCCTGCGCTGGTGGACGGAGCGGCCGCTCAGCCGCAATCTGGCCTTCTCGCTGCGGCTGACGGGCCCGGCCGGCCGGGTCGTGGCCCAGCTTGACGGCCAGCCCGGTTACGGCTACTTGCCCAGCAGCGGCTGGCCGGCCGGCCGCTGGGTGGACGATTGGCTCAGCCTGCCCCTGCCGGCCGACTTGGCGTCGGCCTATATCTACCCGTTGACGGTGCAACTTTACGACCCGGCCGGCGGCTCCGCGCTATTGGTGCGCCGGCTGGCCGAGGTCAGCCGAGGCGCGGACGGTGCCATGACGGTCAGCAGGCCGCGGGCCAGTTTTGAAGCCCCGGCCGATATGCTGCCGGCCGAGGTCACTTTTGGCCCCGACGTTCGCCTGCTCGGCTACCGGTTGGCGCAAACAGCCGATAAGCTAGACATGACTTTGGTCTGGCAGGCGCTGCGGCCGCCGGCCGGCGATTACGTCCACTTTGTGCATCTGGTGGATCCTGATTCGGACCAGGTGTTGGCCCAGCACGATGGCATGCCGGTTTGGGACACCTATCCGACCAGCCAGTGGTCAGCCGGCCAGGTGGTGGCCGACCCGGCGCGGCTGGACGTGGCGGAAGTGCCGCCGGGTGAATATCATTTGGTCGCCGGCCTATATCTCCGCGAAGGGGCGGCCACCAAGCGCCTGCCGGCCCTTGACGGCGCCGGCCGGCCACTGCCGGAAGGCGCCTTTCTGCTGCCACAGGCAGTGACGATCGGCGGCTCCCCCTAGCCTGCGGCGCTTCGACCCAACCTCCGGGATGCGTTGTGCAGGGCCTGCAGATCAGTACAAAGGGAGTGGACAACAATGCTTGCGGAACGTTACGAGATAGGCAGCCTGATTAGGGCGCTGGCGGCCGCGCTGCTGGCGGCTGGGCTGGCGGCCGGCTGCGCCCGCGGCCCGGCGGCGGCCGAGCGCGAAGTTATCCTGGCGACCACAACCAGCACCCAGGATTCTGGCCTGCTCGACGCGCTGCTGCCGCTCTTTGAGGAGCAAACAGGCTATCAGGTCAAGGTGATCGCCGTGGGGACCGGCCAGGCGCTGCAAATGGGGCGCGACGGGAACGCCGACGTACTCCTGGTGCACGCCCCGGCGGCCGAGCTGGAGTTGATTGAAGACGGCAGCGCGCTTGACCGCCGGCCGGTGATGCACAACGACTTCGTCCTGGTTGGCCCGGCCGGCGACCCGGCCGGCGTCGCCGGTGGCAGTGACGCGGTCGGCGCGCTGGCCCAGATCGCGGCCGCGGCCGCCCCTTTCGTCTCGCGCGGCGACGACTCCGGCACCCATAAAATGGAGCTCAGCCTGTGGGAGCGGAGCGGCGTGGCGCCGGCCGGAGAGTGGTACCTGCGCTCCGGCCAGGGCATGGGCGCCACCCTGATCATCGCTTCTGAGAAGGCCGGCTACACCTTGAGCGACCGGGCGACCTACCTGGCGCAGCGCGACACATTAGCCCTGGAGGTGCTCGTCGAAGGCGACAACGCCTTGCTCAACCGCTACCACGTGATGCGCGTCAACCCAGAGCGTTGGCCGCTGGTCAATGCAGAAGGGGCGCTGGCCTGGGCCGATTTCCTGACCTCGGCCGAGGGCCAGGCGTTCATCGGCGCGTTCGGCGTCGAGGCGTTCGGCCAGCCGCTGTTCGTGCCCGACGCCTGACCCGCCCATGGATTTCATTCTGGAGGCGTTTAGGGAGGCGCTGCGGCTGCTGTTCGGCTCCGACGGGGCCGTGGCGCACATCACCGGCCTGTCGCTCCAGATTTCGCTGCTGGCGACGGCGGTGAGCCTGCTGATCGGGCTGCCGCTGGGCAGCCTGCTGGCCCTGAGCCTCTTTCCCACCCGCCGCCTGTGGCTCAGCCTGGCTAACACCGGCATGGCGTTGCCGCCGGTCGTCGTGGGCCTGGCCGTTTCGCTCATGCTATGGCGTAGCGGGCCGTTGGGCAGCCTGCGCCTGATCTACACCCCGGCCGCCATCGTCCTGGCCCAGGTGATTATCGCCGCGCCGATCGTCGTCGGCCTGACTGCGGCCGCCCTGCAACAGCAAGACCCACGCCTGCGCCTCCAGCTGCTCGGCCTGGGCGCCTCGCGCTGGCAGATGGTCTGGACTTTGTGGCGCGAGGCCCGGCTGCCGCTGCTGGCCGCCCTGATGGCCGCATTCGGCTCGGTCATCTCCGAGGTCGGGGCTTCGATGATGGTCGGCGGCAATCTAGAAGGTGAGACCCGCGTCCTGACCACGGCCATCGTGCTGGAAACCGGCCGGGGCCAATTCGCCCAGGCCATCGCCCTCAGCCTGATCCTGCTGCTGCTGGCATTCCTGGTCAACCTGGGGTTGACCCTGATCCAGCAGCGCAGCCGGCGGCCGTGACCGCCCTGGTCGAAGTCCGCGAGGCGGTCGTGCAGCGCGCCGGCCGGGACGTGCTGATGGTGCCGTGGCTGGCGCTGGTCGAGGGGGAAACGCTCAGCCTCATAGGCCCAAACGGGGCCGGCAAGAGCACCTTGCTGCTGCTACTGGCCGGCCTGGTGCGGCCCAGCCGGGGCGAGGTCTGTTCCCGCGGCCGGCCGCTCGACCAGGAGGGTCGGCTGGCCTACCGGCGCCGGCTGGCGTTGGTGCTGCAAGAG
This sequence comes from Promineifilaceae bacterium (SeqCode), assembly GCA_050696115.1. Classification (GTDB taxonomy): domain Bacteria; phylum Chloroflexota; class Anaerolineae; order Promineifilales; family Promineifilaceae; genus UBA11865. The sequence goes on along the minus strand of JBOGUG010000262.1, from coordinate 5,819 downwards.
CCGCTGCTGCTTGACCGCAGCGCTTTCGACAACGTGGCCCTGGGGCTGCGCTTTCGACGCCTCGGGCGAGCCGTCATTCGCCAGCGGGCGGCCGAGTGGTTGGCCCGCTTCGGGGTGGCCCACCTGGCTAGCCGGCCGGCGCGCGAACTGTCGGGCGGCGAGGCGCAGCGGGTCAGCTTGGCCCGCGCTTTCGCGCTGGAGCCGGAGCTGTTGCTGCTCGACGAGCCCTTCAGCGCCCTGGACGCGCCCACGCGCGGCCGGCTGCGGGCCGACTTCCAGGCCATCCTGGCCGGCCGGCGCGTGACTACTTTGTTCGTGACCCACGACCTGGACGAGGCGCTGCAATTGGGCGACCGGGTGGGGGTGATGTTGGCCGGCCGGCTGCGCCAGATTTGCCCGCCGGCTGAGCTGCTGGCCGCGCCGACCGACGCGGATGTGGCCGCCTTCATCGGCCAGGCCCACAACGACTTCGCGCAGATCTGAGACCTGCGGCCGGCAGTTCGTCAGGCCACCACCGCCTCCACGCCGCGCTCGACGCTCTCGGCCGGCCTGACCTTGATCTGCACGTTCTCCAGTCGGCCATCGGGCCCAACGACTACGTGGCTGCGGATAATGCCCATGAAGTTGCGGCCCATGAAGCTGCGCTCGCCCCAGGCGCTGTACGCCTCGGCCACCGCGTGGTCGCGGTCTGAGAGGAGGCTGTAGGGCAAGTCCAGTTTCGCCTTCCACTTGGCCAGCGCCCTGGGCGTGTCGGGGCTGATGCCCAGCACGGTCGCCCCGGCCGCCTCGATGCGCGGAAAATTATCCCGAAAGCCACACGCTTGGGCGGTGCAGCCGGGCGTGTCAGCCTTGGGGTAGAAGAACAGGATCACGCGCTGGCCGCGATAATCGGACAGCTTTACCGGCCGACCCTCTTCGTTCGGCAGCTCAAAATCTGGGGCCATATTGCCTGGTTGCAACATCGTAAGTTCCTTTTTGGGCGCAATCACTCGGCCGCCGGCATGGGCGCGTCGAGGAAGCTGGTGATCATCGGTACCAGCATGTCGGACTGGTGCACCAGCGTGATGTGCGTGGCGCCGGGCACGATGGCCAACTGCGATTTGGGCAGGCCGACGAGGTCGCCGATGACGCCGCCGCCGAGCAGGCGGAACATTTCCACCGCGTGCTCCGGCCGGATGATGTCCGAATCGCCAATGATGAGGAGCGTGGGCGCCTGGATGGCGGCGACCTTCTCGGCCGGCCAGCCCGTCAGGCTGAGCTGCAATTGCTTGTTCTTGGCGATCAACTTGGCCCAATCGCCAGGATTGGGCGCAATGCTGGCATATTCCTCGTAAAACGGCGTGCCGACCATGGCTTCGGGGTCCAGATCCTGCAGGCCGTCAATCAAGCCCGGATGCAGGCCGTCCAGACTGTAGCTGGCCGAGGCCAACACCAGCTTGCGCACCCGCTCCGGCCGCCCCATCGCCAAACGCAGGGCAACGTCGCTGCCCAGGCTGTAGCCGAAGAGATCGGCTTTCTCGATGTCGAGGTGGTCTAGCAAGGCGGCTGTGTCGTCCGCCATCGCCTCGGTGGATAAGGGGCGGTCAATGTCGGCCGTCCGGCCATGGGCCTGCTGCTCGGCCGAGATGACCTGGCGGCCCTCTGCCAGGCCGGGCAGCAACCGGCCGAACGAGGTTTCGGTTGCCGACAAGGCGCCGTGTAGCAAGAGCAGCGGTTGGCCGACGCCGTGCACCTCATAGTACATATTCAGGCCGTTCACCGGCGCGTAGCCTGAGCGGCTGTCACCGCTGCTGGTGTTGGTCATGTTCGTTCTCCTCAGGCAGGGCGCGCCCGCGGCCGCACCAGTGCCTATTTGGTCTGCGCCTACGATGGCCCAGTGTCACTCAATGGCCGGGCGGATCAGGCGAGCCACTTCCTGATTGTAGGCCGTCAACAGCGTTCGCACCACTGGGCCCGGCCGGCCGGCGCCGACCAGCTTGTCCCCGATTTGGACGATAGGCAGGATGGCGCGTGAGGCGCTGCTGAGGGCTGCCTCACTGAACCGGTCAAGCTCGGCCAGGGGGACGGGCTGCAAGCGCACGGGTACGCCTGCCACTTCCGCCACACGCAGCACGATGAGGCGGGCGATGCCTTCGAGCACGCCCCGGCCGGCGGTCCACAGCGCGCCATCCCGGACGGCGTAGAAGTTGCTGGTCACGCCCTCCAGGATGTGGCCGTCGTCATCCAGCAAGAGCCACTCGTAGACGGCGGGGTCGGCCGCCTGCGCCGGCCGGCGCTGCGCCACAAATTGGGCGCTCTTGACCAGCGGCCGGGCGCGGCGCAAGCCGGGCGCAATGGCCGCCCGCACGCCCTGGGTGTAGGCCTCGGCCGGCGGCGGCCGGAAAGGCGCCAGCCCGATCAGCAGCCGGCCGGCCTCAAGCGGCGCCCCTTCCCCGGCCGGGGCGAGAACGTCAATTCGCAGCCGCGCTTCAGGCAGGGGATAGCGACTGCTCACCTCGTGCAGCGCCCGGCGCAGCAGCGGCCGATCCAGCCGTTCGCTCCAGCCCAGCCAGGCCATCGAGCGCTCCAGCCGGTCGAGGTGTTCGTTCAGGCAGAGAAAATGGTTCTGCCGGTAGCTGCGCAGGGCCGTGTAAACGCCCAGCGGCCGGCCGGCGACCAGGTCGTGGATCTCAGCCGCGCCGGCCGGAACCGGCAGCGGCCGCGGCCCGCCCTTGCCCACGGCGAATAGCTGAAGCGTCTCCATGCGGAATGGGCGTCCCTCAGTGGCGGCCGGCAAGCTCGGCCCGGATGCGCTCGTGCGTCGCTCTGTCAAGCGGGTAGCGCCAGGCGACCGCAATCGCCAGCACCAGCATGGCGGCCGGCAGCACGCTCACCAGCAGCCGTAGGGCCAGCAGGGCGCTCTCCGGCTGCGTCACCGGCGCCAGGCTGCCGGTGCGGCTCTCGACAAAGCCGGACCGGGCCAGGAACATGCTGCTCAGGAACAGCGCCAGGCCCGACGCCAGCTTGCGAAAGAAAACCAGGTAGCCGGCGTAGACGCCCTCGCGCCGCTTACCGGTCTGCAATTCATCCACCTCGACGACATCGGCCACCATCGCCCAGGGGATGACGTTGGCCGCCCCGTAGCCCAGGCCGGCAAACAGGGCCACGGCCAGAATCGCGTTCTCGGCCCCGGGCGGGATCGCGCTGATGATCACCAGCAGGACGACAAACAAGGCCATCGAGGCAATGAAGGTCTCCCGCTTGCCAAATCGGCGCATCAAGCGCACGGTGACGGGCATGCTGACGAAGGCCAGGCCCAGGACAATTCCCAGGATCAGGTTGTCAAAGCCCGGCCGGACGCCGATGTAGTAAATCAGGTACCAGGCGATGACGGCCACAACCATATCCACGGTGAAGAAGCTGAGCAGGTACATGCTTGCCGCCAGCCGGAACGGCCGGTTAGCCATGACCTCGCGCAGCGTGCGGCCGAAGTGGAGCGGGCCACGCTCCGGCGGCGGCCGGTCTGGCTCGCGCAGCTTCACGAATAGGATGAGCGGGGTGATGATGAGCGAAATGCCCCACAGGCCGGCGCTGATCCCGTAGCCCAGTCTGAGCGCCGGCGTCAGCCCCAACTCGGCCTGATTGCCCCGGCCGATGACGTCCTCGGCCAGGAACTCGAAGCCGGCCGCCACCGCCAGCGCCGCCAGAATGGCAATGGCTACGCGCCAGCCTGCCAGGCTGCTGCGTTCGTCGTAGTCGGGGCTCAGCTCGGCCAGCATGGCTGTGTAGGGCACGTTGATCAGCGTGTAGCAGGTGTCGAAAAGAATGGCTACCACACTGAAGTAGAGCGTCAGGGCCAGCTGACTTTCCAGCGGCGGGGCCACGAACAGGAGCAGGAAGGCCAAGCCGAACGGAACCGCCGCCAGCAGCAGGAACGGCCGGCGCCGGCCCCAGCGCGTGCGCGTGCGGTCGGTCAGGATGCCGATCAGGGGATCGTTGACGCTGTCCCACAGCCGGCCGAGCAGCAATGCCAGGCCAGCGTAGCCGGCCGGCAGGCCGACCACGCTCACCAGGAAATACAGCCAATAGAGGTTGCGCGCCGTGGTAGAGGCAGAAGTGCCCCAATCGCCCAGGCCATAGACCAGCTTGGTGCGCCAGGGCAGCTTGGGCGAAGGGGCAGGCGCGCTCAGTATGTGATTTCCAGAATGCCTTCGGCAATGCCTCGCAAACGGTTGACGTCTAACTCACTGAGCCGCTTGGCCGTCTCCAGGTAGCTGCGATTGATGGGTTCGGCCACGAAAGCTTGCAAGTCAGGGGGCAAATCGCCCAGGCGGCGCTGCGTTTTCTGGCCTAATTCGCGCCGGGCTAGCGGCCCGTGCTCCTCACCTGCGAAATAATCCAGCGGTTTCTGGAGACTCTTGGCAATGCTTTCAAGCTCCAAATAGGGGGTCGGCAGCGTGCTGGCCTCGTAGGCCTCGATGCGGTCCTCGTCAATGCCAGTGGCATCGGCCAACTCCTGGGCCGATTGCTGCGCCTGGACGCGCGCCTGGCGGATGAGCAGGCCAATGACGCGCTGGCGCAGGCCGCGGTAGAGAGCGTAATCCACCGGCCGCTCTTCCGCGCCTGCCTGGTCGCCCCAAAAGTAGGCCATAGGCAGGCCCAGGTGGAGCGCTAAGGTTTCCAGATCGGGCAATGACAAGTTGTAGTCGCCGGTCTCGGCCTGGGCCAGCGTTTCGGTCGGCAAGCCGAGCACGTTGGCGCACTCTTCCAGGCCACGGTTGGCGCGTTCGCGCGCCCCTTGGATCAGGCTACCCAGCCTGCGCGCCCGCGCTAGTCCCGTCTCGTTCATGACATCCTCCTGGCAGAAATTAGGCCGGTGGGCCGGGCAGACTTTCGGCGGCGATCTTAACAGCGATAAATGGCGCCCGCAATAGCCCGCTGGGTCTCAGCGACCACTCATGCTGATTTCAGACTAGATTTAGGATGCCAGGCTATCATCCCGGTCGAAGTCGCCAAACAACGCCTCGGCCCTGGTTTTCCCCTCCTGAACCAGGGCTGAGTGCGTTTATTGGGACTCTTGCGGCTGCGCCGGCCCTCAAATAGCTGGCGCGGCCGTTTTTGTTGCCACATTTCGGCCTGCGCTGTGCTAAACTGACCGGCGGGGATGGAAGGGTGAGCTGGCGGAGGTCCAAAATGCATTACCTGATAGATGGCCACAACCTGATATTCCATACGCCGGGACTTTCGCTCGAAGAGCCGCATGCGCCCATCGAGCTGCTCTTGCGGCTCCGCAGTTGGGCGACCCGAAGCAAGGGCAAAAAGAAGAAACGTGGCCGGCAAGCTACCCTCTTCTTTGACAGGGGATCGCCCGGCGGCCGCAGCCCGACCTTGTCGAACAGCCAAATTGAGGTGATCTTCGCCCCCTCCGGCCGCACGGCCGACGACCTGATCATCGGCCGGCTGCGTGCGGCCCGCCAGCCCAAAGCCATCACCGTCGTCAGCAGCGACGGGCAGCTGGCGGCCGCTGCCCGCGAGCGCGGCGTGGCTGTCGTGCCGGCCGAGGAGTTCGTCCGCCGGCTGGCCCCGCCTCCGCAGCCGGCTGCGCCGGCCGGGCGTGGCACGCCGGATGACCTCCGCCTGAGCCCAGCCGAGGTCGCCGAGTGGCAGGCGTTGTTTGAGGCAGCCAAGCCCGCCACCGGCCGGCAGTAGGCGCCTTTCTAATGCTTTTCTTAGTCGTGGGTGATGACAATTTAAGGATATTGGAGTATTATATGGGCAAGTCTGGTCAGTTAAGAGGAACTCCTCCCCCAAACTGGCACGAGAGAAACGCGACTGGAACA
>JBOGUG010000261.1:0-2005 GCA_050696115.1 Promineifilaceae bacterium (SeqCode) | reverse complement strand
GCTGCGCACCGCCAGCAGCGCCTGGCGCACGGCGGCCGCGCCCGAAGCGTCGGCCGCCTCGACCCGCACCGCCTCGATGCCGCGCAGGCCGGCAAAGTCGGCCACCAGCGCGCCCAACTGGGCCTGGTGGCTGAGCTGGCCGGCCAGCATGTTGCCCACGTACAGCGCGTTAATCTCGGTGGTGGCGGCGTCGTCAAGGGCCGCTTCGATGGCGTACCAGGCCAGGTGGCGTAGCGACGTTTCCCAGTGTTCGCCAACCTCTGTCTGGCCGACGCCGATGATGGACACGTTGGTCATGCTGTTACCTGTGGGCGGGGTTAGGGCTGGCGCGCCGGCCGGCCTCAGGCCAGCTTCAGCTTGTCGCGGAAGCGGCTGTAAGTAGCGTAGTCAATCTCGATGCGGCGGGCGATGTAGCTTTCGGTGGCTGGGGCCCGGCCGCGGGCCTCTGCCAGCCGGCCGGTCGCCTCCAGGCTGAACGCGTCGGAGCCGGCGCCGGAGCCGTAGCTGACGACCAGGATGCGGTCGCCTGGCTCGGCCACGTCCAGCACGGCCGTCAGCCCCAGCAGGGCGGAGCCGGCGTAGGTGTTGCCGATGCGCGGGCTGAGCAGGCCGGCCGCCGTTTGCTCGCGGTCGAAGCCGAGTTGCTTGGCGGCGCGTTCGGGGAATTTGGCGTTTGGCTGGTGAAAGACGGCCCAGCGGTAATCGGCCGCCGTCCGGCCGAGCGCGCTCATCAGCGTCTCGCCGGCGGCCGAGATGTGCTTGAAATAGGCCGGCTCACCGGTGAAGCGGTCGCCGTGGGAGGGATACTGGGCGTGCGCCCGGCGCCAAAAGTCGGGCGTGTCGGTGACAAAGGAATAGGAGCCTTCGATGGTCGCCAGCGCCTCGTCGGCCGGGCCGATGAGCACGGCCGCGCCGCCGGCCGCGGCGGTGTATTCGAGCGCGTCGCCCGGCCGGCCCTGGGCGGTGTCCATGCCGATGCTCAGGGCATAGCGGGCCATGCCGGAGCCGACGAAGGCGATGGCCGCCTGGATGGCCTCGGTGCCGGCCTTGCAGGCGAACTCCCAGTCGGCCGCCTGGGTGTGGGGGGCGGCGCCGATGGACTCGGCCACCAGGGTGCTGCTGGGCTTGACGGCGTAGGGGTGGCTCTCGCTGCCGACCCAAACGGCCCGGATCTCCTGCGGATCAATCTCGGCCCGGGCCAGCGCGTTGCGGGCCGCTTCGATGGACATGCTGACCACGTCCTCGTCCAGGCCGTTGACCGCCTTCTCCTGGATGGGCAGGCCGCCTTGGCCGCCGCTCCACATGCGGGCCACTTCGCTGGCGGGCAGCCGGTAGCGCGGCACATAGGCGCCATAACCGACAATGCCGACCGGCCGGTCGGGTTTCAAAATGGGATCAGACATAATCGGACTCAGTTCCTGGCTAGGAAAGTGACGAGGCTAGAAAAGGCGGCCGGCTCAGCCGTCGGCCTGTAGCGACAGCAGCTCCTGGGCCCGGCCGACGTGGATGGCCTGCTCTTCCACCAGGCGGCGGGCGATGGCCTCCACCTGGGCCTCGTCGGCCCCGGCCGCCAGCGCCACCTGGCGGGCGTGGAGGCGCATGTGGCCGGCCTGGATGCCGGTCGTCGCCAGGGCTTTGATGGCCGCCAGGTTTTGGGCCAGGCCGACGGCCGCCATGACCTCGGCCAGCTCGCCGGCCGAGCCCACCCCCAGGATGCGCAGCGCCAGCCTGGCCTTCGGATGCACCTTGGTCGCGCCGCCGACGATGCCCACCGCCAGCGGCAGGCTCAGCTCGCCGCGCAGGTCGCCCTGCTCGTCCACGCCCCAATCGGTCAGGGCAGTGTAGCGGCCGTGGCGGGCGGCGTAGGCGTGAGCGCCGGCCTCGATCGCCCGCCAGTCGTTGCCCGTCGCAACGCAGACGGCGTCAATGCCGTTCATGATGCCCTTGTTGTGAGTGGCCGCCCGGTACGGGTCTACCACGGCGAAAGCGTTGGCTTCAGCAATCC
>JBOGUG010000260.1:0-2809 GCA_050696115.1 Promineifilaceae bacterium (SeqCode) | reverse complement strand
CAGCCCGACCCCGTCCGGCGGCCGGTTGTTGTGGGCGCGGCCGTGGCCAGGGTCGCGCCGGCCAGCGCGCCCACCGCGGCCGCCCGGCCCGCCGTTGACGTCCGTCATCTGGCTGAGGCTGCCCAGGTGGTCAGTCAGGAAGAAATTGACGCTGCTCCCGACCTGCCGGGCGACCAGTTGGCCGCTGAAGAAGTAGCATATGACCTGGACGTCGCCGGCATCTGGTGCGGGTCAAGCTTGCCCAGGATGAGAGTGTCTGGACTGTCATTGTGAGCCAAGGTGGTTCGCCATTTGGCGGTCGATCGACGTGATGAATGCCGCTACCTCACCTATAGCAATGAATTCTTCGCTATCTCTCTGCGTCGTTATAGATGCATACACCAGGAATTCGTCATATTGCGCCAGAAAGACACAGATGTGACTTGAGTTACCGGTCTGAGGCCCGATGGTAAACGTCGAGACAGCGCAGGCAAAATGGGACTGGTCAGCAACCGAGCTTGTAAAGGCAAACTCTTTGGGCGTCAACCACGCGCTACTTCGGGGATTTGTGTCTTCGAAGTTGCTCTTGAACATCCGCCGATAGTGCCTCGCTGCCCGGCCGCTGCTGCCGTAACGATAGAGGGTTTCACCGCCGCGCGCGAGATATTGCGTGTTGTCATACTGAAAGGTGACATAGGCGGCACTTTCCTCTCCCTCCTCTTCAAAGGTATTATCGATTCACTCAGTGGTTGTCCAGCCATCTGGGATGGCTCCCTCCTCGATTAGGAGATCGGCTTCCGTAAAGGTCCTTTCGGGCGCGGTACCGCATGCAACACATACCGCCAACAGCAAGAAGCACGATAATCTAAAGCATCCGGGGCCGTTTTCATTTATCTCTTCCCTATTGCAGTTGGTCATGGTATTGCTCTATCGCCTGTCCAAGGATTTCTTCCGGTTGTAGCTCTGCGGATTGCTGGGGTCTGGAATGAGCGCATCGGTGCTGGCGAACCGCCCCACGGCCGGCACGTAGAACCTGGCATTCATGTGGATCAGCCCGACCCCGTCCGGCGGCCGGTTGTTGTGCTTGTGGCCGGTGAAGCCGCGGTCGGCCGCGCCGGATCGGGCACCAGCGTATCGGCCGAGGCGAACCGCCCCACGGCCGGCACGTAGAACCTGGCGTTCATGTAGATCAGCCCGACCCCGTCCGGCGGCCGGCTGTTGTGGGCGTGGCCGGTGAAGCCGCCGGCCGGCGCGCAGTCTAGCCCAGGCCAGGACACTGTGCCGGCCGATGGAGAAGAGGACAGTTCTTCGGTTGTTAAGGTACGGGCGACAACAGCATTTCAAGCGCAGTGTCGCATTCCCGGAGAGTCAATTCTGCCTGGCGGCCGCCGAGACGTTCCCTCTCGCGCCCTCCCGACCTTTCGTCCTTGGCATTGCCCAAAAAGGAGGAGCCATAGAAATCGGCAAGGCTCCTACACCGGCAATCACGACTCATGCAATGGTAGATCAGCGGAGTTAGTTCGGCTAAATGCGCCTGAAGGTGGCGGGATGCACCACTCATATAAGTGAATGGCATTGTTTTCGACGAGTCCAATGAAATTAACTATCGACTGTGAGTTCATCGGCCTAGAATAGATGAGCACGACTCGAGCCTCGCGCACATCTCTGGCGCCATAGAAATACAAGTCGTTAATGGAGCCGTCCGTATACTCGCACACCGAATGGTACCAAGCATCTGACAGAGCCCGGGCTGCCGTGCTGCGCTTCTCACCGATGCCCACGCGAGATCGAGCCATTGCCAGGTATGGCTCTTCAGCAGAAGGTAGTAGATCAGGGGATATGATGAAGCCGGTTCCAAATACGAGATCGAGGAGAATTGCCAAGAACCCCAGCAGAAACAAAGCTCCGATTACGGCCAGAGCGACAACGATAGCACTAGAAGCCTTCATGGCACGTCTCCGCTCCTACCATTCAGCGACGTTGACCTGCCAAAAGAAGCGAATGGTGTTTGCCGAAGCGCCGAAAGTCCTAAGGTCATTCCCCAATAGCGCTCCCCGGTTTCCAAGCCAAATGTCGGCCCGAGAATTAACGTTTCTAAAGGCTTGTATCGGCCCTCCGGCTTGCTGGAATTCGCGGTAGCTGTTGATGGCAATCGCTCCGCTGCCCTCCTGATAGCCGAGAACTAAAGCCCATGCCCAATGATGAACATTGGCATCCGGGTCGCTTGTGCCCGTTAGTTTCTCTGGCATCTGACCAACTTGCAAGTACGCCCAGGCGTGGCTCGGTGGGGCTACCACGTTATCGCACGTTAGTCCTGTTTCACACCCGGTCACCGCAAAATTGGTAGAGGATTGGAACCGATCCGACAGTCCCGCAAAAAGGGTTCCAATGTCGCGCACAAAGGCCTCGGTTTCATCAGACTCATACCAACCAGCCAGCCGTTCCAGCAGAGCCGGCATGCTGTCCCAGTTTCGTCCCCCCGGCGCATTCCCAAGAATCGTCCGCAACTGATCGGTGCCGCGCAACGCTCCATCCGGGCTATAGAAGGCACTCCAATCCCACTCGTCCGGAAAGGCCAGCGAGAAGAGGCGGATCAACCTATCGTACCATTCAGGAGAGCGATTATGGGCTGCTTGGAATGCTGCCCGCCACTGTTCATCAAGGGGATCATGACCACTTGGGTCCACAAAGTTGACAGGGTTGTTGTAGGAGTAAGAATAACGATTGAAAGCCTCTGGATTCTCGTTATCCGGCACAATACTATCGGCCGACGCGAACCGCCCCACGGCCGGCACGTAGAACCTGGCGTTCATGTAGATCAGCCCGACCC
>JBOGUG010000259.1:0-1894 GCA_050696115.1 Promineifilaceae bacterium (SeqCode) | reverse complement strand
CCGGCGCCGGCCTGGACGTGTTCGAGACCGAGCCGCTGCCGGCCGATAGTCCCTTGTGGGCCATGGAGAATGTCATCATCAGCCCGCACATCAGTGGCTTCACGCCCCATTACGACGAGCGCGCCGTCGAGCTGTTTTCGGAGAATTTGCGTCGCTATTTGGCCGGCGAACCGCTGCTGAACACGGTCAACCGCGAATTAGGCTACTAAGGAGAAACGTCATGTTGGCGCCAAGCGTAGACGAATTGTTGCAGGGGTTGGCAGACGCCGTCGCCGCTGACGGCGACCGGCTCACGGTCACGGACGAGGCCAAGTTGCGCGCCAAGGCCGATGACCTGGTCTACACGGCCGTTTTTGGCGAGGGCGTGGTGCGCGAGACGGCCCGCTGGCTGCTGTGGAAGGCCGGCCAAGTGCTTGGAATCTACCCCGCCTCCATCCACGAGCTGTATATGGCCGCCGGCCGAGGCGAACGGCCGCACACCTTCACCGTGCCGGCGATTAACGTCCGTATGCTCAACTTCACCACCTCGCGGGCCATCTTCCGGGCCGCCAACCGGCTGGATGTGGGGGCGCTGATCTTCGAGATCGCCCGCTCCGAGATGGGCTACACCGACCAACGGCCGGCTGAATACGTGGCGGCCGTGCTTGGCGCGGCCATCAAGGAAGGCTTTCGCGGCCCGCTCTTCATCCAGGGCGACCACTTCCAGGTGTCGGCCAAGAATTTCGCCGCCGACCCCGCCAAAGAGGTGGATGCCGTCCGCGAGTTGATGCGCGAGGCGGTCGCGGCCGGCTTCTACAATCTGGACATTGATTCCTCCACCCTGGTTGACCTGGGGCCGGACGAGCTGGATGCCCAGCAGCGCAACAACTACGCCGTCTGCGCCGAGCTGACCCGCTACGCGCGTGAGTTGGAGCCGGATGGGGTGACGATTTCGCTGGGCGGCGAGATCGGCGAGGTCGGCGGCCATAACTCGACCGTGCCCGAACTGCACGCCTTCATGCAGGGCTACCGGCGCGAAACGGCCGGCGTGACCGGCATATCCAAGATTTCGGTGCAGACCGGCACCAGCCACGGTGGCGTCGTGCTGCCGGACGGCAGTCTAGCCCAGGTGAACGTGGACTTCGAGACCCTGGGCGAATTGAGCCGGGCCGCGCGCGAGGAGTACGGCCTGGGCGGGGCGGTCCAGCACGGCGCCTCCACCCTTCCGGCGAGCGCCTTCGGCAAGTTCCCGGAGGTGGGCGCCATCGAAATCCATCTGGCGACCAACTTCCAGAACATCGTCTTCGACCACCTACCCAAGGGCGAATTTGATGAGGCAATGGCCTACTGTGAGGCGAACTTTGGCAACGAGTGGAAGGAAGGCAAGACCCAGGAGCAGTTCCTCTATTCGACGCGCAAAAAGGTCATTGGCCCATTTAAGCGCCGCTGGTGGGACTTGCCGGCCGAGGCGCACGCCGGTCTCGGCGGCCGCCTGCAGGAGACCTTTGAGTTTCTCTTCGACAAGCTGGCGGTCGGCGGCACGCGCGCCTTTGCCAACCAGGTGACCACCAGCCGGCGGCTGCACCGGCCCCGGCCGCAATCGGCCGCGGCCGAGGGCGAGCTGGAGATGGCCGCCGACCTGGCCGACTAACCGGCGCGGGCGTGAGCGAGCAGGCGGCCCGGCCTCTGGTCAAGATCTGCGGCCTGACGAACGCCGGCGATGCCTGCCTGGCGGCCGAGGCGGGCGCTGACCTGCTTGGCTTCGTCTTTTATCCCGCCAGCAAGCGGGCCGTGGAACCGGCGGCCGTGCGCGCCATCGCCGCCGCCTTGGGCCGGCCGCGGCCGCTGCTGGTGGGCGTTTTCGTGGACGCTGAGCCGGCCGCGGTGGCCGCGATCATGGCTGACTGCGGGCTGG
>JBOGUG010000258.1:0-4760 GCA_050696115.1 Promineifilaceae bacterium (SeqCode) | reverse complement strand
GGCCCCAACGGCCAGCCTCGGCCGGCCGCCAACCCCGCCCGCCAGCCCGGAGGCCGCCCCGGCCAACAGCCCAACGCCGGCCGCCAGCCCGACGGCCGAAGTCGTGCTTCTGGACGCGCCGCAGGATTTCGGCCTGGATCGCAACCCGCTGACGGGCGAGAAAGTGGCCGATCCGGCCGTCCTCGATCGCCGGCCGCTGGAGATCAAGGTCTCGAACGCGCCGCCGGAGTACGTCCGGCCGCAGGCCGGCCTGAACTCGGCCGACCTGGTCTTCGAGCACGTCACCGAGGCCGGCATCACCCGCTTCAGCCTGCTCGTCTACGGCCAGACGCCGGCGAAGGTCGGCCCCATCCGCAGCGCCCGCATGATTGACCTGGAGCTGCCGGCCATGTACGACGCCGCCCTGGTCTACTCCGGCGCCCATGAGAGCGTGCGCCAGCGCCTGCTGGCGTCGGACTTTCGCGGCCGGATCTTGTGGAGCAACGATCCCGGTTACTACCGCACAGGCGAAAACAAGCCCTTCGAGCACACGCTCTATGGGGTGCCCGAAACCTTCTGGCAATCGTTGGAGCAGCGCGGCGAGAACACCCGGCCGAAGTTCAACACCTGGATGAGCTTCAGCAGCCAGGCCCCGGCCGGCGGCCAACCGGCCGGCAACGTGCACATCAGCTACCGCACCTCGGAGATTGATTGGCGCTACGACGCTGCCCGCGGCCGCTATCTGCGCTGGACCGACGCCAAGCCGCACCTGGACGCCAACACCAGCCAGCAGGTGTCGGCCGCCAACGTCGTCGCCCTTTTCGCCTATCACATAGAGGATTACAACATCTGCGTCCAGGAGATAAACGGCCAGTGCGCCTTTTATTCCATCCAGCCCCAGGTTTACGGCGCCGGCCCGGCCATCCTCTTCCGCGACGGCCAGCGCTACGACGGCACCTGGCAGCGTGCCGGCCGCTACGACATGTTCACCTTCGTGGACGCGGCCGGCCGGCCCATGCCGTTGCAGATCGGCAACACCTGGCTCCAGCTCATCCCCAACCATTACGACCAGCCGGTAACAGTTAGCCCGTAGCTAAGGGCGGGCCCCCGTGCCCGCCCGTCGGCGGGCGCCAGCCCGCATGGCCGCGGCGGGCGTAGCCCCGGGCCCGCGGCCCGGCCGCGGGCAAGATGCCCGCGCCACAAAAAAGGCCCCGGCCGCCTCTACGAAAACGCGATCGCGTCCGGCCGATCGCCCCTGAGCGCCGCCCAAACGGCCGGAACCCGGTCGGCGATCTCGCTCGCCAGCAGGCCGGCCTCAACGCCGGCCGAAGCGCCGGCCGCCGCCGCCAGGTAGCCGCCCAAGGCGGCCGCCTCAAAGGCGGCCAGCCCTTGCCCCAGCAGGGCGGCAACGACCCCCGCCAGCACGTCGCCGCTGCCGGCCGTGGCCAGGGCCGGCTCGGCAAACGGCAGCACGGCCGCCCGGCCGTCGGGCGCAGCGATGATCGTGTAGGCCCCTTTCAACACCACCACGTGGCCCCACTCGGCCGCCTTCGCCTGGGCCAGCTCCAGCCGGTCGCGCCCCTTCACATCGTCGGCTGAGATGCCCATCAGACGGGCCATCTCGACCGGATGGGGCGTCAGTAGGCTGCCGGCTGGCAGCCGGCTGGGCCACTCGGCCAACTTGGCCAGCAAATTCAGGCCGTCGGCGTCCACCACCAGCGGCGGCAGCGCCTCCGGCCGGGCCAGCAGCGCCTCGAAAAAGGCGGCCGCCCCGCCTAGCCCCGGCCCCACCAGCAGCGCCTGATAATCGCCTAGCATCTCCAGCAAGGCCCGGGCCGAGGGCGCGTCCAGCTCCTCGGCCGCCGGCAGCAGGGGGTAGGTGGCCTCCGGCAGCTGGCCCGCCAGCGCCGGCCGCAGCCCGGCCGGCACAGCCAGCGCCACCAGGCCCGCCCCAGCCCGGTAGGCCGCCCGCCCGGCCAAAGCCGGGGCGCCCAAATAGCGGGCCGAGCCGCCGGCCACCAGCACCCGGCCGAAACTGCCTTTGTGGCCGTCCCGCGGCCGGGGCGGCAGCCAGGCGCGCGCCTGGCCGGCCGTCACCACCTGGACGGGGATTTCCTTGACCTCCTCCAAGTCAGCCGGGATGCCGATGTCGGCCACCACCAGTTCGCCGCAGGCGGCCGCGCCGGGGAAGGTGAAATGGCCCCGCTTCGGCCCGGCGAAAGTCACCGTCAAGTCGGCCGCCAGGCTCAGTTCATCCAGCGCGCCGCTGTCGCAATTCAGCCCGCTGGGGCAGTCCACGGCCGCAATCAGCAGGCCGGGATAAGAGGCTGAGCGGATTGATGGCGTTGGGCCGGGCAGGGCCAATCGCCCACTCCCCAGATCTCGGCCGGCCTGGCCTTCGCCGGCCGGCGGCCGGCCGGGCGCGACCAGGCGCGGCCGGGCCTGCTCCGCCAGGATGGCGCGTCGCTCCCCGACCCCGGCCTTGACCTGGGCCAACAGGCGGGCCAGCGCGCCCTCGATCGGCCGCGAGACGCCCGTGCCCAGCAGCGCGTCCACCAGGATGTCGGTCACGTTGAGGCGGGTGCGCAGCACGCGGAAGCGCTGGTCGAAATCGGCCGACAGCGCCTGCAAACCCAGCTCGTGGGCGGCCGCCAGGTTAGGGTCGTCGGCCGGGCGCGCCGCCGCCAGGTAAAAGGCCACCTCGGCCCCGGCCTGGGCCAGATAACGGCCGGCGACCAGGCCGTCGCCGCCGTTGTTGCCCGGCCCCACCAGCACCGTGACCGTCCGGCCGGCTGGCGGAACGCGGCCGGCAATCGCCTCGGCCACCGCCGCCCCGGCCGCCTCCATCATTTGGGCGAAAGAGACGCCGGCGGCGTCGGCCGCCTGCTCGGCGGCCCGCATTTGGGCGACGCTGAAGAGCTTAAGCATGTGACGCGCGAACGCCGGCCATATCAGGGCCGGCGCGGGTGCTGGAGAGCGTGGCGCCCCAGGAGGGACTCGAACCCCCAACCTTCGGATTAGAAGTCCGAATGGGGGACTGTGTCCCCCATACCCCCTACAACTGGGCGCAAGCGCTGCGTGCGTGCTTCGCTGGGCATATGTGGCGGTACTAGTGGCCGCTCCTTTCGGCCGAAAATCGGGTAGTCCGGTGGTCTATTTTGCCAGTATCGCAGCCCGTTGGCTACTGGCAAAATACTGGCAAGTCAGGCCCCCGCCCGCAGCGCCAGCCAGAGGATTAAGGCGCCGAGCCGGGGGCTCTTGGCCACGAGCCCCACCCATAAAGGCGGCCGGCCGGGCGGCAGTTCTGCCCGTGCCTTGGCCTTGTGATAGGCCCGCAGCTCGTGCGCTTGCCGTAGTTGAGCAAGGGCCTCTTCATAGCCCACCGTGCCCGGCTCGTGCTGGAGCATTTGCTGCTGGGCGTCGCCTTCAAGCTCTAACGCCACCCTGTGCGCCTCTAGCAGTTCTGCCAGCCCTTCAGGTTGAGGCTCCTGCAACAGTTCACTTAAGGTCATCATCTCGGTATACTTCCTTGACAGTTCGCTAACGCCCTACCCGATAGCGCCCCTCGTCGCCAGTAGGGTAGGGCGTTCCTACCGGCCGGGAGCTTGCCACACTTCGCTTACCCCATAATCACCGCCTTCTAGGTAGTATTAACGCTACCCATTATAGCACAGATTGCGGGGCTGC
The DNA here is from genome assembly GCA_050696115.1 of Promineifilaceae bacterium (SeqCode). Taxonomy (GTDB): domain Bacteria; phylum Chloroflexota; class Anaerolineae; order Promineifilales; family Promineifilaceae; genus UBA11865. The sequence continues at coordinate 1,094 of JBOGUG010000258.1, read as the reverse complement.
AAGCATCAGCTTTGGCTTACTTCGGCCCGCGCCGGCCGTCGGATGATTGCTTAGACTCTTGGAGGTAAGCGTCGAGGGCTTCCCGGCTGATGGCCCATACTGGCCCGAAGCGCCGGCCGGGAAGCTCGCCGCGTCGCAGCAGTCGGCGCAGGTATTCGATGCTGTAGCCGCTCAGCGCGGCCGCCTCCGCCGTCGTTAGCCAGTCAGAGCCAATCATCTTTGGGGATTGTACCGTCACGACCTATTCTCCGCCTAGCGCGGCCGCATTGGCCTCAAATTTGGCCCAGGGCGCGTTTTTGTGCCCACTCGATACCCTCCTGTCATGCTGAAATAGCACGGCCGTTCTGCGCGGCCGCTGGCGGCCGGAGTTAGTCGCCATAGACGTGCATCAGGGCGTCAAGAAACGAGTAGCGGCCGGGAGCCGGTTTGTCGGCCCTTTCGGCTGCCGCTTCGGCCGCCAGCAATTGCTCCCACAGTTCGGCCGGGATTTCCTCTCCGGCGTAGTGGAGCATTATCACCTTGTCCCAAAGCTCCATGAGCGGGTCAGGAAGTGGCGCTGCTGGCAGTCGCCCCTCCAAGCTTTCCAGACGGCGCTTAAGCGTCCTCATTCAGCCGTTCCTCTAGCGCCTGTATCCGTTGGGCCAGTTCGCGCAGCTCCAACAGCGCTTGGCCCCGGCTTATCACCAGTTCGGCCGCCCGCAGTCGCGCCGCTGCGCGTTCGGCCGGGTTGTCCATTACGTCCTGTAACACGGATATCGCCGTATCCAGCGTCCCAACGAGCCGGCGCGTTGCATCCCGTACCGCGTCATCACTGGCGGCCGATAGCTCCGCCTGAAAGGCCGGCAGCGCCAGCCAGCGGCTCATCGTGCGCGGCGCAACCCCGGCCGCCGCCGCCGCCTGCCCTTTGGTCAGGCCCGACAGCAGCGCCTCGATAACGCGCCGCTGTTTGGCCGTAAGGCCGGAATTCGCGCCACTATGGGCCATGCGAGCCGCCCCCAAGAGCCTCTTGCACCCAGCCGGCCGCCCGGCCTTCGGCGACGTGCCCCGCCGTCACCCTCAGCACGCGCCAGCCTGCCAACGCGGCCGCGTTGTAC
>JBOGUG010000257.1:0-12157 GCA_050696115.1 Promineifilaceae bacterium (SeqCode) | reverse complement strand
CGCCAGGGAAGAGCGCCAGCGCCAGCCGGCCGCCTCTGGCCGCCGGGCTGAGCTTATAGGCGCCGTGCAGCGGGCCGAGCCAGCGCACGGCCGGATGGCCGGCGACGGCGGCCCGGCCGCCGGCAGGCAGGCGCACCACGTAGACGTGCTCCGGCAGGTAGCCGTAGAAAACGACGCCCAGCGCCTGCAGGTCGGCCGCCCAAGCCGCCTGGGCCGGGCCCTGGAGTTGGAGCAAGGCGTAGGGGCTGCCGGCCGGGGCGCGCCATTCGGCCGGAATCTCCGGCTCGCCGGCCTGGAGCGGCTCGAAGGTAGCGTAGGCCAGCCGGATTGGCTGCGGCTTGCCGGCCGGGCCGCCGCGCGCCTGTCCCGGCGCCAGCAGGCAGAAGGCGGCGAGGGCCAGCCAGAAGGCTCCCCGGTGCGAGCGTAAGGTCATGGGTTGCTCCTCTCTCACTCCTCTTGGCCGGCTCGGCGCGCCGCCAGCCACCCTTCTATTATATATACGGCCACGGGCGTTTCCTATTCAGGCTGGGCTGCAATTGCTGGCCGCATCATCCAGCCAAGGACGCAGGGCCGGGCTGCCGGCCGCCGCCGTTCCTATTTGTTGGCCCGCTCCTGTCTGGCTGCCTCGCCCCTACGGCTGGCGGGTGTCCTGTCTGTGGCGCAGGCATCTCTGCCCGCGAAGGGGCCAGAGCCCGTGGCTAGGGGCAGCCGCCTTGCCCGGAATGCCAGGAGGGGAGCGCGGCCCGATTGGCAACGGGAGCGCCCCGGTTCCGCGGCGAACAGCCGGCCGGGGCGCTCCGTCACCTGGAGGTTACCACTACGGCAAAAGTGGGCTCACTTCGACCGCGTTAGACTGGATAGCGCCGGCCGAGGCGATGTACTCGGCCGTTTGGCTCAGGTTGATCAGGCTGAAGGTGGCCACGCCGGCCAGGTCGGCCAGGGCGGTCAGCGTTTCGACGCTGCCGTCGGCCGCCACCCGGCTGAGGCTGACGCTGGCCCCGGCCAGCACCGCCTGGTTCTGGTCATAGACCGTCACCGTGAAGAGTTGGAGTTGGCCCGGCGCGCCCTCGGCCAGCAAGATGGGATCCAGCGTCGCCGTGGCCGGCTCAGGCGGGGCGCCATCGCCGCCACCGCCATCGCCGCTAACTTCCACGGCCACCTGGAGGTTGCCGCCGTCAATGACGTCGTCGGGAACGCGGCCGGCGCTGCTGTAGCTGCAACCGGCCAGGCATTCGAGCAGCAGCCGGTCAGCGCCGGCGCCCGGTTCGGCCTGGTCGCTCAGGCAGACGCGGAAGGATGCCCCAGCCGCGCCGTTGAAGGTGCCGTTGCCCTGCAGCTGGACGGCCTTGGGGCCGGCCGCCATGTCGCAGGCGGCGCTGGGCTCGGTCATGGCGGTCAGCTCGGTCAGCTCCACTTTGGCCTGGCCCTTGTCGTGCAGCTTCACCTGGCCGCTCAGGCCGCCGTCGGCCGCCCGCTCCACGTCAAAGCTGAAGTTCAGCTTCTTGCCTTCGTTGGTGAGCAGCCAGCCGCCGCCGGTGGCGCGGCCGGCCACATCGGCCGGCGGGTCCGGGTCGTCGTCGCCGCCCGCATGGCCGTAGTCGAAGGCGGCGCAGCCGGCGCCCAGGCTGAAGGTGACGTCGCCGGTCAGGTCGCCCGGCGCCGTGGCCGGGCCATTGCTGGCCCCGGAGAGGGCGTCTACGCTGAAGGTGAGGCAGTCAAAGAGGTGGCGCCAGGCGTCAGCCCCCTGGGGGTCGTCCGGGTCGCTGTAGTTGTCCACCCAGCCGGCCGGGCCAGAGTCCGAGTAGTTGTCACCCTGCTTGAAGGCGGCGTCGTCGAGGTTGGGGATATCCACGCCGGGCTCCGGCTGGGAGTCCACCGGCGATTGGGCCGGCGGGTTAGAGACGCCGGTGTTGCCGTAGCCGTGGGCCTCGTCGGTGATGACCAGCAGCAGGCCGGGCTCAAAGGCGATGGGATCTCGGTCGTTCTCGCCCTTGCCATCCAGGTCGAAGCTGGAGCGGTCGCGCATCTCCAGGTAGTAGGCGTGGTCGGCCGGCGAGCCGGCAGCCGACGAAACATAGGTCCAGCCGTCGGTGCAGCTCTCGGCCACGGCCGTGTCGCCCTGGCAGCCGCCGTTGAAGAGGCGGGGATCCTCGGAGCCGGCCTCGAAGTCGGTCTGGTAGATGACGGCCCCGCCAGCGCTGACGGTCAGGTTGTCAATGAACCAGCCAGGCTTGGCCAAGCCGGGGTCGGTGGCGTAGGAGAAGCGCAGCACGGTCTGGCTGCCGGCGGCGAAGGAGATGTCGTAACTGTCGGGCACAAAGCCGTCCGGCTCCGGGTAGATGCCGGCCAGCCTATCCACCTCCTGGGTGCCGTCCTGATAGGATTTCGTCGTGCCGGTCAGCCCGTTGCCGAACTGAGCCTGGCAGGCGTTGGCGGTCGGATTTTGGGCCTGGGGCGTGGTGTAGCCGTTGGCCGAGGCCACCGACTGGTAGGTCGCACCGCCGTCGGTGGAGACCATGACAAAGCCGTAGTCAAAGTCCCATTCGATGTTCCACAGCGAGGCAAACTCGACGCTGACCGGGGTGCCGGGGGCGAAGTTGGCCAGCTCAGGCAGGAAGACATCCAGGTTGTGGCCGCCGGCCGGGGGGCAGCCGAAGTCGTTGCCCGACCCCGACCACCAGACGTGATCCGGGGAGGCGCCGTTGGCCACAATGGCCGGGTCAATCAGGAGGCGCGGCGGCAGCTTGGCCACGTAGGCTTCGGTGTTGTGCACGTTCTGGTGGCCGTTGGCGGCCGAGAGCGTGTAGGGCGCGCCGTCGGGCTGCTGCCAGTGGATCTCGCCCGTGTCCAATTTGGAGTCGCGCCAGTCGCTTACCGTGCGCGTCTCGCCCGGATTGAGCGGCACCGGCACGATCCAGCCCAGTTCCTGCCGGCCAAAGATGTCCATGAAGTGCGACTTGTCAGTCGCCATCAAGTTCCAATCGCCGTAGGTGGAGCGGTCGCCGGTTGAGTAGAAGTCGGGCAGGCCCAGCGAGTGGCCGTATTCGTGCGAGATGACGCTGGCCCGGTCAATAGCCGTTTCCGGGTTGACGTTGTAGGGGCCGACGCGCACGTAGACGGGCAGCGCATCGAGGCCTGTGCCGCCGTTGGCGGCGCAGTCATCGAACTGGGCGTAGGCGGCCGAGGTCCAGCACTGGGGCACTTCCGCCTGGCTCTTGAGCTGATCGTCGGAGATGTAACCCTTCAGGCCGGTCTCGGCATCGGTGAAGTAGAACTCCAGGCTGGTGGAATGGGGCCAGATGTTGTCGTAGGGCGGCACCTCGGTCTGCGAGGCGCCGTTGCCGCCGGCTCCGACAAAGACCATCATGAAGAAGTCCACCAGGCCGTCCTTGTCGGTGTCGAAGTCGTTGTAGTCAATCTCCGGGTCGGCGATCTGGGCGGCGTCGTAGACGGCCTTGCCGGTCGGGCCACAGGCGGAGTCAATGTCCAGCAGGGGGCCAACGCCAAGCAGGGCTCCCGGCAGGGCGGAGCCGAAGCGGTCGGCCCCGTAATAGTGGGTCGTGCCCGGCAGCTGGTACCAGCCGTTGACGATGCGTTCGGGCAGCACGGCCGTGCCGGCGAAGTCCTTGAAGGTGAAGCCTGAGCAGGTGCCCTGGGGCTGCAACGCGCTGAAGGCAAAGTCGGGCGCGTACTCCCAGCCGGCGCTGGCGATGCCGCTCGACGGCACCGCGCCGTGCGGGAAGAGCTGCCCCAGTGAGATCTCCTGGAACAGGTTGAAGGTCGAGCCGGGGATGGCCGGCGAGTTGACCTTGGCCGAGAGGGCGTCGCCGGTGTGGTTCTCCTGGTGCTTGCGGTCGAAGTAGTCCACCGGCACCACCGGGAAGGGCCGGTCGCCGTAGCGGGCGGTGTCGAAGGCGCTCGCCGGCGGAATGACCTTCGGGCCGTGACTCATGGCGCTGAGGCCGGCCGGGCCGCCGTCGTAGCTCAGCGTGGCCGTGCTGGAGAGGTCCTTCCAGACGATTTGGGGGTCCTGGCCGGCCGCGTCGGCCTGGGCCTCGACCACCAGCGTTTTGACCACCGGGCTGCCGGGCGAGCCGGCCGCCAGCGCGCCAATCGTCCAGGTGATCGAGCCGTCGCCGTTGACGGCCGCGCTGCCGGAGCCGCTCAGGGGCACAACCTGGTTGAAGGTCGTCCCGTCAACGGCCGGAATGGTGACCAGGGCGTTGGCCGCCGGGCTGAAGGTGAAGTTCTTGACGGCCACCCGGAAGGGGTAGCTTTCGCCTGGCTTGACCCAGCCCAGCGAAGAGACAAAGCTGGTTTCGATCAGCAAGCTGTCGGGCGGAACGACGATGGTGACGGCGCCACCGCCAGCGCGTTCGGCCGCCCACAGGCCAGTGGCCGGGTCGCTGTAGGAGGCGTTGACCACCTCCACGCTCAGGTCAACCTGGAAGCCGGTCTCCTGGGTGGCGCTGACGCCGGCCGTGGCCGCGCCGGGCAGGGTGGCGCTGAAGGCGCCGGTCAGGGCATTGGCGGCGTAGGGGCCGTAGGGGCCGCGCACATCGCCGGCCGGGGTGCGGACTTGCAGGTAGAAGGTGGCGCCGACGTTGGTGCGGTTGGGCGCGGCCAGCGGCGGCACCTGGTCAACCTCGTACAGCGTGCCGACGGCGGTCACCGGCGAGCCGGGCGGGAGGTTGGATTCGGCCACGGCCACGGTCGCCCCAAGCTGGTTCAGGTAGATGTTCGTCTCGCCGAAGTTGCCGGCCTGGCCGTCCACTTCGCTGACGCGGAGGGTGATCAGGCCCGGCTGCCAGGCGGCCGCGGGGGTGATCGAGAACTCCCAGGCGTCGTCTTCGGCCCGGTAGCTCGTGGTCTGGGTGCTGCGGACGAAGCCCAGCCCGTCCAGGATCTGCACCTTTACCACGGAGGCGGCCGTGGGGCCGGTCACACTGACGTAACCGAAGCCACAGTCCAGCCGGTCGTAGTAGACGGCGCCCTGGAAGCCAAGGCCGCTGCACAGGGGTTGGCCCTGAGGAAACTTGACCAGGTTCCAGCCGGAGGCGGCCGGCGCGGCGGGGTCCTGGGCGCGGGCCGTCGAGCCGGGCAGGGCCAGCAGGACGGCCAGCAACAAGGCAGCCAAAATGGCCGGCCGGGCGTTATGCTGCCGGCCGGCGCGCAAGAGGGTGGGGATGCTCATTTGTTAGGTAACCTCCATTCGTCCAATCCTTGGCTAACCAACGTTAGCTAGCCCCACTTTACAGGGCCGGCGTTACGGGATGGCTACGGCAGCGTTACGGCTGGCGCGCATTCATATTTGGGCCTAGGCCGTATAATAGAGTGAGCGAGGGGCAGGCGGCCGGCCCGGCCGCCTGCCCGGCGCGGGCAAGAATTGAACGTCACGCCGATGAGCCGTCTCACCATTCGCCTGCTGGGCGTGCCCCAGATTGAGGTGAACGGCGCCGCGCTTGCCGTGGACACGCGCAAGGCGGTCGCCTTGCTGGCCTACCTCGCCCTGGCCGGCCGGCCGCAGAGCCGTCACACTTTGGCCGCCCTGCTCTGGCCCGACTCGGACGAGCCGCACGCCCAGGGCGCCCTGCGCCGCACCCTGGCGGCGCTCAACAAGGCCCTTGGCAAGGAGTGGTTGGCGGCCGACCGGGCGACGATTGAACTGGTGGAGGGGCCGAGCCTGTGGCTGGACGTGGCCCGCTTTGGCCAGCTTTTGGAAGAGGGCAGGCGGGCGGCCGGCGGCGAGGGCGGGGATTGCGCCAGCGCCCTGCCCCTGCTGGCCGAAGCCGTCCAGCTTCAGCGCGGCCTCTTTTTGGAAGGCTTCACGCTCTACGACAGCGCCGCTTTCGACGAGTGGCAGTCGTTGCAGACCGAAAGCCTGCGCCTCGGCTTGGCCGAGGCGTTGCAACTTTTGGCGCGCTGCCACGCGCTTCTAGGGGAGAATGAGGCGGCCATCGGGCCAGCCCGGCGCTGGCTGGCCCTGGACCCGCTGCACGAGCCGGCCCACCAGGAGCTGATGCGCCTCTACGCTTGGTCTGGCAACCGCTCGGCCATGGCGCGCCAGTTTGAGGAATGCAGCCGCCTCCTCAAAGAGGAGCTGGGCGTGCAGCCGGAGCCGGAAACCGTCGCCCTCTACGAGCACCTGATGCGCGGCGAGGTGGAAGCGCCGGCCGCCCGCACGGCTGCGGCCGCCCCCGCCAAGCCAGAAAAGCCGACCGGGCGGGCACAGGGGCCCGCCCCGAGGCTGCCCCGGCCGCTGACCTCCTTCGTGGGCCGCGAAGAGGAGCTGGGCGAGCTGGAGGCCCTTTTGGACAACCCCCAGTGCCGGCTGGTGACTGTGGTCGGGCCAGGCGGCATTGGCAAGACGCGCCTGGCGCTGGAGGTGGCTGGCCGGCGCAAAGAGCGCTACGCCCATGGCGTCCACTTCGTGCCTTTGGCGGCCGTTAGCTCGGCCGATTATTTGGTCTCGGCGGTTGCGGACGCCCTCAAGCTTTCCTTTTACGGCGGCCAGGGCCGGGGCGACGACATGGACCAATTGCTCAATTACCTGCGCGAAAAGGAGCTCTTGCTGGTGCTGGACAACTTTGAGCACCTGCTGGATGGCGCCCAATTGCTGGCCAACATCCTTCAGGCCAGCGGCCCCGGCGTCCAACTCCTGATCACCTCGCAGGAGCGGCTGAACCTGCTGGAAGAGTGGCTGCTGGAGATCCGCGGCCTGCGCTGCCCGAACGGGGACACGGCCGCGGTCGCCGCCAGCCCGGCCGTGCAACTGTTCGTCCAGCGCGCCGGCCAGGTGGCGGCCGGCTTTGCCTTCAGCCCGGCCGAGTGGCCGCACGTGGTCCACATCTGCCAACTGGTGGGCGGGATGCCGCTGGGCATTGAAATGGCCTCGACCTGGGTGCGGGTGCTCTCCTGCCAGGAGATCGCCCGCCAGATTGAGACCAGCCTGGACTTCCTGGCCACGACCTTGCGCAACGTGCCGGAAAGGCATCGCAGCCTGCGGGCGGTTTTTGAGCACTCCTGGCAGTTGTTGAGCGACCAGGAGCGGGCGGCTTTCCACAAGCTGTCGGTCTTTCAAGGCGGCTTTCGGGCCCCGGCCGCCGAGGAGGTGACCGGCGCGGGGCTGGGCCTGCTGCTGGCGTTGGCAGACAAGTCGCTGCTGCGCATGACCCGAGGCGGCCGCTACGAGCTGCCGCAGGTGCTGCGCCAATACGCGGCCGAAAAAGCCGCGGCCGATCCGGATGGCCCGGCCGACAGGGAGGAAATGGCCGCCCGCCACTGCCACTATTACGCCGGATTTCTGCAGGAGCGGGAGGCCAGCTTGCAGGCTGAGGAGCAGAGCCGGGCGTTGGCTGAGATTAGGGAGGAGATCGAGAACGTGCGCCAGGCCTGGCGCTGGGCGCTGGCCCACGACGACCTGGTCGCGGCCGACGCCCTGTTGGAGCCGCTCTTCCGCTTCTACGAAACGCGGGGCTGGTTCTACGAAGGCGTGGAGCGCTTCGGGCGGGCGGCCGCGGCGCTGGCGGCCAGGGCAGGCGATGCCAGGCTGCTCGGCCGGCTGCTCTCTTGCCAGGGCCGCCTGCAAGTGCGCCTGGCGCTGCTGGAACAGGGCCGGCAGACGCTGGAGCGCAGCCTTGAGCTGCTCCGAGGGCAGGCGGCCCAGCTGGAGCTGGCGCCGGTGCTGAGCGTGCTGGGGGTGGTGGCCGAGGCGGCCGGCGACCACCAGACGGCCGGCGACTTACAGCAGCAGAGCCTGGCAATCTACCAGGAGTTCGGCGACCGGCGCGGCGTGGCCAGCGTCTTGCTGCGCCTGGGCAATAGGGCCTACACCCTGGGCGATTACGCCAAGGCCCAGGACTATTACCGCCAGAGCCTGGCCCTGCAGCGCGAGCGCGGCGACCGGCGCGGCGTGGCCCTGTGCCTCAACAACCTGGGCAGCGTCGCCGAAGCCTTGGGCGAGTACGAGGAGGCGCGCCGGCTCTACTTGGAGAGCGTGGCCATCAAGCACGAGGTGGGCGACCGGCGCGGCGTGGCCTATTCGCTCAACAACCTGGGCTACGTGGGCTACCTGCTGGGCAAGTATGATGCGGCCCAGGACGACCTGGAAGAGTGCCTGACTATCTTCAGGGAGCTGGGCGACCGCAAGGGGCTGGGCTATGCCTTGACCAACCTGGGCAACGTCGCCTATGGCCAGGGAGATTATGGCGAGGCCCGCGAGCTCTACACGAAAAGCCTGGCGGTCTGCCGGGAGATCAATTACCGGCTGGGCGCGGCCCATGCCCTGAACCACCTGGGCAACACCAGCCGGGCCGCGGCCGATTTCGCTGAGGCGCGCGGCTGCTACCGTGAGGCCATCGAGATGGCCCTGGCGATCCAGGCGACGCCGGTTCTGTTGGAAGTCCTGATTGAGGTGGCTGCCCTGTTGGCGGCCGAGCGGGAGTGGGCCTGGGCGGCGGCGTTGCTGGCGGCCGTGCGCGCCCACCCTTCCAGCCCCAAACAGGCATATGCGAAGGCCGAGGCCTTGCTGCCCGAGGCGGCGGCCGCCCTCGGCCCGGAGGCGCTGGCGGCGGCCGAGAGCCGCGGGCGCTCCCTTGACCTGGCAGAATTGGCGCTCGGCTGGCCGGCCGGGCCCTAGGCCCCGGCCGATCTTTCCCCGTTGCCGGCCGTGTCAGGAGAGCGGCCGAATTCTTCGCCTCAAGAAGTCATACACGCTGTCAAAGGTGTACAGCTCATCGTCAATGTAGTAGATCCGTTTGGCGCCCAGCTCGATCGCGAAGTTCTCTTTCTTGAAGTCAAGCAGCAGGCCGAACCTGAACAGAATCCACAAGCCCAGGGAAACCCACCTCGCCCGCAGCGCGATCTGAAAAAGCTTCCCAATCCGAAACTGAGCCTTCTCGGAATCCTGGAGCGTCACCAGCCTGGGCGTGGCGCTGCAGGCCCAATAACGGCCGTTGTGGCGCAGAACAAACCAGACCTTATCGGGATGCCAGATCTTGATCTTGCGGCTTTGCGCCTGCCAGCTATCTATTTTTTGGGCCACGGCTTGCAACTCCCCGGAGGCGTGCCATTCGCTGGTCTTGAAAACCCAGCCGTTCACCGCCAGCAGGCGCATGTAATGCTTCCAGTCCAGGCGATGCTGCCACGGCTCCGAGTGCGGGTCCGTCAGGAAGCGGAAGATCTGCTCTGGCGACAGGCTGGCGGCCGGCTGCACCAGCAGGACATCTGACGGCTGGGCTGGTCGGGGAAAGCGCCGGGTGGGATCGCGCAATGGCCGGATGTCAGTCATTCGAGCCAAACACCGACGCAACCAACTGGGCGGCCAACAGGTGAGCCGGCCGGTCGCTGTTGTCAATGCGCTGATCGCAGGCGGTCAACGCCTCCTGCCAGCCATACAGGAGCCTGAGCTCGGCGTCACTCAAGCGCTTGGCCCGGGCCTGGACGCGCCGGCGCACCTCTTCAAATGGGGGCAGGAGCTGCACGATGACGTGATCAAGCTCATCCAATAAAAGATGATAGGCGCAGGCCGTCTCGGCCGTCAGCACATCCAGGATCACGACCCGGTAGCCCGCCCCGACAAAGCTCCGCGCCAAGTGGGCGGCGTTGTGAACTGACAGCCGCAACTGGGCCGCGCCTTCGGCGCCATCCCAGGGGAGCGCAAAGGACCGGGCGACCATCAGGCGGAGGAGGTCCACGTCAATCAGGGCGCAGCGCTCCAGGCGCGAGGCGATGTGCGCCCCGACCGTGTTTTTTCCGGCTGCTGGCGGGCCGGTCAGTATCAGGATCATTGGGGACCTGCCGCCTTCCTCTGCTTGCGCCTGGCCGGCGGCAAACGACCTGGTTTGTCAATTGGAAGCTACGTTCCGTATAATATCGAATGCTGGCCGGATCAGGCTACGAGGGTATGCCGGACGCGGCGCAAAGGCTCTCGCGCCGGACATTATAACATCCCAGGCGACTGCTTAGTCAGGCTACCCCTCTCTCCTAAGCCCTCTTCCCAGGTCAGCTTTGTTCCCCTGGCCACGTTGGCTGTGCTGGATTGCGCCGGGCTGACACAACCCGCGCCGAAGAGAGGCCCTGTATGTTGCCAGGCAGAAAGGAGAGCGACCCCAGGCTTGAACAGGCGCTGGAATTGCTGCACGCCATCCTGGCCGAAGGCGAGGATGGCGCGCCGGCCGGCCTGGCACCCTGGGAAGAGAGCCGGGTGCCCTTTCCACCGGCCGGCGGCCGGCTGAGCGCCACCGACAGCCTGAGCTGGTGGTTTCGCCCGGCCGCCGGGCGAGGTGGCTGGGATGAGTACTTCGCCGGCCTGCCGGCCGCCCTAAACAGCCCGCCGGACGATCAAGCCAGCCCACCCCTCTCACCCTGGATTGGGCTGCGTTTGCTGCTGGCCGAGCCGGAAGAGGAGCTGTTGGATATTGACGCCGACAGCGTCATCGAGGGGCTCTACAGCTTTTTGCACGCCGTCGGCCGGCGCGACGTGGCCGGGGCCATGGCCTACGTGGCGCCTGACTTCCACATGCTGGAAGAGGACCAGGAGGTTGACGCGGCCGGCCTGGAGCGCAAGATCCGCTTTATGCTGGACTCGCTGCGCGGCTGGGAGTTGGAGGTTGCCCTGGTGGAAATTCCCCAGCCGATCCTCCACCCCGACGGCATCCTGGTTTACTCCGAGACGCTGATTGACGCCTGGCGCGAAGATGACCAGGCCCGGCGCTCGATCCTGGAGCGGCGCATCGCCTTCTTCGCGCGCCAGCCTGACGGCCGCTGGCTGCTGGCGGGCTTTGCCCCGGTGGAGTGGCCCAACGCATGACGCCCCCGGCCGCCCCGGCCAGCCCAGAGCTGCTAGCGCCGGCCGAGCAGCGGCTGCCGCTGATTGTCCTCGACCGCTATCTCTTTTTTCTGTCGCGCCGGCCGATCAGCCAGAGCAATCTGCATTACGCCTGGCAGCGAATTAGCGGCCTGCGCGCCCTGGGGCTGTCGCTGCCAGAGGTCGAAGATCGCCGGCTCAGCCAGGTGGTCATGCTGCTGCGGGGAATGCAGCCCCAAAATCTGCACGAGATGGCTGGGCGGCTGCAGCTGACCCTGCACCCCCTGGCCCAGACGGCCCTCCCCTCGGATGTGCTGGTGATCGGCCGGCCGCTCCAGCCCGACTTCTGGGCGGGCCTCAGGCGCGTGCTGCTGTTGGCGGGGCCGGCCATCGGCATCGGCGATGAGGTGATCACCTTTCCCTTGCCCGCCTGGATCAAGGCGGCCTGCCCGGCGGCCGAGATCGTGCTGCTTTCGGGCTACCAGGACATCTGGCGCGGCGTGCGCGGCGTGGATGAAGTTCACCCATACCACGATTACCTGACCCTGGTGCAGGCGCTGCGCGGCGAGCTGGCCTTCGGCCGCTTTGACCTGGTCTTTTTGCTCGACTTCGAGAGCCCTGATCTTTACCAGGTGGTCTGTGAGGAAGCGCTCTTGCCGCGTTACGTGGAGCTGTCGCTGGGGGCCCAGCGGGCGGCGGCCGTTGATAACACGCGCCGCTGCCTCTACCGGTTGCAGGCGCCGCCGGCTTATTTTGGCAATTACTACCACGGCTTCGATTATCTGGCTGGCGCGCTGGGGCTGCGGCCGGAGCCGGCCGGCCGTTTCAGCGTGGCGCGCCGCCGGCCAGGCCCGCCCGGCGGAGCCCTGCGCCTGTATGTTTCGCCCTTCACCTCAAAATATGACCCGTCGCCGCTTTATTGGAGCCAACTGCTGGCGGCAATCGCGCCCGACAGGCCGGCCGGCCGGCTGGAATTTGTCCTTGACCCCGGCCCCAATCTGGCAACCTGGCGCTTTGCGCGGGAGATAGCTCGGTCGCTGGCGGCCCGGCTTCCGGCCGGGGCAACGGCCGGTGTGGCCGGCGGCCAGAACGGCCGCAGCCTGCCGCTGGCGGGCGTCGCCGATGCGTTGGCGGGGGCCCAGGCCGCCATTTGCGCCGACTCCTTTACGGCCCATCTGGCCGCGGCGTTGGGCCGGCCGGCGCTGGTGCTGGCCGGACGGGGGTTGGAGGATTGGCGCGTGCCGGCCCCGGCCAGCTTTTATTTCAGCGCCGAAGCGCCGCTGCAGAAAGTGGCCGAGGCGATGCGCCAGGTCTTGAGCCACTTTGGCCTGGTTGCGGCCGGCGCGGCCC
>JBOGUG010000256.1:0-2174 GCA_050696115.1 Promineifilaceae bacterium (SeqCode) | reverse complement strand
ATGGGCGGCCAGCCTGTCGGCCTCTAGCGCGCTGAAGCCGTTTCCGGCCGGCGCAGCCCCATTGTCGCCGGCCTGGCGCTGCACCGGCCGCTCGGCCAGCCCGGGACCGAGCAACTCGGTTAGCACCCGGCCGTCGTAATCTTCCGGCACAGGCGCGCTGTGCAAATGCAGCATCGTGGCCGGCACGTCCAGCAAATTGGCCCTGTAATCGGCCGGCGCCGGCCGGAAGGCCCGCCCCGACCAGACGAAGAGGCCATCCCGGGTGTGCCAGCCGAAGTCCCGGCCGTGGGTGGCGGCCACAAAATAGCGCTCGCGAACCCGGTAGCCGGCCGGGGTAAGTTGGGCGCTGCGGATATTCCACTGGCTGTCATAGCTGTCCAGGATCAGGTCCGGGGCCGATTCGGCCGCCGGGCCATGATATAGCTCGGCCCCTGTCCAGATGCGGCTGAACAAAGGCCGGCCCGTGTCCGGGTCCTGAATGGCGCTCAGGCCGGCCGCGACTTCAGCCTGCAATTCCTGCCGCTGCCCGGCCGGCACGACCCCGTTTGCCTCCCGGCCAGCCAGGTTCAAGTACAGCAGGCCGGAATAAACTGAGCCGGGGAAAAGCCGGCTGCGCCGGCCGTCGGGCCGGTCCGTGTAGCGGCTGTAGGCGCGGGCGAAGGGCAGGGCCTGCTCGATCTTGGCCCAGGCGCGCTCCTGTATCCCGGCCGGCATGGCCGGCAGCGCGCTCCTGACTGCCCGCCGCGTAAAGCGCTCGGCCGGGCCAGACCAGCCCAACCGGGTCCCAAACCATTGCCGCAGCAGCCAGTTCAGGGCGGCCGAGCGTTCCCTGGGCGTCCGCTCCAGCTGCGCGTAATAGCCCTGGTCGCGCAGCCACTGGTACAGCAAGAAGTCGCCTTTGAGGCGGCTGGAGCCGTGATCTGAGATGACCAGCACGTTTTCCGGTTGCAGCGCCCGGATCAGCCGGCCGAGGTCGCCATCCGAATGGACGTAGGCTTCCTGGACCATCTCCACGCTCGGCATCTTGTGGTTGGCGTGATCGGTCAGCATCAGGTTCTGGACCAACACATCCACCTGATAGCGCCGGGCCAAGCCTATGGCGATCTGAACCTGGCGGGACTGGTGCTCCTTCTCGCGTTCTAATATCGCTCGCGGCGCGGCCGTCTGCAGGAAGTCGGCCGCCACGGCCGGCTCATATGGCCCATGCTCCGCTTCGATCCACGCCAGCAACTCGGCCGGATGGGTGACCGGCCCGTCGGCCCGGTCGGGGGTGCCGAAGCCGCAGACGGCAAAGCCGTCCAGCGGCGCTGGCGGGTAGGTGAAGGGGACGTTGACCAGGCCAACGCGCAGGCCGCGCTCGTTCAGGCGTTTCCAAAAGGGCGTGCCCAGGCGCAGGCTCGCGTTGGTTGGCGTGGCCTCGTAGCCCCCCGGCCGGCGCCAAAGCATGTCGAAGATCCCGTGTTTGCCGGGGTTCTTGCCGGTAACGATAGAGGCCCAGGCGGCCGGCGTCCAGGGCGGCATGCTGGACCCCAACACGCCCCAACAGTTGGCTTGCATCAGGCTGCCCAGCACCGGCAGCCGGCCGGCCTCCAATAGTGGCCTGACATATTCCCAACACGCGGCGTCCAGGCCTACCAGGAGCGTCTTCAAAACTATATTCCCATGTGAATCTAATCCGCGATTGAGTAGAAAAGCAGCGCCAGCGCCCGCCGGCCTACAGTTCGGCCGGCACCGTCCGGCGATGGGAGATGCCCACGCTCAGGCGCTTGCGGCCATTCATCGCTGCTCACGCTTCGTTTGTCGCGGCCGGCGAGAGGCGCGGCTCCCCAAGCCCGATCAGGCGGCCGAAGCGGCCGGGGCTGGCGGCGCCGGGTCATACTGCATGTAATCGGCGATGCGCCGCCGGTCCCACTCTTCCATGTCGGCGAAGACCTCGTCCCAGCGGCTGAAGCAAGACGGCTCATTGTACGCCTTGCGGTCAATGATTGTCTTCTTATACAGCTTGAAGGTATTGGGATTCTCGAGTATTTCAAAGTAGCGATTGTACTTCTCGTAATTCTCAAAGAAGTCGCCTGAGAGCATATAGTGCCCGGCCGCCAGCGCGCTCTCGTGCTGGCGGTGGGCCTGGCCCTCGGCGCCTACCTCGGCCCAGGTGATGGCGTGCGGGTTGTAAA